>NZ_QCYK01000003.1:600000-900000 GCF_003071345.1 Chitinophaga parva | reverse complement strand
CAGTGAAAAGACCCAGCATTTTTTATCGCTGGAAGAACTATACGGCGCGCACAATTACCATCCCTTACCGGTGGTACTGGAGCGCGGCGAGGGCGTACACCTGTGGGACGTGGATGGCAAACGTTATTACGATTTCCTGTCCGGCTACTCCGCGGTGAACCAGGGCCATTGCCACCCCGCCATTGTAAATGCCCTGGTTGCGCAGGCCCGGCAACTTACGCTTACTTCCCGCGCTTTTTACAATGATCTTTTAGGGGAATACGAAGCTTACATCACCCGCCTGTTCGGGTATGATAAAGTGTTGCCCATGAACACGGGTGTGGAAGCCGTGGAAACCGCGCTGAAACTGTGCCGCCGCTGGGGTTACGAGGTAAAAGGCATTCCGCAGGATAAGGCAAAGATCATCGTGTGTGCCCAGAACTTCCACGGGCGCACGCTGAACGTAGTGTCTTTCAGTACGGACCCTGCTTCCCGTACCAACTTCGGCCCCTTTATGCCGGGGTATGAAGTGATCCCTTACAACAACCTGCCGGCGCTGGAAAAAGCGCTCCAGGATAAAAACGTAGCCGGTTTCCTGGTGGAGCCCATCCAGGGCGAAGCCGGCGTGGTGGTACCGGACGATGGCTACCTGGCCAATGCCCGCCACTACTGTACGGATGCCAATGTGCTTTTCATTGCGGATGAGATCCAGACCGGCCTGGCCCGCACCGGCAAGATGCTGGCCTGCGATCATGAGCAGGTGCGCCCGGACATCCTCATCCTTGGCAAAGCCTTGTCCGGCGGCACTTTACCGGTATCGGCCGTGCTGGCTGATGATGAGATCATGCTCACCATCAAGCCCGGTGAACATGGCTCTACCTACGGGGGGAACCCGCTGGCCTGCAAAGTGGCCATTGCCGCACTGGAGGTATTGCAGCAGGAAAACATGGCGGAGAATGCCGCCGTTATGGGCGCCCAGCTGCGGGAACAATTACTGGCACTGCAATCGCCCCACATCTCCGTGGTGCGCGGTAAAGGCCTGCTCAATGCCATCGTGATCCGGCACAGCAACCCCGAGGCCGCGTGGGACCTGTGCCTGGCCCTGAAGGAGAACGGCCTGCTGGCCAAGCCCACGCATGGCCACATTATCCGCTTTGCACCTCCCCTGCTCATCACTGCCACGCAGATCAGAGACGCTACCGGCATCATTCAAAAAAGCCTTTCAATCCTTGACTAACGGTTATGGCTATACGCAAACACGCCGTACGCAGCACAGGCTGGAAAACTGATCTCCTGGTGGGCTTCCCGGACGGGTTGTTCCTTTTATATTTTACCACCCAGACGCTGCACAACCACCTGAACATCCAGCGCTTTTATGATATCCACCTGTGGGTATGGCTCATCTTTGCCTTACTGGTGGGGCTTTCCAGCTTCTTCAGCAACCGCGGCGCCGGCGATGGGCACGATGATACTATGACCGATGCGGAACGCCACAAGCTCCGCAAACTGGAGATCAGTGAGCAGACCATCGGTGATATACAACAAGGCATGGCTGACGATGCCCAGAAATGGGAAAAGACCCTGGAGCAGGAAAAAGTGCAGCAGGTGCCCTTTTTCTGGGGAGCCGCGGTGCGCAGCGCTATCGCTACGGCTTTCTCTTTCCTGCTGGGGGGCTACCTGCCCCTCTGGCCTTACCTGGCCACGGAAAACTTCACAGATGCCGCCCGTCAAAGTACTTACATCCTTTTCCTGGCGGTGATCGTTTTTTCTTTCATTAAGTCGCGGCTTACACAACAGAAACCGGTGCCGGTGCTGGTACGGACCATGCTTACTGCTACTGGTATTATGCTGGGAAGCTGGCTGATAGGGCATTTCCTTCCGTTCTGATAAATTTACTTTGTAATAAAAAAAACGCTTCGCAGTCTTTGCGAAGCGTTTTTTTTATGTTGTATGGCTTTGTCATGCATCTCCTGGCCGGTGGGACAGTGCAAGGGGCCCGTTCGTCACCGCTTTGCAGCGAAGTCTACTCCCCTGCCTTTGGTACGGATAGCTTTCTCGGGGAAGCCAGCACACATACAAAGCAGGTGATACCCGCGATCAGCGAGAGATACAAGCCTGCTTTAGCATCCGGGCACACCCCGGCTTCGCAGCGCGAGAACAGCAGGTAATTGCGGAAGGCCCAGGCCATCAGGAAGCCGGAAATAAAGAGGTTCACACGGAACGTCCAGCCTTTGTTCAGCGCGAATAATACGCCCGCTACCACTGCCATGAAAATATTCACCTTACCGGGCTGCCCAAAGGCGGAGCCCGTAGTGTCCAGTCCTGTAAAATGCAGTTGCAGCACATCTGCCCAGGGCAAAAAGGCGCTGATCACTGCCACCACCGCGGCTACCATGCCTGTAATACTCGCTTTCGTCATATGATTTAGGTCGTTCGTTTATAAAATTATCTGCCACCGGGCGCACAGTGTTCCCGCAGGTAAGTGGTGTACAAAGTGGTGAGGTGGCGGAAGGTACCTTCACCCTCAGACAGGCCATGGGAGCGGTTTGGATAAGACATCAGCTGGAATTGCTTGTTATACTTCACCAGCTCATTAATGAGGCGCTCCGCGTTGGTGTAGTGCACATTATCATCGCCGGTACCGTGAATGTAAAGCAGGTTGCCTTCCAGGTACCGTGCATTGTGTACCGCCGATCCGGCTACATAGTCTGCCATGGTTTCCTGCGGAATGCCCATGTAACGCTCCTGGTAAATATTATCATACGTACGCAGGTCTCCTACCGCAGCAATAGCAATACCGGTTTTGTAGATCTTCGGGTACTGGAACAACAGGTTCAGTGTACTGCTGCCGCCCCCACTCCAGCCCCATACGGCCACGCGGCTGGTGTCGATGAAATGATACTGCTCCATGAGTGCCTTGGCGCCCATAGCCTGGTCGTGCACATTGAGGCGGCCTATGTTGCGGTAAATGGCCTTGCGCCATGCACGGCCCCTGGGCAGCGGCGCACCACGGTTATCCATGGAAGCGTAGATGTAGCCATCTGCTTCCATGCTGCCCTGGTACAGGAAGTTCTTGCCGGCACCATATTCATCCTTGGCAGTGGCGCCTGCGGGCTCACCATACACGTAGAACAGGATGGGATATTTTTTAGCGGGGTCAAAGTTGGCCGGCTTTTTCATCCACCCGTCCAGCACCACGCCCTCCGGTGTGGTCACTTTAAAGAATGTCAGCGGGTTATTTTCGGCTTTATTGTCGCGGAGAGCGGTTTCCACTTCACCTTTAGCGCTTTTGTGGTCCGGGAGGTGCACATATTCCGTGGCAGGCGGGCAGTAATAATTGCTGAATTCATGTACCGCGTAATCGCCGTAAGGATCTATGGTGTAATTGTGCGTGCCCATCTCGTTGGCCGGGGTAATGCGCACCGCGGGGCCTCCTTTCAGGGGAATGCGGTAGAGGTACTGCTGGCCTGCGTTTTCCGGAGATGCCAGGGCATAAATGAGCCCTGCCTTCTCGTCCACTTTGCAAATGCGGATGAGGTCATAGTTGCCGGGCGTCAGCAGGGTTTCCTTGCCATCCAGGCCTATGCGGTAGGCATGACGCCATCCATCCTTTTCGCTTACCCATACAAATGCTTTCCCGTTCTGCAGCCAGTCCCACCCGGTACTGTTATCAGCGTCCCAGCCGGCGCGGATGTCCACCCAGGCGCTATCAGTCTCTGTGTACACCGCATGTGCATTCCCATTGGCCGCGTCGCACAGGAATATCCTGCTTTCGTTCTGGCGCCGGTTCAGCTGCTGTACAATGAGCTGGTGCCCGCCGGGCGCCCACTCCATGCGGGGCAGGTAGTGCTGGTGCGCATCGCCGGGGAGCTGCATCCAGGTAGTGTTGCCGGAGGCCAGGTCCAGCACCCCGATGCGGGCGGCGGCGGGGTCCTGCCCGGCAATCGGATATTCCACCGGGACGGTGAACGAATACAGGGAATCTGTGTTGTCTATCATGAGGAAGTCGCGCGTGTTAGTAGCGTCCAGCTGCCAATAGGCAATGGACTGCCCGTCCGGGCTCCAGCGGAAGCCATCGCGGCACGACATTTCTTCTTCATATACCCAGTCAAATGTGCCGTTGATGAAGTGGCGGGTGCCATTGGTGGTCAGCGGGCGGATCTCGCCGGTGGCCAGGGTTTCCACGTAGAGGTTATGATCGCTCACGTAGGCTACTTTGGAACCGTCCGGGGAGAATTTTGCAAACATGAGGGACGATGCGGGGAGTGATTTCCCAAGTTGTTGCACCTGCCTGGTAGCCGTATCATATACAAAATAATCACCCCGGGTTTCATAACGCCATACCCGCTTGCTGTTGGCAAACAGCAGTACTTTCCGCTGATCGTTGCTGAATGCAAAATCACGAATACGGAGTGCTGTGGCGCTGCCTGGGGGTGTAATATCTTTGAGTTTCACGGTCCGCTCACCGGTGGACAATTGGATAGCCAGGATGGAGGTACCCATGGCCTGGTAGCGGTAGTGCCCGTCTGGCGACCACTTCAGTATGGGATCGGGCATTGTTTGTGCTACCGTAAAAAACGGATTAACAATCCAAAAAAGTAAGAGGAGCGTAAATGAGATAACCGAACGCATAGGCCTGCTGGAAATTTTTAGTGCCGAAAGATAAACCGAAAACCTGACTGAATATTAACAGAAATAGGCTGATTTGGCTTAATTCTATGTGAAGCCCACCCCAGTTATCCACCATCAACAGGCTTTCTCCAAAATTTAAGAGATATAAATTTATATAATTTAATGTTTTTTATATCTTTATCTCAGAGACGTCATTTAACATTTAGTGTATCCGAAACCCTTTTTTACATGGTACAAGTAACCTACTCCTTCAAAAACAGGGAGTACTTCCAGATGGAAGACTCTATCCTCAATCAGTTGGCCGAATCAGCCAAAAACCTGCTATTTGCCTTACTGGAGCCCTTGGAAGACCTGATGGCCCACGAGGACGGTAAGATCTGCATCAACCTGGATCAGCATCCCAAGATCGAACTTGAGGGATTTACAACTGACACCCGGCAGCAGATTGAAATGACGCTTCGGGGAGAAGCATAGATATTTTTAAAGAATTTATATTAAGTTATTAGTATGCATAAGTGCCCCGGCTGGCCGCCGGGGCACTTATTATTTTAAGGAGTTTCTTTTTGAACATCGCGCCGGGTTTGTCCCCTTTTAAGGACATTGCTCTTTGCGCCCGGCATTCCCGGGGCAATGCACTATGCCACCGTTACCTGCTTTTCCAGGTACACGTCCTGTATGGCATTCAGCATCTCCACGCCTTCTTTCATGGGCCTTTGGAAAGCCTTTCTGCCGGAGATCAATCCCGCGCCACCCGCGCGTTTATTGATCACGGCGGAGCGTACGGCCTGGGCCAGGTCCTTGTCGCCGCTGGAGGCGCCACCGGAGTTGATGAGGCCTATGCGGCCCATGTAGCAATTAGCCACCTGGTAGCGGCAGAGGTCTATGGGATGGTCCGTGGTGAGCTGGGTGTAGATGCGTTCATCCAGTTTGCCGTAGCTGGAACTGCCGGTGTTCAGGGCTTTGTAACCGCCATTATTTTCCGGTTGCTTTTGCTTGATGATATCCGCCTGGATGGTAACGCCAATGTGGTTAGCCTGCCCGGTCAGGTCGGCGGAAAGATGGTAATCCTTGTCTTTCTTAAAGGCATCATTGCGCAGGTAGCACCACAGGATGGTGGCCATGCCCAGGCTATGGGCTTCTTCAAATGCGCGGGACACTTCCACGATCTGGCGGTCCGACTGTTCAGAACCAAAATAAATGGTGGCACCTACGGCCACGGCGCCCAGGTTCCAGGCATCACGCACGGTGCCAAACATCACCTGGTCAAATTTATTCGGGTAGGTCAGCAGCTCGTTGTGATTGATCTTTACAATGAAGGGGATCTTGTGCGCGTAATGACGGGAAGCCAGCGCCAGTGCGCCAAACGTAGTGGCCACCGCATTGCAGCCACCTTCCACGGCCAGTTTGGTGATATTAAGCGGATTGAAATATTCCGGGTTCTTTGCAAAGGAGGCGCCGCCGCTGTGCTCTATGCCCTGGTCTACCGGCAGGATAGACATGTAGCCGGTGCCGGCCAGGCGGCCATGGTTAAACAACTGGCCAAGGCTGCGCAATACCTGGGGATTGCGGTTGCTGCCCAGGTATACATCTTCGATCGTACTGGGGCCAGGCAGGTAAAGATCATTCCTGGAAATGGTGTTGCAGGTGTGTTGTAATAAGGAGTCTGATTCCTGTCCCAGCAAGGACTGGATGCCATCGAGAGTAAGCATGATGCAGATTTTTTTGGTCTATCAAATGTAAAGATTCAACGTATTCACAAAACAGCTATTCATTGCACTTATGACACATTCTCTTGTTGAAAGTTAACCTATTTCCAGGCGCCAGCTTTCCCGCAATTTCCAGGCCCCTTTTGTACGTTGTGCTTCCGGGGGCATCAGGGCTTTGATGCGGGGCAACAGCGACAGGTCTTCCCACGATACCGCCATCCGGTCTTTCACTACAAAGCCACAGCTGTTGAAGAATGCTTCTGCCGCTTCCAGGCTGGCAAATTTGTTCTCTTCAATATTATGATAGGCCAGGAAGGCCGCCAGTTGCAGGCTTTGTTCGTCATTGGGCGGCGGGTCTGCACTGGTATCCCTTTGTATATACGCATCGCCGGTGATCCAGGCGCCGCCCCGCACTTCCAGTATTTTATGAATGATGCCGCAAAGCTGGCGCTTCTCCGCTTCATTGAGATACATGAGCAGGCCTTCATTGAGGATGGTGAGCGGGCCGGCGGGCAGCAGGTCTATGGCCTGCCAGAAAGAAACTTCGTCCAGGGCGTTGAGGGGCTGTAAATGCAGGGGACCACGCACGGAGAGGCACTGGTCCTGGAGCAACTGTGTTACCAGCAGGCGCTTGGTGGCTATCACATCCGGCAGGTCTGTATCTACGTAATGCACCGGTGCCTGCGTAACATGCAGCAGCCCGCGGAAGGAATAACCGGCGCATAGTTCCAGCACGTTGCTGGTAGGCTGGCGGCGGTATAATTGTTCGGTGGTCCAGTAGCGGTTTTCAAAATGCAGCACCCGGCGCAGGAAACTCAGGTTGGAGAGCTGGTGCTCAATGTCGTCCATTTCCGCGGGCGATGCGACGAGTTTTGCGGCGGCATGCGCAAAAGGAATGCGGGTCACAGATTTCATGAGCAGCAAGGCCCTGGCGGTGGGGCTGATGATCGTAAAATTTCGCGTAGGAGCTTCCATGGGAACGGGCTTTACACAAAGATATTGGAAAGCGGTGTAAGCCTGCACGGGAATGGTGTTGAATCAAGGTGGCGGAATGATGTGTACCAAATAAAAAACCGGCGTTGCAAATGCCCCGCCGGTAGGTTTTCGCTTTATAATGGATATGTATCTCAGCGCTGTTCATCATCCTCTTCTTCCTCGTCTTCATCGAGGTCTTCATAGTCGTCCTCATCCTCTTCATCCTCCTCGTCTTCGTCTATGTCAATGTCAGCTTCCTCAAAATCAATATCCTCTTCTTCATCTTCGTCAGCATCATCTTCCTCCCCGCCCACGTTGGCCTCGACCGCTATGAAAACGTTGCTGGTGGCGGATTGGAAGCCTTCGCTCTCTGCAAGGGCATCGTAGTTTACATGGTTTTCTGCGATGTTAGTGAGTTTCATATCGGTGTCTTTTTCTTCTTGTAAAGTAGTTTCCAGCAGGGCTTCAATGTCACCCAGGCGCAAAGTGCGGGCCAGCTGTGCCAGGCCTCCGTAGGTAGCTATCTCGTAGTGCTCCACTTTCTGTGCGGCCAGGATGAGGCCTACGTCGCGGGTGGCAGTGCCGGCTTCGGTGTCGCTGATGATGGATTCGCTTTCTTTCAGGAGGCCTTCCATGGCATCGCATTTCTTGGCCTGCACTTTTTTATCCAGCTTTTTAAATACTTCTTCCAGGCGGCTGGCGTGCTCCCGGGTCTGGGCCAGGTGCGCATCGAAAGCGGCCTGCAGCGCCGGTGAGGTGGCGGCCTTTTTCAATCTGGGCAGGGCTTTGATGATATTTTTCTCTGCCCAGTAAATGTCCTTGATCTCATCATGGAACAATTCCAGGAGCAGGTCTTTAGTGCTGGCTTGTTTGCGGGTGGCACTGCGACTATTGCGCACTGGCGTTTTGGGTGCGGCGCGGCGGGCCACCGTACTGCGGGATGTTGCTTTTTTAGGAGCGGCCTTGGCGGCGGTTCCAGCCTTGGGTTTTGCAGCTACTTTGGATCTTGAACTGGCAGCTGCTTTGGATTTGGGTTTTGCGGCAGCTTTTGCAGTGGCTTTTTTGGCGGTGGGTTTGCTTCCCGTACCTGTGCGGGAAGTGGCAGCTTTACGACTACCGGCAGCAGCACTTCTGGCATTGGCGGATGCGCGTTGCGTCCTGCCGGAAGCGCGGCCACCCGTTGCTTTGGCCGAACGGTTGGTCGTGTTCTTTGCGGAAGTCTTTTTCATAGTTTAACTGTTTTGTGTTTTTCCGCACAAACAACAGGCCAGCCATGAATTGCAACGGGGCGCATACCAACAACACTGCGGGTTGTGCATCTGCGCGTCAAAATGTAGAATGCGCTATACAACGTTGCGCGGAAAAGCGCACGCTGATTGGGTTTGCGGGGCTTAAACGATGTGAAATGATTGTTATGCTTCCGCTACCGGCACTTCATCCGGTGCCATGAGCCGCCGCATTTTCCCGTGCAGCAATTCTTCCAGTGGCTCCAGCTGCACCAGGTAACGGCCCACACCCGTTTTGGTTTTCATCTCTTCCACATGTGCATGCAGGGGCTGGATCAATTCTTCATCGAGGATCTTCCTGAAATAGTTCAAACCCGCCTGCAGCCTGGTTTCCAGCTGGGTGGCATCGCCGGTGGCAATCGTTTGTTGCAGCAACTGTAACAACTGGCGCTGGAAAGTTTCTGACACCGCCTGTTGCTTTTCTGCCTTCACGATCAGGTCATTGAAAAATGCAATGGCGGGCTGGCGCTCGGGAAAACTTTTCATCTGGGTTTTGGCCTTTTGGTCCTGCAGGTAATCCGTGATGAACTGCCATTGGAATAACGACAAATACCGGTGCACCAGCGTGCGGTGTTTCTCATTGGAAAACTGGTTGTGTAATTCCTGCACACCGGATTCCTGGCGGGCAAAGGCCATTACTTCCGCATCGGTATAAATAGCACCGGCCCCAATGCGGCTACGCAACACCATGCCTTCCAGGCTCACGCAGCGGCTCAGCGCCACGTACACCTGCCCGGCGGCAAAAGCATCGCCCGCATCGATCACGGCTTTCTGGAACGTAAGGCCCTGGCTTTTGTGGATGGTAATGGCCCATGCCAGGCGGATAGGGTACTGGGTAAAGGTGCCGATCTCCTCTTCCTCAATGCGGCGGGTCTGCACGTTAAAATGGTAACGGATATTCCGCCAGGTCTCCTCCTCCACTTCCAGCTCCGTATCTTCCCCCTCAAAGCCTACTACGATGCGTTTTTTATCAATGCTCCGGATCACGCCGATCTTGCCATTGTAAAAGCGCCGTACTTTCTCCGTGTCATTTTTCAGGAACATGACCTGGGCGCCTTCCTTGAGCGAAAGCGTCATTTCATTGGGCAGGTTCTTGTCTGAAAAGTCGCCGGTGATACGGCCTTCAAACGTATGCAGCGCTGTGGGCAGGGCTTCCAGTGCATCCAGGTTGATGGACTCCGCTTTACTGTTATGCGTGGTAAGGGTAATGTAGCCCTTGTGCTGCTCCTGGTCAAAGTCTTCCGTGTAGCGTTCATTCAGCACGGCCAGGTCTGCCGGCTGTACTTCCGCATTGCGCACCCGGTTCAGCAGGTCTATGAACAACCGGTCGTTTTGTCGGTAAATCTTTTGGAGGGATACATATAATGGCGGGTTTTGCTTCACCGCCCAGGCATGGAAGAAGAATGGGCTGGGATAATGCGGCGCCAGCAGTTCCCATTGGTCCGGCGGCACCACCGGCGGCAACTGGAACAGGTCGCCGATGTAGACCACCTGTACGCCCCCGAAAGGCTGCACGGGCTGCTTGCGGATATGGCGCAGGATGAGGTCCATTGCATCCAGCATGTCCGCCCGCAGCATAGACACCTCATCAATGATCAGCAATTCCATTTCCAGCATCAGGGCTTTCTTTTCCGCGCCAATGCGCAGCCCCTTCAATAACGGGTGGTTGCTACCGCCCGGAGGACCGCCCTGGAACAGGCCATTGCTTTCCGGCAGGAATGGGGCAAAGGGCAGCTGGAAAAAGGAATGCACGGTAACTCCGCCCGCATTGATAGCTGCTACGCCGGTGGGCGCTACGATCACGGTGTTCTTTTTTACATTTTCCCGCACGTAGCGCAGGAAGGTGGTCTTGCCGGTGCCAGCCTTACCGGTGAGGAACATGTGCCGGGTGGTGTTCATCACGAAATTGGCGGCCAGCGTAAAGGTTTCATTGCTCAGGTCTAATGTATGCGTGGGTGTCATTCTCTTATTGGGTAGTCAGGCAGCGAAGATAGGTATTTTTGCCAATTTTTTTAGCAAATCCAGCAGACTGCCATAAGGGCCGGAAATACGGACTGGCAGAGACTTTGTAACAACAATGGGTACAAACACTAAAATAATTTTTATGCATACATCCGAACAGGCCGATCAGAAACTGCAGGCCATCCTGCAGGGCAGTACCCCGGTGCTGCTGGACTTTTCCGCGGAATGGTGCGGGCCCTGTAAACAGCTGGCTCCCATTTTAAAAGACGTAAAAGCCAAAACCGGCGATAAAGTGCGCATCCTGAAGATAGACGTGGACAAGAACCCGAAACTGTCGCAGGAATGGCAGATCAGTGGCGTGCCTACGCTGATGCTTTTCAAAGAAGGCAAGCTCCTGTGGCGCCAGAGTGGCGTGATGCCGGCCCACCAGTTGTTACAGGTATTGCAGCAGCATGTAGGGTAAAGAATGGTCTTAGGTCCTGGGTATTAAGAGCAGTGCCTTATTTATTTAATTAATTTCGCGTAAGGGGTGTCACGCTTGTGGTATCCCTTTCTTCGTAGTTTGCATCAATGACGTTTATCTTTTTAAACATCACCTAAGACCTAGGACCTAAGACTTAAAAAACCAAGACAAACACCACTTTACATGCTCCACACCATCTCCTCCCCCTGGCCCTGGTACGTGGCGGGGCCACTGATCGGGCTTACCGTGCCTTTGTTACTGCTGCTGGGCAACCGGCAGTTTGGCATTTCATCCACGCTGCGCCACATCTGTGCGGCCTGCATGCCCGGCGATATTGAATTCTTTAAGTATAACTGGAAACAGGAGTCCTGGAACCTGTTCTTTGCCCTCGGCATCCTGCTGGGTGGTATGATCGCGGCTACCCTGCTGCACAATCCCGAGCCGGTGGTACTGCATCCTAAACTGGCGGAAAGCCTGGCCGCACATGGCATTACCAACCTTGACGGGCTGGTGCCGGTGCAACTGTTTAACTGGCCGGCCCTGCTCACCTTGCGCGGCTTTATCCTGATGGTGGTGGGCGGCTTCCTGGTGGGCTTTGGTACCCGCTATGCAGGTGGCTGCACCAGCGGGCATGCTATCATGGGCCTGTCTAATTTGCAATGGCCCTCCCTGGTGGCTACCTGCTGCTTTATGGCGGGCGGTTTCCTGGTGGCCAACCTGGTGGTTCCTATTATCTTAAGCCTTTAAATTTTTCTGAATAATGCAGGAAACAGATTTTGAAGTAGCCCGGGAAGCCGCCACCAGCAAGGTGCCCGGCGGATGGGAAAAACAATGGTGGATGTACATCCTGGCAGGCACTTACTTTGGCATTGTGCTTACCAAGGCCGAAGTGATCTCCTGGTTCCGCATCCAGGAAATGTTCCGCTTACAATCCTTCCATATGTATGGCGTCATCGGCTCCGCGGTAGTTACGGGTATGATCAGTGTGTGGATCATTAAGCGCTTCCGCGTAAAAACATTTTCCGGGCAGCCGGTCACTTTCCCGGTGAAATCGTTTCACAAAGGGCAGATCTTGGGCGGGCTGTGTTTCGGCTTTGGATGGGCCCTCACCGGCGCCTGCCCCGGCCCGCTGTACGCACAGATAGGCACGGGTGCCACCGTGGTGACCGTAACCCTGCTGAGTGCTATTGCAGGCACCTGGGTGTACGGAAAAGTACGGCAAAAGTTGCCACATTGATGACCGTCATGCGTAACTTGTGCCCATGACCTTTGGCGAAAAAGTAATTGATTTCAACACGCACCTCCACTTTACAGGCCGGCTGCCGGCGGGCATCCGCATGATGTACCCTTTTGAAGAAGGACAGGAAGCCCGCGGCATCATGGAGCAGTTTTACCGCAAGTTCTATAACGATAACGGTGAGCGCCGCATGCTGGTAGGCATCAATCCCGGGCGCTTTGGCGCGGGTGTTACCGGGGTGCCTTTTACGGATACCAAACGCCTCACCGAAAAGGCCGGGATCAGCTTCCAGGGCGGGCTGCAAACGCATGAGCAGTCTGCCGTGTTCGTGCACGACATGATCGATGCTTACGGCGGGTTGAAGAAATTCTGCAGGCACTTTTATTTCACGTCTATGTGCCCGCTGGGCTTTGTGATGGATAAGGGCAAAGGCCGGGAAGTGAATTACAATTACTACGACACCAGGGAACTTACCTCGCTGGTGTATGATTTCATGATCAGTAAGCTGCAGGAGCAACTGGAATGGGGCATTGACCGTAAAGTAGGTTATGTGCTGGGCACGGGAAAGAATGCCGCTTTTGTGCAGCAGGCCAATGAAAAATATAAATTCTTTAAAAAACTGGTACCGCTGGAGCATCCCCGCTTCATTATGCAGTACCGTTCCAAATACGAGCAGGAATACATTGATAAATACCTGGCCGCGCTGCGGCTGAAGGCTTAAAACGCTTCTGCCAGCGACAGGTAAAGGCCCTTCTGGCGGGCTTCCCCGGGCCGCTTCTCTCCTACAGCTGCGTCTATGCGCACGGTGAGTTTTGCGTGCTCGTCATAGAAATAGCGGACACCTGCACCCAAGCTGGGCTTAAAATTTCCCAGGTCAAAATTGTGGTTATTGAACACATCGCCCGCACCGGCAAAGGCGGCCAGCGCAAACTTTGGGTGCATGTCCCATTTACCCAGCTTCACCCTGATTTTTGGATCTACGAGATAGCGGTATTCCACCTGGCCGGCCAGGTAGTTCTGATCGCGGTAACGGCCCGTGTAGTAGCCCCGCATGATCTGATCGCTGCCCAGTTCCGGCAGTAAATAAAAGGGAATATGATCGCCCTGCACGGAACGGAAATACCCATTTAATCCGATCACACTTTTCTTCGATAAGCTAAAGAACTGGTTGCCCCGCAGGTCTACCGTGTACACGGTTTGGGAACTGGCAAAGTTGAGCGCATTGGCCAGGTTCAGCCGCAGGAAAGTGCCGTGGGTGGTGTAGTTCTGGTTATCCCGGTTATCAAACACCGCGGTGATGCCGGCCAGCAGTTCGTGCCCGCCGCTTTTGTAGTGCAGGGGCATGGTCATATAAATACCTTTATTATCGGACGCCTTATATTCATCATCCTGGAAGGCCAGGGAAATGCCGGCGTAGAAATGACCGGTGATGCGGCGCTCCCCATCAAACTGGACACGGAAACGGCGGTTGTCCACCAGCGATTTATCTGCCGCATGCGTGGTATCGCCCAGGCCATAGAAGTAGAAAGGAAAGTATTGGTAGCGCAATCCCCCGCGGAAATGCCATAAGTTCTCCCGCGTCCAGATCTCCGTGCGCAGGTCTATTTTATACTGGTGCTCCGTGGTGATGGCCGGAATAAGATACAGGGTGGAATTGCGGGTGTGCACGCCCGGGTTGCGGTGATCCGCATAAAAGGAATACAGCATGGCAGCCCCTATTTCCAATCCTTTTTCCGGTGAGTAACCCAGCACGGGAATAGGAAAAAAACTATGACGGTGTGCCGGCAAAGAATCTGCCGCGGGTACGGAAGTACTGTCTGTCTGCGCCTTTGCAATGGTAATACTGCAGAGCATCATGGCCAATCCTAACATCCATTTCATGCGGCAAAGATAACGGGTTAAACGTTACAGGTTAATGGTGAGAGCTGTAAACACGATGGCTGCGCCATAACGTTTAGCCGTTCACGTTTAACCATTCACCTGTACCGATCCTCTTTTTATTTTTCCAGCACGGCTTTCAGGCCCGCATCGTAGCTGGTAGGCTGGAAATTAAAATGCTGTTCAAACTTGGTGCTGTCAAAGATATAAGGGCGGTCGTACTGGTAGATCATTTCCGCCAGTTCGGCCATGGGCGTGGAGAAGAGGCCGAAGAGCTGCAGCATGAATTTGCCGAGCACCATGTATTTGGGTTTGGCGCCGGTGAGGGCGGCTACTTTTTCTATGTATTCCTTACCGGTGAGGGCCGGTTTGGCCGTAGGCAAATGCCAGACCTGGTTCCAGGCCAGTTCGTCTTTCGCCATGAGGAGCAATGCCCTGGCGGCATCGGGCACATACGTGTACGAATGCACGAAGTTTACGCTGCCCATCCATTGCGCACTTTTACCCTTGGCCAGGTTGTTGGTCACCAGGATGTTGAGGATGCCGGTTTTATCAGCGCCTTTCCCGTAGAAGTCTGCGCAGCGCGCAATGGAAGCCACGAGGCGGCCTGCTATCACTTCATCCATCAGCTTTGTGGCAATGGCCGCACGGATCTTTCCCTTTTTACTGGTGGGGCGGTAAGGAGTGTTCTCCGTCATCGGTCCATCTACCGGGCCATACATGTATACGTTATCAAAGAAGATCAGCTTTGCATGGGCAGCCTGGCACGCGGCTATCACGTTGTCCATGATCTTCGGCCACTGCACGGCCCATATTTTATGATCATACGGCAGGCCCGCCAGGAGGAATACTACTTCAGAGCCCTGTACGGCGGCTTTGGTCTGGGCGGCATCCAGCAGGTCTGCCTGCATGGTCTCTGCGCCTGCTTTGGGCTGGGGATTGCGGCTTACCAGGCGTACCGGTTGCTGGTTTTCAATAAGGAGGGTGCTAAGTGCATTTGCTATGCTGCCATTGGCGCCGAGGATGGTGTACATGCTGTAATAAGTTTGTTAAGAGAAGACGGTCCAAATTAGATAATATTTTACGCAGGCTACGTTATTTCTGTGCCCGGCGATTTCGGCCATAACGCGTTTTTTCACAGGCCGCAGTACTATCCCACTGGTTATCAGGCGTGCCCGTTGTCATATTCCTACTACCCCTTTTGTAGTGTCACCGGCACGATTAAACAATTTGCAATTCTTGCGGGGTTAACACCGCTGAGGCAATAATTATTGTACCTTGTTGTTGTGTTTGATGGCTGTGCGCCCTAATCCCAATTTAATCCCTATTGAAATATATCCATTCATGCTACAGTTTGACCATCTAAAGGACCAGTTAGCCCAATCTAATCTCTACTACCTTATCAGCATGGGGCTGGAGGGTGCTTACACTTTTACCAACGATCATTATACACAGGCCTTTGGCCCTTCGGGCAATTCCTTGCTGGGACAGCTTTTTGACGCGCTGGTGCATCCCGAGGACATGCCCATTGCGCGCACCACCCGCCTGCAGTGCATGCAGTACCCCGAACAGTTGTTTCCACTGATGGTACGCAAGGCGGACCGGCACGGTGATTATGTGCTGACGCAGTGGGAATGCCAGGCCCTCCGGGATGATACCGGCCATATCCGGGGCGTGTATTGCATGGGCAGTAACCTCACCGCCTGCCTGGATGAAGCGGGCCGCCCCTTGCTGGCCTGCGATGTGCCGCGTATCGATATGCCTTCCCACGAAACGCGGCGTCACCTGGCCAACCTTATGGGGCTGGTAACGGTGCTGCAGCAAACGGACGATGCCCGCCAGCTGCGCAGCCTGTGCACTATGATCCAGGCCAGCGCCCAGGGACTGGATGGGGTGATGCGGCAGTGGTACAGTGTGAGTCATTAACCATGTATTAACTGTTAACCCGCCTTTCGATTGTAATATTGGGATCAATTTCCCCGCTATTATTGCACCGTGCGGCCGGAACCTATACGAACAAATTGATCGATGTACCCGTACACCGCGTGCACCTGTCCTGCACGGCGGTGTGTGATGCCTGCCAGCTTTCACCTTTCTATTCCAGACAGCAATCCGTACCGCCGATGAACAGACAAAACGATGCCCGGATCTTTGAGCTTATTACCCAGAAGCTGCTGGGCACCATCTGCGTGGAAGATGACCGGTTGCTGCAATATATCATTGCCCGGAGCCCGCAGGTAAAGCGGTGCTGGGACGAACTGTACGACGCTAATGAGATCACAGGGGGTACACTTTTGCTGGACCTGGAGCCGGTGGAGGCATGGCAGCAGTTGCCGGTGGCGCGGCCGCAGGTATTGGTCCGCAGGATGCGGGGCTGGATGGAGCAGTACACAAAAAAAGGCTGGTGCAATGATGGGGGTTGATAGCGCAGTACAAAAAAAGGGCTGGTGCAATGATGGGGGTTGATAGCGCACAAAAAAAGGCTAAAGCAAATCACTTTGCATTAGCCTTGAAAGCTTTTATATCCGGCGCCGGGGCGCGGGGTGTTAGGCGTTGTTCTGGTTGTTGTCAGAAACGGAAGACTTGGAAGCCTCGCCGTCCTTTGCGTTTTTAAATTCACTGATGCCTTTACCCAAACCACGCATCAACTCAGGAATTTTCTTACCGCCGAACAGTAATAAAACTACCAGGAGTATCAGAATGATCTCTTTACCATTCATTTCCCCCAGGAACAAAAACGGAGATTGCAAAAAAGTGGCCATTATCACGATATTTAATTCTAACAAATATATGCTTTTGTAGTTATCCAACAAAAGCTAATTGCCACGGCCCCGCCTGTTTATTGAACAGACCCCACAAGGATAGCCACCGGAAAGTCCTGTAATACAACTGTTAAGGGCAATCTGCCCACTGTATCCAGTGATTGGCCGGTAAAAACGTTTTTCCAGGTGGCGGGGGCGCCAGGCGGCAGTTGCAGGGAAATGGTTTCTGCCCTGGCACCTGGCAGGCTCACCACTACCAGGGCCCACCGGTCCGGGGCCTGGCGTGTAAAGGCCAGGTAGCCCTGCGGCACCGCAATGGGCTGGTAGGCCCCGGTGGCAAAGAGTTCCGGGCTGGCGTTCCGCGCCTGCAGCGATTTCCAGAGCACGTACATTTTTTCCACGCCGTGGCGGCGGTGGGCCTCCAGGTAAGGCCTTACGGCTTCAAATCCTTTACTGTCCAGGGTTTGAAGCCGCTGCAAATGTTCCCGCCGGATATTGAAGTCCACCGGGCGGCGGTTGTCCGGGTCCACAAAGCTGAGGTCCCACAGCTCACAGCCCTGGTATACATCGGGGACGCCGGGAGCGGTCACTTTCAGCACCACCTGCGAGAGGGAGAACTGCCCGGCTTCCTGCATGAGCTTGTGGGCAAAAGGCAGGAACGTGTGCAGGAAAGGCTGCCCGGCATCCAGGAAGGTGCGGATAAAGGCCTGGCAGGCGGCTTCGTAGGCTTCATCAGGCTGTTCCCAGTTACTATTGACTTTCCCCTCGCGCACCGCTTTGATGAAATATTGGCAAACCCGGTCTGCAAAATCGCCGGTGTTATCATCTTCCGGCGGAAAGCCGGCCAGCAGGCTTTGGTAAATAAAATAAGCATCGTTTGCGGTGGGCGCGGGCTGGCCATCCACCTGCTGCAACACGGACTGGCTGGTGGCCTGCCAGCGGGCTACCAGTTGTTCCCATTCGCCGGTGTGCATGGTGAGCAGGTTCAGGCGCAGGCGGCCGTCTTCCCCCCTTTTGGTGTCGTGTGTGGAGGTGGTGTTCAGGGCGCCCGGCATTTGTTGCAGGCGGGCCTGCATGAGGCTATGGAACTGGTCTGTGTTGAATTGCAACTGGTCCGGGCTATCACCTACCTCATTGTGCGGGAGCAGTGCATTGTATTGGTAGAACGTGGTATCCTCCACGCCTTTCGCGGTAAGGGGACCGGTGAATTGCATCATGCGTTGCAGGAAACGCAGGATGGTGGCGGACCGCAGGGCATCCGCCCCATCGTACTGCCACCAGCTGGCAATGAGGTTCAGCTCAAACACACTGGCAATGCCCTGCTCCCGGGCCGCCTGCACAGTGACATGCACCACCTCCAGGTCCGCTGCCGGCAGCGGAAATTGCCCAGGGTATAAACGGTACACGGGCAGGCAGATCATGAACTCCGCCAGGGCCAGTTTAAACGTTTCCCGGTGTACGCCGGCCGGCACCAGGTCCAGATCGTAGGCCATCGCGGTAAGGTTTTCCCACTCCCCTCCCATAAAGTTTACCAGGATGCGTTTTTTGTTGTTGTAGACCGCGTCTTTGTAGCTGGTTACGGCTGGCAGCAACTGCCGGTATTGCTGCACCAGCGTCTTGGCCCCGTCCGTGTTGGTGAGCAGCCAGTTTACATGCGATAAAAACTCATAACCACTGGTACCCTGCAGCGGCCAGTTTGCGGGCAGGACCTCCCCTGCCTCCAGGATCTTTTCCGCGATGATGTAACAATTGTCTCCAAATAATGTGCGCAACCGTTGCAGGTATTGCGCGGGGTCCTGCAGGCCGTCTATGTGATCAATGCGCAAGCCGTTGATAAAGCCCTGGTCATAGAGATGTTTAATAAAGCGGTGGTAATCAGCAAACACCTGTTCATCTTCCATGCGCACCGCCAGCAGGGTATTTACCGTAAAGAAGCGGCGGAAATTAATGGCCTGTGCGGCCTCCGGCCAATGCGCAAGGCGGTAATATTGCGCCTCCACCAGCTGTTGCATGGCGGGTTTGTTGTCGTTGAAACGGGCAATGGCTTTGTGGATCTTTTCATCATTTGCCAATGTTGCAAAACCTTCATCACGGGCCTGCCGCCACTGCTCCAGGGGCAGCCCATCTACCTCTTTCAGGTGGATAAGCAGGGCTTCCAGCGCATCCACATCCCGGTAGGCCAGCAGCCCTTCCGTTAATAAAGCGTAAGATGAAACAGATAAGGGATATGTCTGCGAAAAATATTGCAACAGCAAACCTTTCTTCTTCAGTACCAGGGAGATCTCTCCCAGCGCAATCGCCGCCTGCAAAGGCTTTCCAAGGAAGGGCACCATCAGTTTACCGGCCTCCCAGTCTATGTCAAAGAAGTGGTAGCAGGGCGACCGCTGCCCGCGTTCCAGCACGTCAAACAAATAAGGATTATCCATGCTGAAGGCCATGTGATTGGGCACAATGTCCTGCAGCCAGCGCATGCCTTTCTGCTGCAGCTTGTCCCGGACACGGGCCCATTGTTCCAGGGTACCTATTTCAGGATTGATCCGCTGTGGGTCTGTTACATCGTACCCATGCTGTGAGCCGGGTGTGGCGGAAAATAACGGTGACGCATATACGGTGTTTATTCCTAATGCGTGCAGGTAGTCAATCAATTGCTCCAGGTCATTGCATGTAAAATCTTTATGTAACTGCACCCTGTAGGTGGAAACGGGAGACTGTATCATCATTGTATCGTTTATTCTTTTACAGCAAATACGGAGGCCGACATTGCAGGCAGCTGGAAACCAGCATGTACGGCTATTTCAGCGGGTAATGGCTGTGTATGCGTAGTGAAGACTGCGTTTAACGTATAACCGTTTACGTTAGTGACATTTATGGCATCCTTACTAAAATTTAAATAGATGAACAGCGCGGGCTTTTCCTCCAATTTCCTTTGCAGCAGCAATGCCTTTTCATTGAGTATTTCCACTGCGATGCAGCCGGGACCCTGGTTTTGCAGGGCGGGGGTATTGCGCCGCAGCGCTATCAGGCTCCGGTAGCATTCCAGGAGCGCTTCATTGGGCTCCCAACTTAAAGCGGAGCCATAGAACGTATTTTCCGATTGCGGGTCCGGCACCGCTCCCTGCCAGTTGAACGACGCAAATTCCCTGCGCCGGCCTTCCCGCAGGGCAGCTATCAATTCTGCATCGCCATGGGAGGTAAAGAACTGGAAGGGCTTCGTTTCCCCGTACTCCTCTCCCATGAAGATCATGGGCGTTTGCGGCGCCAGCAGGTAAGCCGCGGCGGCCAGTTTGAGGGCCGGCAGGTCCAGCGTGGCGGAGAGGCGGTCGCC
This sequence comes from Chitinophaga parva, assembly GCF_003071345.1. Classification (NCBI taxonomy): domain Bacteria; kingdom Pseudomonadati; phylum Bacteroidota; class Chitinophagia; order Chitinophagales; family Chitinophagaceae; genus Chitinophaga; species Chitinophaga parva. The sequence continues at coordinate 879,795 of NZ_QCYK01000003.1, read as the reverse complement.
CAGCAGGCGATTGCCCACCTGGTCGTGGTTTTGGGAGAACACAATAAAATCACTGTAATGATGGTTACGGGGCAGGTCGCCAAAGCGGCGTTTGCGGTGGGGGGAATACTGGCCGGTGTACACGTAATTATCCTTGTAAGCCTTGGCCAGGTGTGCAATGCCGTTGAAGTCTTCATAATACCCATCCAGCTCACCGGTGAGCATAGTATGGAGGGCGTGGTGAAATTCGTCCACCCATTGGCCGGCCAGGCCATACCCACCCTGCTCCACCGGGTCTATGTAACGCGGGGCGTTGTAATCAATTTCCGCGATGAGCAGCTTGCGCCTGCCCAGGCGGCGTTCCAGCACGCTCACGGCTTCTGAGAGTTCCGCCACAAAGTGGCGTGCACTGCAATCCCAGATGGCGTGCACTGCATCCAGCCGCAGGCCGTCTATATGAAATTCATCGAGCCACATCAGCGCGTTTTGCAGGAAGTAATCGCGCACGGCATCGCAGTAAGCATCGTCAAAGTTCACAGCATCTGCCCAGGGTGTTTTGTATTTGGAGGTGAAGTAAGGGCCAAAGTCCGCGAAGTAATTTCCCTCAGGGCCCAGGTGGTTGTACACCACATCAAGGATCACGGCTATGCCATGTTTATGGGCGGCGTTCACCACTTCCTTCAAGCCATTTACGCTGCCATAATTATGCTGCACGGCAAAGGGGTACACGCCATCGTAGCCCCAGTTGCGCGTGCCGGAAAATTGGGCCACCGGCATGATCTCAATGGCGTTCACGCCTAATTTTTCCAGGTAAGACAGCCGGGCGATGATGCCCTGGAAGTTACGCTGGGGGCTGAAAGTACCGGTATGCAGTTCATACAAAACGAGGTCTTTCAGTTCCAGCCCTCGCCAGTCGTCATCCGTCCAGTGTGGATAGGCAGGCTGTACCACCGCAGAAGGGCCATGTACCCCACCGGGCTGGTAGCGCGATGCGGGATCGGGGCGCAACAGGTCGTTATCCAGTTTGTAGAGATATTGCAACCCTGTGGGGGTGGCGGCCATACGGTAATGCCAGTAACCATTTTCATCGCGGGCCATGGGATATTCCGCGGGCAAGGGCGCTATCACAACCAGGCTCACGGCTTTGCGGAAGGGCGCCCATACGGTGAACGTGCAGATTTGGTCAGGGCCCAGGTGGGCGCCTACGGGCGTATAGTAGTGTGCCAAAGCGAATACGTTTTGGCTAAGAGGCTAACAATTCTGTGCCGGATTATTAATGGCTAATTGTTGACCGGGGTGGTGATCAGCGCTAACACTGGCGACTGGCGGCCGTCAGCGGTTCATTTGCGGACAATTCACTATCTCTTCCTCCGCCTGCCCCACCAGATAATGAAACCGGTCACCGGCAGGCTGGTGCTCACCAGGCTGGCCAGGAAGGCAATGATCTTACCCGGCAGGCCGGCAATGGCACCCACGTGGATATCGTAGTTCATGGCCACCAGCTTCTCCCCTGCGTTGCGTTGTTTGTAATCATTGCGGTACAGCAGCTTGCCGCTGTGCTGATCAAAAGAGAAAGCATCGTAATTGTAATAAGTTTCCCTGCCGCGGTAGCCATTCACATATACCAGGCCTTCCTTACCCACTGCGGGCGAGAGGCCAAAGCGGTCCGCATGGGGCATCAGCTGGTGGGCCTTCTCAAAGGCGATATCAATGCCTTGTTTTGCCGGCGCCACCGCCACCACTTGCGATTTCAATGCCGGGGCCTGTGCCGGCGGCGTGGTAGTGCCGGAAGCCGCCACGTAAGCAAAAGCCTGGAACCAGGTGAAGGCAAACACCATTCCCGTAAGGGCCAGTACCAGGGCCACCAGCAGCGAATAAAAACCCAGCACATTGTGCAGGTCATAATTCACGCGCTTAAAACGGGCCTTCCAGCGCACGGAAAAACTATCGTTCCGGGTTTTCCTGTTCCACTTTTTAGGCCACCACATAATAAGGCCTGTGATAAGCAGCAGCACAAAGATCACGGTGCACCAGCCGGTAATAGGCTGGCCGTAAGGTGTATTGAGCAACAAGCTCCAGTGAATGGCCTTTACTACGATGAAGAAGTTCCATTTGTTATTCGCCACCCCGGTCAGGGCGCCGGTGTAAGGATTCACATACGCAGTGCGGTAATACCGGATGGAACCGCCGTACGTGATCGCGCTGTCATTTTCTGCATAAGCCATGAACTCCCAGGTACGGCCGGCGCGGGCATAGGTGGTAATGTAATTGATGGGCTGGTCTTTGCCAAGGGCGGCCTGCGCCACCGGCAGCAAAGTGGAGATGGGCAGGGTATGCGCCTGTGCGGGCACGTCTACAAACCGTAATTGCTTGTCCGTTATGTTGCTGATCTCATCCTGGAAAACAAACAGGCAGCCGGTGAGGCCCAAAATGAGCACCACGATACCAGAAACCAGTCCCAGCCAGCGGTGCAGCCAGTCCACCACTTTCCGGAAGCGGGACTTCCCTCCTTTGGGCTTGCGTTTAACGGGCGGTTGAGATTGGGTAATGGTGGCTTCGCTTGTCATTTCCTCAGATTAATCGGCTGTAAAGTTATCCATCGTTTACGGTGGCGCTTGCAAACCCGGGTATGATCACGGGATGCGCAGGCGCGAATGTGGGGGAAAAATGCCAGCGGGGATGATCGAAATGGGAAAAAAAATTACGGGATGCGGAAAAGTTGGCTGGAAGACAGTCCCGCCGGGCAGGGGCAGAAAAAAAGCCCCCCAGCGGCGCTGGAGGGCTTTTCTGTATTGCAGCCTGAGAAAGATTAGCGGATCAGTACTACACTGCCTTTGATGATGTTCGCAGGCCCGGTCGGCGTCACTTTGTAAGTTACCCAGTATACGTAGGTGCCAATTTCCACGGGCTCACCATTGAAGGTGCCGTCCCATCCTTTCTTCGCATCAGTGCTGAGGAAGATCAGCTGTCCCCAACGGTTGAAGATGCGCAATTCATAGTTGTACATCGGGCCGCGTACGGTGGGCAGGAAGATGTCGTTCTTACCATCGCCGTTCGGGGAGAATGCGTTCGGGAAGGTCGGATTCGGTACGCAATCCTGGAAGGTCACCGTTACCTGGTCTGTACTGCTGCCGCACTCGTTGAACGCGGTGACGGTGTAAGTACCAGGCTTGGTTACCTTCAGGGTACTGCCGGTAGAACCGTCTGACCACAGCACACTCTTGATGTTGCTGCCTTTCGGCGTCAGCACCAGGGTTTCACCATTACACATCACGGTGTCATTTCCAAGGCTTACGGTGGGTATACTGCTCATGCTCACGTCCACACTGTCAAAGTATACCATCTGGCAGAACCGGTCCATCACGGCCACTTTGTAGAGGCCTGCAGTGGTTACAGTCTTCACGGGATCAGGATCACCGTCGTTCCACAGGTAGGAGATCGCATCGGCGTTGGTAGCGTCCAGCGTGATCTGGCTGCCGGGGCAGAGTTCCTGGTCGGCGCCCAGGTCCAGTTTCAGTTTCGGCTGTTCACGCACGTTCACGGTATCTCTCACCACGCAGTTGTCTTTCGTTACCGTTACCCAGTATCCGCCCGGTTTGGTCACCACGATAGACGGTTGGGTAGATCCATTCACCCAGCGGATGCGGCCTCCATCGGCGCTCACGGTGAGCATTACGGATTGGCCCGGGCAGATGGCGGTGTCCTGTTTCAGCTGGATATCCGGCGGCGGGTTCACGGTCACATTCACGGTATCGATGGTGATACAACCGTTCTTGCTCACTTTCACCCAGTACTGGTCCTGTGCACCGGTAATGATGGACGAGCTGGTGGTGCCATTGCTCCAGAGGTAAGCGGCGCCACTTACGTAAGCGTCCAGTTTCACGGTCTGGCCACGGCAGATGGTTGTATCCGGGATGTCTACCAGCGGTGTGGGGATGAGGCCTACCTTGATGGTGTCTGTCACCACGCAGTTGGCATTTGTTACCCGCACCCAGTAAGTACCGGCTTTGGTAATGTTGATGCGTTGGGTCTTTTCGCCGGTAGACCAAACGATGTTGTAGTTAAAGTTAGCCGCACCTGCATCCAGCACCAGGCTGTTGCCACCGCAGATAGAAGTGTCGCGGCCCAGGTTCACTACGGGGCTGGTATTGTATTTCAGCGTGTAGACCTTCGGATCCGATACGCAACCGGTGAGACCGTCTGTTACGATGAACGTAGCGCTGGTGGCACCTTTCAGGTTGAACACATTGTAAGTCTGGCTCACCGGTACATTCACCACACCGGCCGGTTCAACGGCGGTGAGGGTGTAGGTCGGCTTGTTCACCGTGCCCTTGGTGCTCAGCGTGATATATGGGTTGCTGGAGCAGGTGATGGGCAGGCTGTCTGCCAGTGCAGGCTTGGTGCAGGGCTTGATGATCACATGCTGGATCACCTGCTGTGCCACGTTGCCACAGGCATCCACGGCGCTCCACCTGCGGGTGATCGTATAGCCGTTACAGATATCCTTCACGTATGGATCTTCTGAGTAGGTCGCATTTTTCGGGAAGGTAGCATCACAGTTATCGGTGGCCTTCAGTGTCACATGTGCCGGGATCGGGTCCTGGCAGTAGATGGTAATGTCGGCCGGGGCGGGTGCAATCACCGGTGCGGTGATGTCCCTGACGGTGATGGTCTGCACAGCGGTATTGGTATTGCCGCAGGCGTCTTTCAGCGTCCAGGTGCGGATCAGCTGGTAGCTTTGCGGGCAGTTGCCAGCCACGGTCCTTACTTTATAAGAGCCGCTCAGGTCTGTGCCGCCGCTACAGTTGTCAGAACCGGAGAGCTGCGGGGCAGCAGGGATGGAATCGCAACCTACGGTGGTATCGCGCGGGATCTTCATGGTGAAGACCGGGCGGGTGGTATCCTGTACGTTCACTACCTGTTTCCAGGTGGCGGTGTTGCCGCATTCGTCCGTGGCGGTCCAGGTGCGGGTCTCGGTGTAGGCCTTCTTGCAGCCTGTTACGGACCTGGTGCTGGTGCTGGTCACCACTTTCACGTTGCCCAGGGCGCCGCAGGCGCTGGTAGCGGTGATGGTGGGCCACGGCAGGGTGGCATCGCAATTCACGGTGGTATCGCGCGGCATCACCTGGTCAAAGGTGGGCTTCTGCGTATTGCGCACCGTTACGATCTGCGAGGTAGAGTCTACGTTGCCGCATTCGTCTTTCGCTACCCAGGTGTAGTGCAGTTTATAATTGTTCACACATGCACCCGCGATCAGCTCTTTCCACACGTACATCGTCTCCGTGATCTTGCTGGTTGCAGAGCAGTTGTCTGCCACGGCAATGGGCTGCTGTACCGGGATGGCGTTACATTCTACCGTCACGTCCGCGGGCTTACCGTTCGGGAAGGTAGGCTTGGTATTGTCCACCACCGTTATGATCTGGGTGAGGGTGGCCTTGTTACCACAGGCGTCGTACACGGTCCAGGTGCGGATCAGGCGGTAGTTATTCGCGCAGGCACCGGGGATGTCCTCTCTCCTTTCGTCGGCTACGGCCGTGATCGGGTTGGGATCGCATCCGTCCTTAGCGTACAGCGTGGGCTGTGCAGGTACCTTATCACAGCTTACGGTGATGTCTTGTGGTGCGGTAACGGTGAATACCGGCGGCACCGTGTCTATCACATTAATGATCTGGTGGGTGCTGTCCACGTTGCCACATTCATCCGTGATGATCCAGGTGTAACGCAGCGTGTAAGTGTTTACGCAGGCACCCGGGGTACTGGTCTTCACCACTTGTTTAGTGTACCTGATCTTATCCGTCGCAGAGCAGTTGTCTGCATAGGTCAGGTCTATCTGTGCCGGCACCTGGTCACACAGTACCGTTACGTCGGCAGGTGCGGGTTTGGTGAAGACCGGCTTTTTATTATCCACCACGGTGATGGTCTGGGTGGCCGTAGCGGTGTTGCCGCATTCATCGGTCACGGTCCAGGTGTAAAGCAGTTTATAATTGTTGGCACAAGCACCCGGGATGTCCACCCGCTGGCTGGTCTTCACTACCTGCAGGTTAGCCGGTGCGCTACAGTTGTCCGTAGCGGCCAGGGTTACCTGGGTGGGTACTGCATCGCAGCTCACGGTGATATCGGCCGGTACCGCCGGGGTGAAGCGCGGCCTGGTGGTATCCTGTACAGTGATGGTCTGCGCCAGGGTGGTGGCATTGCCACATTGATCTGTAGCGGTCCACGTACGTACCAGGATGTAGCTGTTCTTACAGTTGCCGTCCTGGCGGATCTCGTGCTTGGTAATGGTGATGCTGGCGGCAGGGCTACAGTTGTCCGTAGCCTGCAGGTCAGGCTGGGTGGGCACTGCGTCACAGTTCACCGTAACGTCGGCCGGTGCACTGGTGGTGAAGGTGGGCTTGGTATTGTCCACTACCGTAATGGTCTGTTGTACGGTCGTGTCATTGCCGCATTCGTCCTTCACATTCCAGGTGCGGATCAGCTGGAAGCTGTTGGCGCAGGCGCCGCTGGCCAGTTCCACGCGTTTCTCCCCTTTCGTGTACACCAGTTTCGCAGCGCTGCTACAGTTGTCCGTAGCTACCAGGTTTGGTTGCGTGGGGATGGCGTCGCAGCTCACGGTGGTGTCATTCGGTTGTTTAGTGGAGAACACCGGCTTGGTGCGGTCCACCACGGTAATGACCTGGCTTACCACGGACTTGTTACCACATTCGTCGGTAGCGGTCCAGGTATAAGTGAGGGTGTAGTTATTGGCACATGCACCCGGTATGGGGGTGGTGGTTACCGTTTTCACCACGTTCACATTGGCCGTGGCACTGCAATTATCAGTCGCGGTCAGGTTGCCCTGCACCGGTACCTTATCACAATCCACTGTGATATTAGCGGGTGTGGGCTGGTCAAATTTCGGGCGGGTGGTATCCTGAACGGTTACGGTCTGTGTGGCCACGGCTTTGTTGCCACATTCATCGGTGGCCGTCCATACGTACACCAGTTTGTAGTTATTAGCGCAGGCGCCCGGTGTGTTTACGCGGGTCACTGTTTTCACTACTGCCACATTCGCGGTAGCGCTACAGTTATCCAGCACGGTAAGTGTAGCCTGCGGGATCACGGCGTCACAGTTCACCGTAGTATCCCTCGGGATGGCCATGGTAAAGGTGGGACGGGTGGTGTCCTGTACGGTGATGGTCTGGCTTACCACGGCCTTGTTGCCACACTCGTCGCTCGCGGTCCAGGTGTACACCAGTTTGTAATTATTGGCGCATGCACCCGGGATGTTCACGCGTGTTACAGACTTGGCCACTTTCACACCACTGGCACCGCTACAGTTGTCGGCCGCTGTGAGGTCGGTCTGTGCGGGGATGGCGTTACAGTTCACGGTGGTGTCTTTCGGAGTAGTCATCGTGAATTTCGGGCGGGTGGTATCCTGTACGGTGATATTTTGTTTCACTACAGCGGCGTTACCACATTCGTCGGTGGCAGTCCAGCTGTAGGTGAGGATGTAATTTTTGGCGCAGCCACCCGGTATAGCGGTAGTGGTGCTGGATTGGGTCACTTTCACATTGGCAGGCGTGCTACAGTTATCCATAGCGCTCATGCTGATCTGCGCAGGAATAGCGTCACAGTTCACCGTGGTGTCTTTCGGCACCGGTGTGGTGAATTTGGGACGGGTGGTATCCTGTACGGTGATCACCTGCACCACGGTGGCTTTATTGCCACATTCGTCTGTAGCTACCCAGGTGTACGTGATCTTGTAGTTATTGCCACAGGCGCCCGGGATGGCAGATGCCACGGCACTCTTCACGATGGTCACCTTGTTTACGGGGCTGCAGTTATCAGAAGCGTTCAGGTTCTGCTGGGCAGGAATGGCGTCGCAGTTCACGGTCGTATCCAGGGGGATCGGCATGGCGAACTTCGGACGGGTGGTATCCTGTACCGTCACTACCTGGCTTACCACGGCCTTGTTGCCACATTCGTCTGTAGCGGTCCAGGTGTAAGTGAGCTTATAGTTGTTTACGCAGGCACCGGGTATAGCGGTACGCACTACGGATTTGTTGATGATCACATTGGCCGTTGCGCTGCAGTTGTCAGACGCGGTGAGGTCGCTCTGCACGGGCACTGCGTCACAGTTCACGATAGTGTCTTTCGGCACTGGCATGGTGAATTTCGGACGGGTGGTATCCTGTACAGTTACGTTCTGCGTTACCACGGTCTTGTTGCCGCATTCATCGCTGGCGGTCCAGGTGTACACCAGTTTATAGCTGTTGGTGCAGGTGGCACCCGGGATATTCACGCGGCTCACGGTTTTCACCACTTTCACATTGGCAGCGGCGCTACAGTTATCGCTTGCTGTCAGGTTGGTTTGCGCAGGAATGGCGTCACAATTTACGATAGTGTCTTTCGGCACCGCCATGGTGAATTTCGGGCGGGTGGTATCCTGTACGGTGATGGTCTGGCTTACGGTAGCTACGTTGAAGCATTCATCGGTAGCGGTCCAGGTGTAGATCAGCTTATAGTTGTTTGCACAACCGGTACCGTTCACACGGGTCACGGTCTTGGCCACTTTCACATTCGCGGTAGCGCTACAGTTATCGCTCACGGTCAGGTCGCTCTGGGCGGGCACTGCATCGCAATTCACCGTGGTGTCCTTCGGCGTGGGCATGGTGAATTTGGGACGGGTGGTATCCTGTACGGTGATCACCTGTTTCACAGTGGCTACGTTACCACATTCGTCGGTAGCGGTCCAGGTGTAAGTGAGCAGGTAATGGTTACCGCATGCGCCTACAATGTTAGTGCGGGCGCTGGATTTCACCACTTTCACGCTGTTGGTCACGCTACAGTTGTCCGTCACCGCCAGGTCTGCCTGTGCAGGGATGGCGTCACAGTTCACAGTGGTGTCCTTCGGTGTGGGCACTGTGAATTTGGGGCGGGTGGTATCCTGTACGGTGATGCGCTGGCTCACTACGGCGGTGTTGCCACATTCATCCTTCGCCGTCCAGGTGTAGGTGAGGATGTAGTTCTTCGCGCAGCTGCCGGCTATCGGCGTAGTGGTAGAAGATTTGGCAATGGTCACCTTTGCAGTGGCGCTGCAATTGTCGCTGGCAGTCAGGGTTGCCTGTGCAGGAATGGCGTCACAGTTCACGACCGTGTCTTTCGGCACCGGCACGGTGAAGGTGGGACGGGTGGTATCCTGTACGGTGATGGTCTGGCTTACCACGGCAGTGTTGCCGCATTCGTCTTTCGCCGTCCAGGTGTAGATGATCTTGTAATTATTGGCACATGCACCGGCAATGGCCTGGGTGGTTTTCCCGGGCGTTACCGTTACCTTGGCTTTAGCGCTACAGTTGTCGGAAGCGGTAAGCGTAGCCTGGGCCGGGATGGCATCACAATTCACGGTGATGTCTTTCGGCGTGGGCATATCAAAGGTGGGACGGGTGGTATCCTGCACGGTGATGGTCTGGCTTACCACGGCGGTGTTGCCGCATTCGTCTTTCGCCGTCCAGGTATAAATGAGCTTGTAATTATTGGCACAGGCACCGGCAATGGGCACAGTAGCCTGGCTGGGCGTTACGGTCACATTGGCCTTGGCGCTACAGTTGTCGGAGGCGGTCATGGTAGCCTGGGCCGGGATGGCATCACAGTTCACCGTGATGTCTTTCGGTGTGGGCAGGTCAAACGTGGGACGGGTAGTGTCCTGCACGGTGATCACCTGTTTGGCCACGGCGGTGTTACCGCATTCGTCTTTCGCGGTCCAGGTGTAGGTGATCGTGTAATTATTGGCGCAGTTGCCCGGTGTTTTGGCAGATACGGATTTGGTAATGGTAATGGCGGCAGGCGCACTACAATTGTCTGTAGCCGTGAGCGTAGCCTGTGCCGGGATGGCGTCACAGTTCACCGTAACATCCTTCGGAATAGGCATGGAGAAGGTGGGACGGGTGGTGTCCTGTACGGTGATGTTCTGTTTCACTACTGCACTGTTACCACATTCGTCGGTAGCCGTCCAGATGTAGGTGAGCACATAGTTTTTGGCGCAGGCACCTGCAATGGGTGTAGTGGTGCTGCTCTTCACGATCTTCACTTTAGCGGCAGCGCTACAGTTATCAGATGCAGTAAGATCTGCCTGCGTGGGGATAGCGTCACAGTTCACCGTGATATCCTTCGGAGCAGGCGTGGTGAAGGTGGGGCGCGTGGTATCCTGCACAGTGATGGTCTGGCTTACCACGGCAGTGTTGCCACATTCATCTTTCGCCGTCCAGGTGTAGATGATCCTGTAATTGTTAACACAGGCACCGGCAATCGCCTGGGTCACCTGGCTCGGTGTTACCGTTACCTTGGCCTTGGCGCTACAGTTGTCGGAAGCGGTGAGTGTAGCCTGGGCCGGGATGGCATCACAGTTCACCGTGATATCTTTCGGCGTGGGCAGGTCAAACGTGGGACGGGTGGTATCCTGCACGGTGATGGTCTGGCTTACCACGGCGGTGTTGCCGCATTCGTCTTTCGCTGTCCAGGTGTAAATGAGCTTGTAATTATTGGCACAGGCACCGGCAATGGGCACAGTAGCCTGGCTGGGCGTTACGGTCACATTGGCCTTGGCGCTACAGTTGTCGGAAGCGGTCATAGTAGCCTGGGCCGGGATGGCATCACAGTTCACCGTGATGTCTTTCGGCGTGGGCAGGTCAAACGTGGGGCGGGTAGTATCCCGTACGGTCACCGTCTGGCTTACCACGGCGGTGTTGCCGCATTCGTCTTTTGCCGTCCAGGTGTAGATGATCTTATAGTTATTGGCACAGGCACCGGCAATGGGCACTATAGCCTGGGTGGGCGTTACAGTCACATTGGCTTTAGCGCTACAGTTGTCCGAAGCGGTCATGGTGGCCTGGGTGGGGATGGCGTCGCAATTCACGGTCACGTCGGCAGGTACCGCCATGTCAAACTTCGGACGGGTGGTATCCTGTACGGTGATCACCTGTTTGGCCACGGTGGTATTGCCGCATTCATCTTTTGCGGTCCAGGTATACGTGATGGTATAGTTGTTACCGCATCCACCAGGTGTTTTGGCAGACACCGTAGGCGTTACCGTTACCTTGCTGCCCGCGCTGCAATTATCCGCAGCGGTGAGCACCGCCTGGGCGGGTATGGCATCGCAGTTCACCGTTACGTCCTTGGGAATGGCCATTGTGAAGTAAGGACGGGTGGTGTCCTGTACGGTCAGTGTCTGGCTGGCAGTAGCCACGTTTCCGCATTCGTCTGTAGCGGTCCAGGTGTATACCAAGGTGTAGCTGTTGGCGCAGGCACCGTTGGTACGTACGGAAGTTTTCTTCACGGTAATGTTGGCCGTGGGGCTACAGTTGTCGCTCACGGTCAGGTCGGCCTGTGCGGGCACGGCGTCACAGTTCACCGTAGCATTAGCCGGGATGGCCATGGTGAATTTGGGCCGGGTGGTATCCCTTACCGTGATCACCTGCTGTGCAATGGCGGTGTTGCCGCATTCGTCTTTCGCCGTCCAGGTATAAGTGATGGCATAGTTATTAGCGCAGGAGCCAATGGTCTTGGCAGACACGCTCTTGGTCACCGTTACATTTGCAGCAGCGCTACAATTGTCCGTGGCGGAGAGGTCTATCTGAGCAGGCACGGCATCACAGTTCACCGTCACGTTTGCCGGGATAGGCGTGGTGAAGGTGGGGCGCGTAGTATCCTGTACGGTGACGGTCTGGTTCACTACTGCGGTGTTGCCGCATTCGTCTTTCGCTGTCCAGGTGTAGATCAACTTGTAGTTGTTAGCGCATGCACCAGGGATGGCCACGCGGGTTTGGCTGGGCGTTATGGTCACATTGGCGGCAGCGCTGCAATTGTCTGTAGCGCTCATGCTGCCCTGGGCAGGAACCGCGTCACAGTTCACCGTGATATCTTTCGGTACCGGGGTGGTGAAGGTAGGACGGGTAGTATCCTGTACGGTGATGGTCTGTGTGACAACAGCAGTATTACCGCATTCGTCTTTCGCCGTCCAGGTGTAAAGGAGCTTGTAATTATTGGCGCAGGCACCGGGGATGGCCACATGTGTCTGGCTGGTGGTTACAGTCACGTTGGCCGCTGCGCTACAGTTGTCTGTAGCAGACATGGAGGTTTGTGCAGGGATCGCGTCACAGTTCACCGTGATGTTTGCAGGTACCGCCGTTGTAAATGTTGGACGGGTGGTATCCTGTACCGTAATGTTCTGTTTTACTACGGCGCTGTTACCGCAATCGTCCGTAGCGGTCCAGATGTAAGTGAGGATGTAGTTCTTAGCGCAGGCACCGGCAATGGGCGTAGTGGTGCTGGTCTTCACGATCTTCACATTGGCCGCCGCGGTACAGTTGTCCGTAGCGCTCATGTCAGCCTGGATGGGCACGGCATCACAGTTTACAGTGATGTCCTTGGGTACCGCCGTGGTGAACGTGGGGCGGGTGGTATCCTGTACGGTGATGTTCTGTTTAACTACGGCGCTGTTGCCACATTCGTCCGTAGCCGTCCAGATGTAGGTGAGCACGTAGTTGCCACCGCAGGCGCCGGGAGCGCTGGTAGTGGTGGATGTTTTCTTAATGGTCACATTCGCCGTGGCGCTGCAATTGTCGGTCACTGCCAGGTCTGCCTGGGTGGGGATGGCATTACAGTTCACGGTAACGTCTTTGGGCACCGCCGTCGTGAAGGTAGGACGGGTAGTATCTTGTACGGTGATGTTCTGTTTTACTACGGTGCTGTTGCCGCATTCGTCCGTAGCCGTCCAGATATAAGTAAGGATGTAATTCTTAGCGCAGGTGCTGCCTGGGATGGCCTTGGTGCTGCTGGTCTGTACCACTTTTACATTGGCCTTGGCGGAGCAGTTATCGCTGGCGGTCAGCGTGGCCGGTGCGGGAATAGCGTCACAATTAGCTACCACGTCTGCCGGGGCAGCCATGTCAAAGGTGGGCGCTGTAACATCCTGTACGGTGATGGTCTGGGTGTAAGTAGCGGTATTGCCACATTCATCCTTTGCCGTCCAGGTATTGATGATCTTATAGTTATTAGCGCAGGCACCGGCGATGGGCACAATGGTGCGGCTGGGCGTTATGGTCACATTGGCCGCGCCGCTGCAATTATCGCTGGCGGTCAGCGTGGCCTGGGCCGGGACGGCGTCGCAGCTCACCGTGATGTCTTTGGGCAGTACGCCGGTAAACACAGGGCGGGTGGTGTCCTGCACGGTGATGGTCTGGTTGTACACGGCTTTGTTGCCGCAGGCGTCAGTAGCCGTCCAGGTGTAGATCAGTTTATAGTTCTTGGCACAGGTAGCACCAGGAATGGCCACGGTGCTGGATGTGGGCACCACCGTGGGGGTGCTGCAGGCATCCGTAGCGGTGAGGGTAGCCTGTGCAGGGATGGCATCACAGTTCACCGTGATGTCTGTGGGCAGCGGGCCGTTGAACACCGGACGGGTGGTGTCCTGGATGGTCAGGGTCTGCTTAGCCGTTACCTTGCGGCCGCAGGAATCAGTAGCGGTCCAGGTACGGGTCATGGTCTGCGGGCAGGAACCCGTGGTCACGTCGGCAAAGGTGATGTTCAGCGGCGTGTTATACGGGTCTGCAAATACAGGCTGTGTAAAGTAGTTGGTATATACCAGTGCCGTGTTACACTGGATCACGGAGTCCGGGCGCTGGGACACTACATACGGGTCCTTGTTCACCACGAGGATGCGGATCGTATTGCTGGTATCCATGCAAGCGCCGGAGGTCACGATCCTGCGGAAGAAAACAGAGTCAGTAGGCGCACCTGGATTGTAAGCAGCGCTGGTGGCGCCGGCAATATTGGTGAAGGGGCCGCTGGCCTTGGGGGCAGACTGCCACTGGTAAGTGTAAGTGCCGGAGCCGCCGCTCAGGGTGCCTACGCTTACGATGGGATTGGCATTGCTACCCAGACAGATCTTCTGGTTAGCGCTGATCACATCGTTGGCAATGGAAGCACGGTTAGTCAGTACTACCTGGTCACTACCGCCGGAACAGGGGCCGTTGGTCACGGTCCACAGCAGGGTGGCAGCAGTGCCGGGTGGCACGCTCACCCAGGAGGTGGGCGAGTTAGGTTTATCTATCACGGGTGTACCGGATACAATGGTCCATACACCGGTGCCGGTGATCACGGTATCGGCAGCCATTTTAAAGTTAGGATCACTACAGTGTTCCTGGTCGGGGCCTGCCTTGGCCGTGGTGGCGCTGGCGTACACGGTCACCGTAGTATTGGTACACGCGGTGGCGGAGCAGGTACCTGCAGGATCTTCTGCCCTTACATAATAAGTAGTGGTGGCAGTAACCGGCACGGTCAGCGTGGCGCCAGTGCCGATGGCGGTGCCGCCACAGGTGCCGGCGTACCATTTCCATTGTGCACCGGTGCCCAGGAAGCCGCCGGTTACAGAGAGCGTGGTATTGCCGCTCACGCAGATACTGGCCGGGCTGGCACTGGCTGCGGTGGGTGCTACGGAGGCTATTTTTACGGGCACGGTAAAGGTGATCGGCGTACCGGAACAAGCGGTGCTGTCGTTCAATACCGTAAGGGTGAATTTATAAGTACCGGCAGCAGTAGTGGTCGGGATGGACACGGGCAACGTGATCTTCAGCGGCTGGGTGAAGTCTACTACCTTTTTGTTCCAGGCGGTAAAGCCAGGAACGGTGCCGGTGAGGGAGATCTTGGTCGGATTGCCGGTGAAGCCGTTGATCACCAGGTTAAAAGAGCCATTGCTGGCGCAGGCATCTGTTACGGAGTCAATGCTGATGGTGGGTGGTGCTACATAATTGAGCGTTACCTGGTCAGCGGCGCCGTCACAGGTACCGTTGTTCAGCGTCCAGGCCAGTACCACGGTCTGCGGCCTGGTACCGGAGAGCGTTACGGTAGTGCTGGCGGCATTGGGGCTGCCAATGCTTACGCCGGTGGCACCGCCGCTGGTATTGGATACGATGGTCCAGGTGCCGGTCTCCCCTGCTACCCCACTGTTGGCTGTGAGGTTAAAGATGCCCGCGCAATTGGTCAGCGTGGTTTGGTTAATAACGCCGGTAGTGGGCATCGGGCGGTTCCACAGTACCACTTTTGCAGAGCTGTCGCAGCTGGTAGTGGATACGGTGTCCTGGATGTCCCATACGGCCGTTACCTTGGAGCCGAGGGTGAGGCCGGTTACGCTGGCACTGGGGTTGTGGAGGTCTGCCGCTGCAATAGCGGCTCCGTTTGTGGGAGCCAGCAGCGACCAGGTGCCCATCTGGCCAGTGGCAGGCGTGCTGCCGTTCAGCGTAAAGGTGCCGTTGTTACATTGTTTAAGGGTATCCTTTGTTACGCTGGGCGTGGGCATGGGCCGTACGTTCACCACCGCGGTCTGGGAGATCTTACACACCCCGTTAAACAAAGTATCGGAATAACTGTAGGAGCCTACGGCCGATTTCTGCACCGTGATGGAGGTGCCCACATCCGCGGGGCTGGTGCTCCAGCGGATGGTGTAAGCGGCGTTAGAAGGATTGGCCTGCAGGGTTACCGGTGTATTGATACAGATATTGGCCACCGCCGGCATCAGGTTGCCTACGGGTAGGGTATCTACTATCACATTGGCAGTAGCCTGGCGGGAGCAGGATTTGCCCTTGCCAAAGGTTACGGTACCGATAACGCTGTACGTGGTGCTCACCGGGGGTTTGTCTGCAATGGCATTGAAGACACCCGCGGAGGTATCACCTTCTATATAGCGGACCGGCGTGCTGTTGATCACCCACTTGTAGTGCGAGTACACTTTCTGGGTGACCAGGTGCACGGAGTCCCCGATACAGATCTCGGGGTTGTCCAGGGTGATCATGGGCACGGGCAGTACCGTCAATGTGGCCGGGTCGGAGAAGCGGGCGCAGGTACCATTGGGGTCCTGGCCATTTTCCACCACTTTCACCCGGAAGAAATACTGGAGGGAATTGTTACCGTTGGATTGCAGTACGTCGCCGCTCACGGTGAGGGTACTGTCGTTGGTCTTGATAAACTGGGAACCATCAATCGTGATGTTGTTCCAGCCGGGCTGGCCGGCGATGCTGTCCTGCCAGTAATAGGTAGGCTGGGTAAAATAGCTTACGGGGGTTACAGAACCGGTAAGGCTCACGCTTTGGTTCTGGCAAATGCTGTTGGAGGTATTACCTTTCAGACCGTCAATGTAGGTGAACATTTTAGGACCGCAATAAGAGAAGGTGATATCATCCACTGCAATGTCGTTACCGCAACCACCAGGGTTACGGTTCACCATTTGAAATTTAACGCTGGTCACGCCGGGCGGTGTTTTAAAAGTACCGCCGTACAGGTTCCAGGTAGAATTAGGGATCCCCATGGATACGTCGTAAGTGGGGAACGTAGCCAGCAGGGCGTTGGTGCTTGCGTCAATGATCTGGAAGTCCACGCCAGCATACATATAACCGCCGGCACAGGTATTTTCCAGGATGGCCTGGGTGTTCAGGTTCATGAAGTAGGCCGTAAAATTATACTTGGCACCCGGGCAAAGGCCGGTGATGGTCCTGGTATAAAATGCGAGCCCCTGGTTCTGGGAGTTACACACCAGCATAGCGCCTTTATAGTCACCGCTGGTATGGTCCGGTGCCTTGATCCAGCCGTCGTGTTGCTGGGTGGAGGTGGCCACACAGTAGTAGTTATCTTCTACGTTCGTGGTGGTGGAACCATCCGGACCGGATTGGAAAGTATAGCTGATCGTAGCGGGTGCCTGTACCTGGTGGCGTATGCCATCGGTATAGTTGCCAAAGGTTTCCGTAAAGCCGGTACCGGAGTTGTCTGAGCCATAGCACACGTCAATAGAACAATCGTGTACAATGATGGTCTTGGTGGCTGTCAGTGTATCGATAGTGGTCTTGCCTGACTTATAGGGCACTTTCGCGGTGAAAGTGATGGTGTCCACGGTATTGAACTGCACGCTCACGGTGGAGTTGTCAGTATTGGAGCTGGCGGCGGTTTGCCCGTTGAACGTACCATACAGAGAGGTAACAGTGGTCCCTGCTTTCTTTTTGGTGATCGTCCATACGGTGGTCGGGTTTGTTACAGCTGTGCCACTGGTGAGGTGGATGTTCATGGTAGCAAAGCTGCCTTTACAAACATCCGACGGGGCGTTGAGCTTAACCGACTGCGCAGACACCTGCTGCACGCCCAGGAAGAACGTGGCAATAACCAGGTATAGGAGAGCCAGAAACTTTTTCATTGTCTTCAACAATTATTTATAAAGAGAGTTTGGTCCACAGGGCATTCTAGCGCGCGCAGACTAAGGATAGTTTATGTGTTATACTTATAATATTTAGGCGAATTGCTATATGTCTAAGTATAGACAGGGTTGTTGAAGTGTAGAGAGTTTTCATAGGCAATCGTCTTTAACGAATTAAAATAAGGATAGGTCGTATTATAGGTGTTTCAAAATTAAAAGTAATCATAATAGATAAAATTAAAAAATATGATTTCATTGTAATAAGATAGATTGGACAAGATTTTCAGCCCTACCGGACGGAGCTATTGAATATCAGGTGCTTGGGGTTTGGGAAAATTTCAGGACATTTATCCACATTGGGGCACTGTGTATAATTATTTGGGGAGATATGAGCGATATATAATTTTATTCCCTACCTTTGCAGACCAAATTAAATAATTACAATGCCGAAAGTTAAGACTCATTCCCGTGCTAAAAAGACGTTCAAAGTGACCGGGAGCGGAAGAATTAAAAGATATAAAGCTTTTAAAAGTCACTTGTTGAGCAAGAAGAGCAACAAACGTAAACGCCACCTGAGAGGCAGCAGCATGGTTAGCGAAGCTAACTTGAACCTGGTAAAAAGAATGCTCTGTCTTCGCTAATTATAATCAATTTATCTAACCTGAGTAAAACAGAGCAACAATGCCTCGTTCAGTAAATGCAGTAGCTTCCAGAGCTCGCCGCAAAAAAATCTTAAAGCAAGCGAAAGGATTTTACGGTAAACGTAAAAATGTATATACCGTAGCAAAGAACGTCCTTGAAAAAGGCCTGACTTATAGCTATGTAGGTCGCAAATTAAAGAAAAGAAACTACCGCCAGCTGTGGATCGCCCGTATTAACGCGGCCGCCCGTGCAGAAGGTATCACCTATTCTGAATTCATCCACAAACTGTCTGAAAAGAACGTGGACCTGAACAGAAAAGTACTGGCTGATCTGGCTATGAATGAGCCGGAAACGTTCAAGAGCCTGGTAGCTTCCGTAAAATAAGGTTTTACTTTATTGCACATACCGATTTAGCCGGTGCCTTACAAGGTGCCGGCTTTGTTGTTTGGGGCTATGCCTCAAAATGCGCAGGCACAGGCATATGGCTCCAAACGCTCCCAGGATGGCATATTATTCCCTATCCAGTCACAAAAAAGCCCCGGCATTTACTCCAAGAAGCAAACACCAGGACCCTTCCTTCTAAAAAGTACTTACCTGTAAATCAATTGATCTTAAATACCCGGTAGGCCGGGTCCCATGTTACCGCGGGGAAGGCATGTTTCTCAAAAATGCCTACCATGGCGGAGCCGCTGCCACTCATGGCGGCGTACAGGGCCCCGTGTTTGTACAGCTGTGCCTTGATGTCGCCCAGTGCGGGGTGGGCTTTGAGCACGGGGGCTTCAAAGTCGTTGCTGATACTGTGTTTCCACTCCTTTATGGGTTGGCGGATGGCCTCTTTGAGGGAGGCTGCCGGCTGCTGTGGTTTCACCTGGCCAAAGGCCCAGCCGGTGTTCACATGTATGCCCGGGTACACCAGCAGGAAGGAATATGCATCCAGCTGCAGGTCTATGTCTTCCATCACTTCTCCCCTGCCGGTGGCATACACCGGTTTGTTGCGGATAAAGAAGGGGCAGTCGCTGCCCAGCTGGGCCGCATAGGTCAGCAGCGTGGGCTCTTCCAGCTGCAGGCGGTATTTGCGGTTCAGCAGTTGCAGCATGAAAGCAGCATCGGCAGAGCCGCCCCCCAGGCCGGCGCCCATGGGGATATGTTTGTGCAGGTGCACCTGCACGGCCGGGATGGCGGGAAAATCCTTTTGTAAAAGATGATAAGCTTTGAGCACCAGGTTGTCCGCACTATCGCCGGGCACGGGAAGGCCGCTGTTGCTAAAGGTGGTGCTGGCCGCGGCCGTTATTACTTCCAGTCCGTCTTTCAACGGCAGTGGATAGAAAACGGTTTGCAGGTCATGGAACCCGTCGGCCCGCTTGCCTGTGATGTGCAGGCCCAGATTAATCTTGCAGTTAGGAAAGGTGAGCATGGAATAAAGGTGTCATAGGATAATGGATAGCCCGCGCGGGCGGGTCTTTTATAGCGCTTACAGGGCGTTCTTACGGCTATTGATCTCATCACGGATAGTGATGGCCCGGATATAATCTTCCTGCTCCAGTACCTCGCCCAGCAAGGTGTTCAGGTCTTCCAGGCTCATGGCATGCAGGTTGTCTTCTGCACCCTTCTCATGTTCCGAAATAGTGGGCGACAAAGGCTTGCCGGCCTTCTTCCCGGTGGTATCGTCCAGCAGGATGCCGGCACTGTTAAGGATGTTCTCGTATGTATAAATGGGACAACCGAAGCGGACGGCCAGCGCCAGCGCATCGGAAGTGCGGGAATCTATTTCAATGGTTTCATCGTGGCTGCTGCATACCAGCTTGGAATAAAAGATGCCTTCCTGGAGGTTGCTGATCACTACTTCATGCAGTTCAATGCTGAACGCCGTCATGAAGTTCTTCATCAGGTCGTGGGTCAACGGGCGGCTGGGTTGCATTTTTTCCAACGCCACGGCAATCGCTTGTGCTTCAAATCCACCGATTACAATGGGTAACCGGCGCAATCCATTCACTTCGCCCAGTACCACCGCATACGAATGTGTTTGCGTAATGCTGTGAGACAAGGCTACAATTTCCAGTTCTATTTTTCTCATATTGGCTCGCGTTGTCGCTGATAGTTAGTAGAACCGTGAAGTTAGCAAAATAATTTGGCATGTGAAAATATCTGCGGCGTATAACCTTGAATACTACACGTTTCCACACAAAAAAGTAAATAAAAGCCTGAAATAAAACCAGCCGCTATTTGCCGGTTGCCGGCGCTCCCGCGGAAGACATTCTGTTTCAGTACCTTCTCCATTTTCCTTATCAAAGCGCCGCATTTCTTATAGCGGCGCTTTGGTTGAAAAGTTCCGGGTTTCCCGGGTTCCTGGAAAATGCCGGATCCGGTTTTCCAGGCAGCCCTGGTGATCTTTATTTCAAGGCCTTCACGGCTTCCGTGATCTTGGGTACTACTTCAAAAGCATCGCCTACAATGCCGTAGTCTGCCGCTTTGAAGAAGGGCGCTTCCGGATCTTTGTTGATCACCACGATCACCTTACTGCCGTTCACACCGGCCAGATGCTGGATGGCGCCGGAAATGCCAATGGCAATGTACAGGTTAGGGCGGATGGTCAGCCCTGTCTGTCCCACATGCTCATGGTGGGGACGCCAGCCGGCATCCGCCACGGGGCGGGAACAGGCGGTAGTGGCGCCCAGCGCCTTGGCCAGGTCTTCTACCAGCCCCCAGTTTTCAGGCCCTTTCAACCCGCGGCCACCGCTCACCACCAGGGTGGCTTCGGAAAGGGGCACTTCACCGGTGATCACCTCGCGCTTCAGCACTTTTACTTTGGCGGCGGGGATCTCCGTAGCAAAGGGTACTACCTCCGCCGTGTTGCCGGTGGGCTCCAGTGCAAAAGTGTTGGGCATTACCGCCACCACTTTCTTTGCGGCGCTAATGTTTACGCTAGCAAAGGCCTTGCCGGAAAAGACGTTCTTTTTTACTACGAAACCGTTGCTGGTATCGGGCAGGGAAATGGCCCCGGTCACCAGGCCGGCCTTCAGGCGGGCGGCTACCATGGGTGCGATGGCGCGGCCATCAAAGTTGAAGGGGAATATCAGCACGTCTGCGCCTTCCTGTGCAGCAGCTGCCGCTATCACCTGGGTGTACACCGCGGCATCCACTTCTTTCAAAGCAGCAGCTGTGGCGTGCAGCACCTTGCTGGCGCCATAGTTGCCCAAAGCGGCCAGGGAAGCGTCGTCCGCGGCTCCCAGTACAATGGCGGAAGCAGTAGTGTTGAGTAACTGGGCAACTTTAGCCCCATATTGAACAGCTTCCAGCGCGCTCTTTTTTACAACGCCTTCTGCCTGGTCTGCGAATATTAAAACGGACATTGATCAGGGTTTTAAGTTAACGGTTAATCGTTAAGCGTTAAAAGTTAATTGTTATCAGCTAAAGGTGGGGTCAACCGGGTACGATCAACCATTCACACTCAACTTAAATCACCTTCGCTTCTTCATGGAGCAAACGTACCAGCTCAGCGGGGTTGTCTGCTGGAACGAGCTTCACACCTGCCTTGGCGGGGGGCAGCTCGAAGCTGACAATGCTGGTCAGGGTTTCTGCAGCTACCGGCTCTGTTACCGTGAGGGGCTTGGTACGGGCAGCCATGATGCCACGCATGTTGGGAATACGGGCTTCCGCCATTCCTTTCTGGCAGCTTACCACCACGGGCAGGCTCACCTGCACCTCTTCTTCCCCACCTTCAATCTCCCGGCGGATGGTGGCCGTAGTGCCGTCCAGGTCAAATTTTGCGGCAATGGAAACGTAGGGCAGCTGCAGCATTTCTGCTACCATACCGCCAATGCCCGATCCATTGAAGTCGATCGTTTCTTTGCCGGTAAAAATAATATCGTAGCCCTGCTGCTCCGCATGGGCAGCTATCTGCGCGGCAATGTAATAGCTGTCCTGGCTGTCGCCGTTAATGCGGAACGCCTCATCTCCGCCCAGGGCCAGGGCCTTGCGGATCACGGGCTCAGTGTCTGCACCGCCCACGGTCACCAGGTGCAGGGTGGCACCAGTGGCTTCTTTGATCTCCAGCGCACGCACCAGCGCATACCATTCATCATAGGGGTTAATGATGAACTGTACGCCGGCCTCGCTGAATTTCGTGTTGTTGTCGGTGAACGCTATTTTTGCAGTTGTGTCGGGAGTTTTGCTGATACAAACTAAAATCTTCATGACCTTTAACTGTTTTATTGATTAAACGCGGTATGGGCAAATATATCCTATTTGGGTATATGAGCAAGCGTTGAATAAATTATCCGGAGCATGCAGGCAGACCGAATTTCCCAACTCAAACAAATGCTGGAGACCGAACCACAGGATAGCTTCCTGCAGCACGCACTGGCATTGGAGTATATTAAACACAACGATGACACCGGCGCCCGCCGTCTCTTTGAATCCGTGCTGGCCCACGATCCGGGCTACACCGGGTCTTATTACCACCTGGGAAAATTGCTGGAGCGCCAGGGAGAAAAGGACGCTGCGCAGGAAGTGTATGAAAAAGGCATGGCCATAGCGAAAGAAAAGCAGGAAAGGCACGCGTACAACGAATTGCAGTCGGCACTGGAGGATTTAATATATTGAATTGTCCTAGGTCTTAGGTCCTAAGTCTTAGGTACCGGTATGTTAAATACATTTGCGTTGTTTATTCAGCGATCATCTTAATTGTCCTAGGTCTTAGGTACCGGTATGTTAGATACGTTTATGTTGTTTATTCAGCGATCATTAATTGTCTTAGGTCTTAGGTACCGGTATGTTATTGTTTATTCAGTAATCCAGGACCTGAGACCTGAGACTTAAGACCTAGGACTTAAGACCTAGGACCTAGGACCTAAGACCTAGGACCTAGGACCTAAGACCTAAGACCTAAGACTTACGACTTAAGACCCATAACTAACCAATGCTCATCACTCAATTCCGATCATACGTCCAACAGGAAAACCTGTTCAACCCGTCGCAAACCGTGCTGCTGGCCGTAAGCGGCGGGGCCGATTCTGTGGCCATGGCCTACCTCTTCAAAGCGGCAGGCCTGCGCTTTGGCATGGCCCATTGCAACTTCCAATTGCGGGGAGAAGAGTCCCTCCGCGACGCCCATTTTGTGGAAGCGCTTTCCCTGCAACTGGATGTACCTTTTTTCTCCATTGAATTTGAAACCCTGTCTTACGCGGAACGACACAAAATATCCATACAGGTGGCGGCCCGCCAGCTGCGGTACGACTGGCTGGAACAAGTGCGCGCACAGGAAGCATACGACTACATTGCCACCGCCCACCACCTGCAGGATAATGTGGAAACCCTGCTCATGAACCTGAGCAAAGGCACGGGCATAGCGGGTTTGCACGGTATACTGCCCCGGCAGGGAAAGCTGGTGCGCCCCCTGCTTTTCACGGATAAAGCCTCCCTCCTCACCTACCTGGACGGGCGCCCGTTTGTAGAAGACAGCTCCAATCTAACGGATAAGTATACACGTAATCACTTCCGCCAGCATGTGATCCCCGCCATCCAGGAAGTGTTTCCGCAGGCGGTGACCAACATGGGCCAGAGCATCCGGCATTTCCGCGAGGCGGAGCAGCTGTACCAGCAGGCCATAGCATGGCACCGCAAAAAATTACTGGTGCAGGTGGGCCCTCATTTCCAGGTGTCCGTACTGAAACTGCAAAAAGCGGTACCGCTCCATACCATTGCATTTGAGCTGTTTGCCCCTTTTGGCTGCACGCCTGCGCAAACCACGCATGTGCTGCAACTGCTGCAGGCGGAATCCGGCCACTTTGTAGACACGCCCACACACCGCATCCTGCGTAACCGGGCCTGGCTCCTCATCCTGCCACACACCGCTACGGACAACAATATTTACGTAATAGACCATGCCGGTACCAAAGCGGCTACCGCCGATGGCACCCTGCATGTCAGCCCTGCAACACCTTACCATGGCAAGCTACCCACCGATGCCCAAAACCCACTGGTGGCCTGCCTGGACGCATCCCAACTGAAGTTTCCGCTGCTGCTCCGCAAATGGAAAACCGGTGATTATTTCTACCCCCTGGGCATGACCAAAAAGAAAAAACTCAGCCGCTTCTTCATTGACCAAAAACTTTCCCTGGCCCGTAAGGAACAGGTGTGGGTGGTGGAAAGCAACAAACGCATTGTATGGATAGCCGGCCTACGCATTGATAACCGTTTTAAGCTCACAGACAGTACACGGGATATGGTGGAGCTGAAGTGGGTGGCAGGTTAAAAGACGAAGCCCGTCCCGGTTGAACCAGGACGGGCTTTTATTTATTTCATGGCCATGTACCTAAGACTTTAGGCCCAGGGCCCAAGACCTGATTTAATACAGCACCCTCGTCTTAATCGTATGCGGTACCTCTTTCAAAAATGCCAGTGCATCTGCACTCAGGTTGCTGTCCACATCCAGCACCACGTAGCCTATCTGTTCATTGGTCTTCAGGTACTGACCCAGGATGTTGATCTTGTTGGAAGACAGGGCCGTGTTGATGGCAGATAGTACGCCGGGCACGTTCTCGTGGATATGAAGGATGCGGTGGGCATGCTCTACCTCCGGTACACTGAGGGCCGGCACGCTGTGGGAGCCAAAACTGTTGCCGGTTTCCAGGTAGGCCAGCATTTTGGCGCTCACGTCCAGGCCAATATTATGTTGCGCTTCCTCGGTGCTGCCGCCAATGTGGGGCGTAAGGATCACGTTGGGCAATTTTTGCAGGGGTGTGGAGAATGCTGCGCCGTTCTTCTCGGGCTCTACGGGAAATACGTCGATGGCAGCGCCACTCAGGTGGCCGCTTTCCAGGGAGGCCTTCAGTGCGTCCAGGTCCACCACCTCGCCACGGGCGTAGTTGATGAAAATGGCGCCGGGCTTCATCATGGCCAGTACGTCGGCGGTAACCATATTCGTGGTCTGCGGCGTGCTGGGCACGTGCAGGGATACAATGTCTGCCTTGCCCAGGAACTCTTCCAGGGAGCGGATCTGGGTAGCATTGCCCAGGGGCAGCTTGGTCACGGTATCAAAGTAAATGATCTTCATGCCCAGGGCTTCGGCCAGCACGCTCACCTGGCTGCCAATGTTGCCATAACCAATGATGCCCAGCGTTTTGCCACGCAACTCATAGCTGCCCTTGGCTTCCTTCATCCAAACACCGTTGTGGGCGGCGTTGTTCTTATCAATAATGCGGCGGATGAGTATGATAGAAAGCCCGATCACCAGTTCCGCTACAGAGCGGGTATTTGAGTATGGTGCGTTGAAAACCGCCACCCCATGGGCTTTGGCGGAGTTCATGTTCACCTGGTTGGTGCCAATGCAGAAACAGCCGATGGCCTGGAGCTTCTTGGCGGCTTCCAGTACCTTGGGCGTGATCTGTGTTTTGGAACGGATGCCCAGCAGGTGTACATCCTTGATCTCCTGGATGAGCTGCTCTTCGCTTAAAGCTCCCGACAGCCTGCGTACATTCTCATAACCGGCCGATTTAAACTCCTGGGCTGCGGCCTCGCTGATGTTTTCCAATAGCAGGATGTTGATCTTTTCCTTCGGGTAACTTGTAAGCTTTTGCTGATCCATAAAAACTAATTGAGATAAGAGATTCGACAGTGCTCCGGTTGGCATAAAAAATGCTTCAATCCGGCTTTGAGGCCACAAAATTAAAAAGTGTTGGGGAGGAATCAAATACAGCTGTTTTAGTATTCGATAATCTCCAAAAATCCTAGTGGAATACCCTGTTTTTTAAAGATTTTCGATGTTTTTTACTTAAATATTCCTTAAAACAGGGCAAATAGGGCATTTTTATTTGGCAAACCAACGGTCTCGTTCTAAATTTAGCGCTTTCTAAGAAAAGCCAGTTTATTTTACACTTGTCA
The DNA here is from genome assembly GCF_003071345.1 of Chitinophaga parva. Classification (NCBI taxonomy): domain Bacteria; kingdom Pseudomonadati; phylum Bacteroidota; class Chitinophagia; order Chitinophagales; family Chitinophagaceae; genus Chitinophaga; species Chitinophaga parva. The sequence continues at coordinate 854,081 of NZ_QCYK01000003.1, read as the reverse complement.
TGTTCATGAAGCGATTGAAACCGATTCTTACTTTATTTACGGTGTCCGGCCTGGTGTTCTGCACCTGCTGTCAAAACAGTGCCGAAGGCAAAAAGGCGGTCACCGCAGCTCCTCCTCCCATAGCAGATACCACTTATACGCTCCACCTGAGCCCTGAAGAAAAGGCAGCCATCCTGGAGCGTCCCCGCAATAGACAATTACAGCAAGAACTAGACGTATTTTATAATAAACAACTGCTGCGCACCGGCTTCAACGGCGGCATCCTGGTGGCCAAGAAAGGCGTGGTGCTCTTTGAGCAATACCACGGTGTGGAAAACCCGGTGGGTAAGCAGCCCATTACAGACAGCTCTACCTTCCAGATGGCTTCTGTATCAAAGACGTTTACCGCCATGGGCATTCTCTGGCTAATGGAGCATGAAAAACTGAAACTGGAAGACAGCGTACAGACTTACATTCCCGGCTTCCCCTATAAAGGCATTACCATCCGCATGCTGCTCAACCACCGCAGCGGGCTGCCCAATTACCTCTACTTCTGCGGGCAAATGGTGAAAGACAACGGCCAGTTCCTGAGCAACCAGGACGTGATAGACCTGATGATAAAAAACCGCCCGGCGGTGCACCGCCCGCCCAACAGGGGCTTTGAGTATAACAACACTAACTTTATGCTGCTGGGCACCATCATTGAAAAAGCCAGCGGTATGAAGTATGCGGATTTCCTGCAGCAAACCTTCTTTGATCCCATTGGTATGGGCATGACGTTCGTGTACAATCCCACGGCGCCCAAGCTGCCCCACCAGACCACTTCCATGCGGGGCAACCGGATGGAGCCGGATACTTACTTTGATGGGGTGATAGGCGATAAAGGCATTTACAGCTCCGTACCGGACATGCTGAAATGGGACCAGGCCCTGTACTCCGGCCGCCTCTTTAAGCAGGAAACCCTGGACGAGGCCTACAAGCCTTACAGCCATGAGCGCCCCGGCATCCGCAACTATGGCCTGGGGTGGCACCTCATGATGCACCCCGATGGTTCCAGGATCGTGTACCACAACGGCTGGTGGCATGGCAACAACCTGGTGTTTACCCGCTTCGTGGAAGACACTACCACCATCATTATTTTAGGCAATAAGTACAATACCGGCATTTACCACGCAGTAGCGCCCATCAGCGAAATACTGGGCCACGCAGATGCCGCGGAAGATGGAGAAGATGCCACGGAGGGCACGCCCACCACGGCTCCGGATGCGCCCATCACGGAAGCTGATACTGCGAAAAACGCCATCCTTACCCCGGTACCCAAAATACCCAGGAAAAAGACCAGCACCGTGCATCACAGCACTCACCGGAAGCCCACAGCTAAAAAGCCTGTGCACCGCAGCACCAGCACCAAAAAGAAAACGACTGCTGCCAAAAGGAAAACGACCACTACCAAAAAGAAATAAGGTATTTACAGATCATCTGCACTAAAGCACGGGGGCCTCGCTTCCGTGCTTTTTGTTTGGCAGCACGTTCTCCCGGGTCCAGGTGACCGCGTGCTGAAAGGGGAAGCTGCGTACCGGGCATTCTGCCAGCCTGCAGATCTTGCAGGAGGATGGAATGCAGGGGTCACCGTGAATGAAATATTCCATATCCCCGTGGCCCTCCAGCTCTTTATTGACAAGGGTTTCCAGGCTTTTCATTTCTTCATGCGCATCTACCAGGGGCAGGTAGTAAGGCAGGGTTACATGGCAGTCCACATGGTAGTTATTCCCATACTGCTGCACACGCATGTTGTGCACATCTATCCAGGCATCGCGGCGGTGGTTATTGAGCACTGTGATAAGCTTATCCACCAGTTGCATATCTGTTTCGTCCATCAGGCCGGAGATGGAGCGCCGCAGCAGCCTGTAGCCGTTCACCAGTATCACGATGCCCAGCACAAAAGATACCGCGGGGTCCACCCATTGCCAGCCGGTAAAATGCATGAGCAGCAATGCGGCAATGAGCCCCCCACTGCTGTATACATCCGTCATGATGTGCTGCCCGTTACCACTGATGGTAATGGAGGCCATGCGCCGGCCGGCGGCCCGGAGAAAAAGGGCCAGCCAGAGATTAGCCAGTGTGGTGGCGGCTTCTATCCAAAGCCCATTGCTCACATCTTCTACCTGCTTGTCCAGGAAAATATGCTGGAAGGCTTTGAATAAAATAAGAATGCCGGCAATGAAGATCATGGCGCCTTCAAAACCGATGGAAAAAAATTCCACCTTGCCATGCCCGTAAGGATGGTCCTCGTCTTTAGGCTTGCCGGTAAGGTAAATGCTGTAACAGGCAAAAGCTCCGGCCACTACGTTGATGATGGATTCCAGCGCATCCGAAAGGATGGCTACGGAATGTGTGAGAAAGTAAGCCATGAATTTGGCTGCCGTAAGTACAAAACTTACCACCAGCGAGATCATGATGATACGAAGCTCTTTTCTTAACAATGGCAATGGTTTCTGAAGGTGAAGACAGTCTTTTAAATTTACGTATCTTTTAGCATATGACCACATTAAGAGACCGCATACTCAACGCAGGCGGAAAGCCGGACATGGCCTCCATTGCCACTTGGATAGGCCACTCCGCGCCCCGCTTTGCACAATTGATGGAATGCTTCCTGCACGATGAATACCGCGTGGTGCAACGCGCTGCATGGATCATCAGCCTGGTGGCCGATGAACAGCCTTCCCTGCTGCAGCCACACCTGCCTGCCATGGTGGCGCGCATGCAGGAGGCGGGCCTGCCGGTGGCGGTGAAACGCAACGTGGTGCGGGTGTTACAGGTGTTGCATATCCCGGAAGACCTTCAGGGTGCGGTGATGGAGCAATGCTTCATCTTCCTGGCAGACCCACAGGAGACCGTGGCTGTGCGCGCCTTTTCCATGACGGTATTGGCAAACCTGGCAAAGGAATACCCGGAGATCAAGGGGGAAATAGTGATGCTGATCGAAGATGCGTTGGAGCAGGAGCCTACACCGGGCATAGTGTCCAGGGCGAAGAAGGTGTTGAAGCTGTTAAATAATTAGTTAGCTGGATGATTGCGGTTGCGCAACTGCAATCATTATCCGGCCCTACAATCAGCCCCCAATAAAAAACGCCAGGCATGTGATTGCCTGGCGTTTCATATTGCAAGTAAAGCCTATTCGGGTTTGCTTTCTGTGGTGGCTTCGGGAGCGGGGGAAGCTTTTGGTTCTTTAGCTTCCTTGGGTTCCTTCGGCTCTTTGGCTTCTTTGTCCTTGCCGGCTTTACCGGCCTTCTTGGCGGTTTTGGGGGCAAAGATCACGATCATGCGCTTACCTTCCATGAGGGGCATGCCTTCCAGCGTGCCTACATCGGCCAGGCGTTCTGCAAATTTCAGGAGGATCAGCTCACCACGTTCCTTGAACATGATAGCGCGGCCTTTGAACTGCACGTACGTCTTTACCTTGTTACCCTCGCGGAGGAATTTCTCTGCGTGTTTGGATTTGAAGTCGAAGTCATGGTCATCGGTGTTCGGCGTAAAGCGAATTTCTTTCACTTCGCTTTTATGCGCGTTCGCCTTCATTTCCTTTTCCTTCTTCTTCTTTTCGTAAAGGAATTTATTGTAATCGATGATGCGGCAAACGGGGGGCGCAGCGTTGGGGGAAATTTCCACCAGGTCCAGCTGCTGGTCTTCGGCCATTCTCAGGGCCTCTTCGGTGCGGTAAACACCCGGTTCTACATTTTCACCTACCAGGCGCACTTCCGGAACGCGGATCATGCGGTTTGTACGGTGTTCCTGCTGCTGTTCCCTGCGGAAATTGGGATTGCGGCCACGGAAATTGTTATTGTTTGGACCGCCAGGAGGGCGATTAAAACTTGGTCTTGGTCCTTGTTGCATTAAGAAAAATAAAAAATTACTGATGAATTAATTTGAAACTGAGCCGGTGAAATGACCTGCAATTTGCGTACCCGAATTTATAAAAGTTTTATGTGTTTTGTTTTACACATCAAAAAAACTTATTCGGCGGCAATGCGGCTGTTCACTTCTTCCTGGATCAGGGAGATGAATTGTTCCAAGGGCATAGTGCCTATGTCGCCTTTTGACTGACGGCGTACGGCTACTACGTTCTCGGCGGCCTCTTTCTCGCCTAATACCAGCATGTACGGCACTTTGGCCAGCTCGGTATCGCGGATCTTCTTACCGATCTTTTCGTTCCGGTCGTCAATCTCTGCGCGAATTTCCGACTTTTTCAGCAAATCTGCCACTTTTTCTGCATAGGCCTGGCTCTTGTCAGAGATGGGAAGGATCTTCACCTGGGTAGGCGTCAGCCAGAGCGGGAACTTACCGCCCACGTGCTCTATCAGCACGGCAATGAAGCGTTCCAGGGAGCCGAAGGGTGCACGGTGCAGCATTACCGGGCGATGACGCTGGTTGTCTGCCCCGATGTATTCCAGTTCAAAACGCTCGGGCAGGTTGTAATCCACCTGGATGGTTCCCAGCTGCCATTTGCGGCCCAGGGCGTCTTTCACCATGAAGTCCAGCTTGGGGCCGTAGAACGCGGCTTCGTCATATTCGACCACGGTCTTCAAACCTTTTTCTGCTGCAGAGGTTATGATGGCCTGCTCTGCCAGGTTCCAGTTCTCGTCTGTACCAATGTACTTGGAGCGGTCTGTCTGGTGGCGCAGGGAGATCTGTGCGGTATAATCGGTAAAGTTCAGGCTTTTAAATACATAGAGCACCAGGTCTATCACCTTCATGAACTCTTCCTTCACCTGGTCCGGGCGGCAGAACAGGTGGGCATCGTCCTGGGTAAAGCCACGCACGCGGGTGAGGCCGTGCAGTTCCCCATGCTGCTCGTAGCGGTACACGGTACCAAATTCCGCGAAGCGTACCGGCAGGTCTTTATACGACTTGGGAGATGCTTTATAGATCTCGCAGTGGTGCGGGCAGTTCATGGGCTTCAGCAGGAACTCCTCTCCTTCTTCCGGCGTGTGGATGGGCTGGAAGCTGTCTTTGCCATACTTCTCGTAGTGGCCGGAGGTAACGTACAGCTGCTTGCTGCCGATATGGGGCGTTACCACGGGCAGGTAACCGCTTTCTATCTGGGCTTTCTGCAGGAAAGACTGCAGGCGCTCCCGCAGCATGGCGCCCTTGGGCAGCCACAAAGGCAGCCCCAGGCCTACTTTTTCGGAGAAGGTGAACAGTTCCAGTTCCTTGCCCAGCTTGCGGTGGTCGCGCTTCTTGGCTTCTTCCAGCAGGAACAGGTGCTCTTCCAGTTCCTTATTGTTCGGGAAGGTCACCCCATAAATGCGGGTGAGCATTTTGTTCTTCTCATCGCCCCGCCAGTAAGCGCCGGCAATGCTGGTGAGCTTTATAGCCTTGATAAAGCCGGTGTTGGGAATGTGCGGGCCACGGCACAGGTCTGTGAAGTTGCCCTGGGTATAAAAGGTGATGGAACCGTCCTGCAGGTTTTGCAGGAGGTCTATCTTGTAAGGATCATTTTTTTCTGTGAAATACGCGATCGCATCGGCTTTGGCCACATCCTTGCGCTGGTACACGCTGTTGTTCTTAGCCAGTTCCGCCATCTTCACCTCCACCTTACGCAGGTCTTCTTCGGTGATCTGGCGGTCGCCCAGGTCTATGTCATAATAGAACCCTTTTTCAATAGCGGGGCCTATACCGAACTTGGTGCCGGGGAAAACGGCCTCCAGGGCCTCTGCCAGCAAGTGGGCGGAGGAGTGCCAGAATGTAGATTTACCTTCCAGGTCATCCCACGTCAGGAGCTGCAGCGTAGCATCGGTCTTGATGGGGCGGGTTGCGTCCCACACCTCACCATTGATCTTAGCGGCCAATACTTTGCGTGCCAGTCCTTCACTTATCGACTTGGCAATGTCCAATGCAGAAACGCCCTCTTCGTACTGACGTACTGCTCCATCCGGAAAAGTAATACTGATCATATCTGTTTAAAAGCCATGGGTCTTTGCCACCCATGATCCAAAATTAAATGCCTGCGAAGTTATGAAAAAAAAGGTTGTTATTAAAATGCTTCGGTCTCAACCTTCCAAGGCGGGGCTCACGGGGTTTCCAGGGGCCAACAGACTTTAAAGATACATTAACATTACGGCTATACCATCGCAGTTGGCTTTTAAAATTAATCTCTACATTTACTGCCTGTTTATTTTCGATTTTTCTATGCAAACAAAGACCGGCAGTTTTAAAGTTTTCTTTTTCCCTTTCCTGTACACCGCGGTGCTGTTCATTGCCCTTTACATTTTTGGGCTGTACCGCCTGCGCAATGTGCCGGGAATAGCCATCACGGAAGATATGCTGGTGTGGGGCCCCGTGCTCCTGGTGGTGATCCCCTGCCTGCTGCTACGCCCCCGGGCCAAGCGCCTGGTACACCGGGAAAGCAAGAGCACCCTCACCGGCAACCTGCTTTTTGCCGCCGCGCTGGCTATGGCCCTGCCCCTGGTGCTCATGGGCATGGGCTACCCGCCCATGTACCAGGCCCTGGGTTTTGTGCTGGGCCTCGTAGGCGTGTTTTACCTGATGTTACAGACGGAAGTAAAGGGTACCCAGGCCCCCGTGCAGGTGTACAGCCAGGGGGGCGAGCATTTTGCCTACCGCCCCCACCCGGACGAGCGGCCCCTGCGCCCGGTGCGCCCGCGGGCAAACCCGTTGTTTTTCCTGCGCCCCCGCCCCGGCTATTTCGTGACGCCAATCATCATTGACCTCAATATCCTGGTATTTATCATCATGGTGATCCGCACCGGCGCCTTGTTTGGTTTTTCTTCTGAAACGCTGATGCAGTGGGGTGCCAATAACGGTTATGCCGTATTGATCCAGCACCAGTATTACCGCATGCTCACGGCCGTGTTTGTGCATGGCGGTGGCCTGATCCACATTTTTTCCAACATGTACGCCCTGCTCTTTGCAGGCGTGGTGCTGGAGCCGGTGCTGGGCGCTAAACGCTATGCCATCATGTACCTGCTCACCGGCATCATGGCCAGTGCAGTGAGCATATTTATCCATCCCGATGTGGTAAGTTCCGGCGCGTCCGGGGCGGTATTTGGCATGTATGGCGGCCTCATTGCGCTGATGGTAGCCCGCATTTCCTCCCCGCATATAGACCGGGTAACCATGGGCAGCATGATCTTCTTCGTGGGATATAACCTGGCCTTTGGCCTTATTCCCGGCATTGATAATGCGGCCCACATTGGCGGCCTGGTAACGGGCTTCATCGTAGGGTTGCTGTACGTGCCGGGGCTGCGCAAACGCATTCGCGGGCTGCGCGAAGATTCCCGTTTTTAACGCAATCTCTTATAAAAAAAACGGGCCGCAACGTGAAAGTTGCAGCCCGTTTTTTTTACGCGTTAAAATTTAAAATTCCAGGTAACGGAGGGAATGATCGGGAACAATGATACCTGCTTGGCCTGTATGCGCAAATCGCCGGTAAAGGGACTGCCCGTCTGATCAAAGTAAAGGAAGTAGGGGTTCTGGCGACTGTACACGTTGTAAATAGAGAACGCCCAGCTGCCCTGTACACGGCGCTCCGGGTGCCGGTGTGGTTTGTAGATGGCGGAAAGGTCCAGGCGGTGATAGTTGGGCATGCGGTAGGAATTGATGCTGTTGGTTTGCTGTACCAGTGTGCCTTCCTGGAAAAAGAAACTTTCCGGCAGCGTGGTGGTATTGCCGGTGGCAAAAATGAAAACGCCCGAGAAGCTCCAATGCTCATCCAGGTCATACATGCCTACTACGCTGAGATCGTGGCGGCGGTCGTACTTGGCGGGGAATTTACGGCCATCGTTGAGGTCGGGAAACTGGCGCCAGGTCCAGGCCAGGGTATAGCCTATCCAGCCAGTGAGTTTTCCCTTGGTCTTGCGCACAAAAAATTCCGCTCCGTAAGACCAGCCTTTCCCAAATACAAAATCCCGTTCGGGGTCACCACTCACGCTCGGCGTATAGCCGTCCCGGTATTCTATCTGGTTTTGCATGGTCTTGTAATAGCCTTCCACAGAGGCTTCCCATACATTGTCCATAAAATTGGTAAAGTAACCCGCGGCATATTGGTCTGCTACCTGGGGCTTCACATGGTAGGTGCTGGGCACCCAGATATCCGTGGGCAACGTAGTACCGGCGCTGCTCACCAGGTGCACATACTGGTTGTTGCGGTTGTACGCCAGCTTGATGGAATTCTGGTCGTTCCATGCATACCGCAGCGTGAGGCGGGGCTCCAGGCCTCCATAATATTGCACAAACTTGCCCTTGCCATACACTACGCTGTCTGTTTTCTGCCCGGTGGCGTTTTCGTTGTAATACTTATAGGGCCCTATTTGTTCATAGGCGCTGTAACGCACGCCCACATTGAGTTTTATACGCTTGGATATCTCCCAGTCGTCCAGCACATACACGGCTCCTTCATGCGCGTTCTTCTTATACGGATTGTCCGGGTTGTACACGGTGGAGTCCTGCCCGCCGGAAACAGACGAAGGAATGAAGGTGTGGTAAATATAATTGCCCCCAAACTTCAGGTGGTGCTTGAAATTTGCGTAGTAATCAAAATCCATTTTACCGTTGAAATCGCGGATGGCGGAGTTCAGGTTCACTTTGAACGTGTTCTGCGAAGCGGTGAAATTAAACTTATAATCGTTGTACAGGAAAGAGGTGTTGAGGAACAGGCGCTGGTTGAACACGTGGTTCCAGCGCAGGGTGGCCGTGGAGTTGCCCCAGGGAATGTGCACCGCAAAATTCTTTTCCCGGTTGTTGAACGTGAAGATATCGCGCCCCAGGTAGCCGCTCAGGTACACGCGGTCCTTGTCTGAAAAAATATAATTGGCCTTGGCATTGAAATCGTAAAAATAGTACCCTGTACCGTGGTAATTGTTCTTACCGCCCATAAAAGGTTTGGTGAGCAGGTCAATGTAGGTGCGGCGGCCGGAGATAATGAAGGAGGATTTGTTTTTCTTTAAAGGCCCCTGCAGGGATAACCGGGATGCAATGAGGCCGATGCCCCCCTCCCCTTGCAGCTGCTTATTGTTGCCATCTTTCATGGTCACATCCACCACGGAAGACAGGCGCCCGCCGTAATTGGCCGGCATGCCGCCTTTAATGAGGGTAGTGCTTTTGATGGCATCTGCATTGAATACGGAAAAGAAACCAAACAGGTGGCCGGTGTTGTAAATGGGCGCTTCGTCCAGCAGGATCAGGTTCTGATCCGGCCCACCGCCGCGCACATAAAAGCCGGCATTGCCCTCCCCTGCGCTTTGCATGCCCGGCATGAGTTGCAGGGATTTGAGGATATCCACTTCGCCCATGAGGGCCGGCAGTTTCTGGGCCTGGGAGGTACTAAGCTCTATACGGCCCATGTCCGTGTTCTTCACATTTGCATCCTTGCGCTTTTCCGTGATCACCACTTCCTGCGCCTGGAACTGGATGGGTGCCATTTCCACATCCAGGTGCAGGTTTGCGCCTACATGCACGGTGTGTTCCTGCGGCTGGAAACCCAGGTAGGAGAAAATAAGGACATGGTCGCCAGGGCTTACCTGCAGCGCATAGAAGCCATAGTTGTTACTTTGTACGCCCTGGTTGGTATTTTTAAGCGCCACGGTAGCGCCAATAAGATTTTCGCCGTTAGTGCTGTCCCGCAGGTAGCCGCTGATGGTGAACGTCTGCCCCGAGACGCCGCTGCTGATCAACAGGCCACACAACATCCACATCAGCCATTTGAGAAGGAGGTCCATTGATAGTGTTTTCAGGTTATGCCTGCCGCTTACTGGAAGCGCAGGGTATCGGTTGCGGTATGCTGGCCGGCTTGTGCATTGTAAGGATTATCCGCCGTGGCGGGGTTGCTGGTGAGTAGCCAGTTGCCACCGCGGTTGTTGCGCGCGCTGGCATCATGAACGCGGTACAAGATACTCCCTTTAAGGCCGGTAAGCAAGAGCAGATCGTACCAGATATCGGAGACCATGTGATATTCATCGCGCTTGCCCGCCAGGTCCGTTTCCCCGAGTAAGCCATCCAGCTCCGCATGCATACTGCCCAGGGTGGTTTCCACCAACTCCACGGAGTCTTCATTGGTGCCCAGGGCACTTTGGGGAAGGCGGTCCAGCTGCCCCTGCAGCAACGAGGCCTGCGCATTGGCCAGCACGGTATCTTCCCGGTGCAGGGCGCCACCCAGTGCCATGTAAGTATCCAGCGCGCGGGACAGGGAGTCATACCAAACGGCGGGGTACGGAGCATGGCGCAGACCGGAAGCCCCGCCAGTGGCGGAGTCTGCCCGGTGGCAGGCTGGCAGTAACAGGGCGGCGGACAGGATGCCGGTAAGGGTCAGTCGGATGAACATTGCATTACCTTTTACCCAAAGATAATACCTCGGCACTATTTCGTACCTTTGGCCGCATTTATTTGAAAACTACTTATGCTGATTGCGTTACAAGACATCACCTTCGAGTTTGGAGCAAGGACCATCCTGGAAAATTCTTCCTGGCACATTAATACCGGCGACCGCATTGGCCTCATTGGCCTGAACGGTACCGGCAAGTCTACCCTGCTGCGCATCATCAACGGTGAATATTCCGTATCCAAGGGATCTGTCAATAAACTGAAAGGCCTCACCATCGGGTTCTTTAACCAGGACCTGCTGAGCTTTGAGACGGATGAATCCATCCTCAAAGTGGGCATGACGGCTTTTGCCGAAGCGGTAAAACTGGAAAAGGAGCTGGAAGACCTGACCAAGCGCCTGGAAACCGACGAGAGTGAAGCCCTGCTGCTGGAATACAGTGAGAAATTACATGAATTTGATACCATGGGTGGCTACACCATGGAACATAAAACCGCCCAGGTACTGGAAGGCCTCGGCTTCAGTACCACGGACCTGGCCCGCCCCTACAGCCAGTTTTCCGGTGGCTGGCGCATGCGCGTACTCCTGGCCCGCCTCATCCTGCAGCAGCCGGACGTGCTGATGCTCGACGAACCTACGAACCACCTGGATCTTCCCTCCATTGAATGGCTGGAAAAATACCTGGTGGGCTACAATGGTGCCGTGATCATCGTATCGCACGACCGCTATTTCCTGGACCGCATGGTGAACAAGATCACCGAAGTGTACCAGCAGCAGCTACACCATTACACCGGTACGTATGAAGATTACGAAGCGGAAAAAGCCCTGCGCGTGGAAATGCAGAACCGTGCATTTGAGAACCAGCAGGAATACATCCGCCAGCAGGAACGTTTTATTGAACGCTTTAAAGCCAAGGCTTCCAAAGCCGCCCAGGCACAAAGCGCCATGAAACGCCTGGACAAACTGGAACGCGTGGAGGCCGCTGATGGCGGCCCCGCCAAGATCCGCATCAACTTCAACGTGGATAAGCAACCGGGCAAGATCCTGGCCACGCTGAAAGATGTGACCAAACGCTTTGGCAACCTCACCATCCTGGAAAATACCAGCGCGGAAATAAACCGCGGGGACAAGATCGCCCTCATTGGTGCGAACGGTAAAGGTAAATCCACCCTGCTGCGCGTGATAGCCGGTACGGAGCCTTTTGAAGGAGAACGCATTCCCGGGCACAACGTGGTGACCAGCTTTTATGCACAGCACCAGCTGGAATCACTGAACCTGGATTATGAAATACTGGATGAGCTGAAAAGCTGCGGTAGCGGCCGTTCGGAACAGGAACTGCGCAACCTCCTGGGTTGTTTCCTCTTTAACGGGGACGATGTGTTCAAGAAGATCCGCATCCTTTCCGGTGGTGAAAAAGCGCGTGTGGCACTGGCAAAGACCATCATTGGCCAGGCCAACTTCCTCATGCTGGACGAACCTACGAACCACCTGGATATGAACTCCGTGCAGATGCTCATTGATGCACTGGCCAAGTATGAAGGCAGCCTGGTGCTCGTATCGCACGACCGTTATTTTGTGGCCAATACGGCCAACAAGATCTGGGAGATCGTGGATGGGGAGATCAAGGAATTTAAAGGTACTTACGCGGAATGGGAGGAGTTTAAAAAACGCCAGGCGGCAGCCATGGCACCCGCGAAGGGCGAGAAGAAAAAAGAAGCAGCCCCCGCACCCGTGGCCGCTCCCAAACCTGCCGTGAACAACGACCAGAAAAAAGAGATCCAGAAAGCGCAGAAACAATTCCAGCAGCTGGAAGCCCAGCTGGCCACCCTGAATAAGAAGAAGGACGACCTGGCCCTGGAAATGGCCGATCCGAAGATCTATGCAGACAGGCAAAAATTCAAAGACGTGGAAACGGCTTTCAACAAAGTAAATAAAGAACTGGAAGCTGCCAACCAGCAGTACGAAGCTGTTTTTGAAAAGCTGGTGGAATGGGGTGAAGCCTAAACCCGGTAAAGCTAATAAACAAGCCATCCTGCAAAGGGTGGCTTGTTGCTTTTCAGGGCATTTGCCAATGTTTACGTATTTTAGTCCCTGTTAATATAAAACCATCATGCATAAAATACTGGTAGTAGAAGATGAGGTTAAAGTAGCCAATGCGGTGAAACAAGGCCTGGAAGAGAATGGCTTTGAAGTGGACGTGGCCTATGACGGGCGCATTGGCAAAGGCCTTGCATCGAACAACGACTACGACCTGGTGATCCTGGACCTCAACCTGCCCCATGCAAATGGCTATGAGCTTTGCGAGATCATCCGCCGCAAGAACAACCGTGTGCCCATCATTATGCTCACCGCCCTGGGCGGCGTGGATGATAAAATGCAGGCCTTTGACCTGGGTGCGGATGACTACCTGGTAAAACCCTTTGACTTCCGGGAGCTGCTGGCCCGCATCCGCGTGTTCCTGAAGCGCATGGGCAGTGATGCTCCGCTCAATAACCAGTATAAGATCGTGATCGGCGACCTGGAAATAGACCGGGAGAAAAAGGAAGTACGGCGTGCCGGCAACAAGATCAACCTCACTGCCAAAGAATACCAGCTGCTGGAATTCCTGGCCCTGCACAAAGGCAAAGTGATCTCCAAACTTACCATTGCGGAAAAAGTGTGGGACATCAACTTTGACACCGGTACCAACGTGATAGAAGTATACATGAATTTCCTGCGGAAAAAGATCGATAAGGATTACGAGAACAAGTTATTGCATACTAAAACCGGCATGGGATATTACCTGGAGGAATAGTTTTGAAGATCAAGTATAAAATAGCCCTTTATTACACTACCTCTGCCGCACTGGTGCTCATGGCATTTGCGGCGCTGGTGTATTATTTCTCTTCCCAGCAAAGGCAGGCGGAGTACCAGGAGCGCATGGAATACCGCGCCCACTCCATTGCCAACGTGATCATTGAAGGCCAGAAAGTAAAGGTGGACCTGCTGCGCCGCCTGGACCGCACCACCTTCCAGGACCTGTACAAAGAGTCTATCCTGGTATATAACCCCAATTATGACCTGATCTATTCCAACCTGAAAGATACCGCCATCATCACTCCCCGCGCCAAGCTGGATTACATTAAAAAGAACAAGCGCTTCTTCTACGAAAAAGCCAATGCGGAAGAAATAGGTATCTACCATACCAGTGGCAAAGTATCCGTGATCGTGCTGGTATCCTCTTTTGACAAATACGGTTACCAGTACCTGCAAAACCTGAAGAAGATCCTGCTGGTAGGCCTGCTGGCCGTGGTGGCCTTCCTGGTGATCATCGGTTACCTTTTTGCACGCAAGATGGTGCAGCCCATAGACCGGCTGGTAAGGCAGGTGAACAGTATCAATGCCAACAACCTGCAGGGCACCCGCGTAACGGAAAAAGGCCGGGACGAGATAGCCCAGCTGGCGGCTAACTTTAACACCATGCTGCAGCGCCTGAGCGACTCCTTTGACCTGCAGAAAAGCTTTGTGAGCAATGCCTCCCACGAGTTGAGAACCCCACTGGCCGCCATGATCAGCCAGCTGCAGGTAACACTCTCCAAGCAGCGCAGCGCAGATGAATATGAAGACGTGCTCTCCAGCGTACTGGAAGACGCCGAGAACCTCTCTGACCTTTCCAATGGCCTGCTGCAACTGGCCCAGTCGGAAATGAGCCAGCAGGAAGTGGTGTTCCGCCAGGTGCGCATTGACGAACTGCTGCTGGAAATGCCCAACCTCATTAAACTGAAACAAAAGAACAACAGCAAGATCGACATAGAGTTCCTCAAAGTGCCGGAAAACGATGAGGAGGTAACCTGCATGGGCAATGAAAGCCTGCTGAAAGTGCTCTTCCTCAACCTGCTGGACAACGCCTGCAAATTCTCCCCCGACAACACTGCCCAGGTGTGCATAGATTTCCACTCCAAAAACATCATCGTACAGGTAAAAGACAATGGCATCGGTATTTCCCCGGCAGACCAGGCCATGATCTTTGAGCCCTTCTTCCGTGGTGAGAACGCACAGCAGGTGCGCGGCCATGGCCTGGGCCTTTCCATCTGTAAACGCATCGTTACCATCCACAAGGGCCACATCTCCGTATCGTCCCGGGAGGGTCATGGAACGGTGTTTACAGTGGAAGTGCCCCATTTGTGAGGGATAATTGTCGTAAGACCTAAGATGTAAGACAATCTTTTAAGCCCTTTTTAATACCTATTAAAGCCACTTTTAATTCCTGGTAAAGACATTTGTAATGTCAAAAGCGACAAGGTTGACACGACGCGGATGGCGTTAAAACGGAGTGCATGAAACGGCCTTTAATTGTTGTATATCTCTTTACCGCGATGGTGCTTTGCGCCTGCAGACAACGGTATAGGCCTACAACAAGCGGGGAAGTGAAAGCAACGTTTGTGATGAGTGACACCATGTTGCACCGCATTACCGTGGATACGGCTGTTTGTACGCCCATCGTGAATGTGATACAGTTACGTGGCCAGGTGGCCAGCGTGAAGAAAGCCCAGGCCATAATTATGGCCAAAATTCCACCCGCAGATCTTTTCCATGTTAATAAAGGAATGACCGTAACGGTCTTCCCTGTTACTACACCGCAACATATTTACGAAGGTCATATCACCGGCATCAATGCCCATACCGCCCAGGTAAGTGTACATCTGCAGCCGGGCGATACGGCCCTGGAAGCTGCCATGGCCACCACCTTGCGGCTACGCTGGGAAGACACCAATCACATGGTGGCTATTCCTGCACAGGCGGTGATCTATGACAAGCGCAAAAGAAAGTCATTCGTGATGGTGTTCCGCGACCGGTACAACATTGACAAGCGGCAGGTGTGGACGTTCAAATCGCTGGATAATACCAGCTACATCAGCGGAGGACTGGACGAAGGAGAGAAAGTAGTGAGCACAGATCAACAGCTTATCTACGATGCGATGGACCGCTGAACCACAAATCTTAAAACTGGTCTTCAACAATAAAATCAGTTCAAACCCAATTAATCATCATTCAAAAAAACATCAGACTATGAAAAAGTTCATGTCCGTACTGGCTGCTGCCGCAATCGTTGCTATTTCTGTAAACGCTGTTTCTGCGCAGACCACTAAGCCTGCCAAGAAAGAAAAAGCTAAGACTGAAAAGCCTGCTGCTGACTCTACCAAAGCTCACAAAGGTCACAAAGCTGCCAAGAAAGCTTAATTCAACCTCTTTAGTTCGCATATAGGTTGATACCACACACGGGTCGCAACGTATGTGGTGCTCCGCCCTGCCAGATATGACGCAGGGCGGAGTTTTTTTTATGCCTCATTGTAGCGGTTTTCGCTTTTGCGCCGCATTTTCCGCCTGTATGTAGGCGACCCTACCCGTTCCCTTTCTCCTGCGCCGCTGCGCGGATCTCGTTCAGCCTGGGCCTTAACCTTGCCTTGGCTTTGTTAAAGATCAGGTTTCCCTTATCTACGCCCGCACGCATGGCTTTCTGTTCTTCTTCCGGCAGGTGCAGGATCTCCTGGCATTCGCTGCTGCAACAACCTTCATATTTCTTTGCGCATTCCTCACACTGGAGGAAGAGCAGGTGACAGCCGTCGTTAATGCAGTTGGTGTGGGTATCACAGGGCTTGCCGCACTGGTGGCAGTGGCTGATGATGTCCGGGCCAATGCGCTCCCCTAAGCGGGCATCGAACACGAAGTTTTTACCGAGGAACTTATTGGGCAGGCCCTGGGCTTTGGCCTTGTTAGTATATTCAATGATGCCGCCTTCCAGGTGGTACACGTTCTTAAAACCATTGTGCAGCAGGTATGCAGACGCCTTTTCACAGCGAATGCCACCGGTACAGTACATCACGATATGCTTGTCCTTTTTGTCCTGCAGCATGTCTACACTCATCGGCAACTGGTCACGGAACGTGTCTGAGGGGATCTCGATGGCATCCTGGAAATGGCCTACTTCGTACTCGTAGTGATTGCGCATGTCCACGATCACGGTATCCGGGTCGCTGGTGATCTCGTTGAAGGAAGCGGCATCCAGGTACCGGCCCCGCTCCAGGATATTGAAAGAAGGATCAGTGATCCCATCGGCCACGATCTTATCACGCACCTTTATCTTCAGCACCCAGAAGGATTTGCCGTCGTCATCCACCGCCTTGTTAAGGCGCATGCCGTTCATAAAAGCAAAACTGTAGAGGAAATCCCGCAATGCTTCCTCATGGAAGTGGGGAGCGCTGATCTGCGCATTGATGCCCTCCTGTGCCACGTAGATGCGGCCAAACACGGACAACTTAAATAAACCTTCGTACAATTGATCTCTCAGCGCCCGGGGGTCTTCAATGTGGGCGTACTGGTAAAAAGAGATGGTGATGCGGGAAAATGTTTCTGCGGCAAGGCGTTGCTTCAACTCCTCGGCAGACACGCGATTGTGTAATATCATTTTAGTTCTGAAATTTTAAGGACAGACGTCGGCTGAACAAAATTTCACCAGTCCCACGGGGAACCGGTTTAGCGGGGCAAAGGTACAAAAAAGCGGTTGGGAAAAGACAGAAAAGCCATGGTGCAGCCCGGCCGCACCTCCAAAAAAACATGACAGGGGTTTACACAAAAGGGGGATGCCTTACTGCTGTCCCTCTATTTCCCGCGACCAGTCGCGGAGGAGTGTAATGAGGTACACGGCAGTGGCGCTCATGACCAGCAGGTAGCCCACAAAGCCTGTCATCATAAAAAACTGGAACCCTGGTAAGTGTAGAAACCCGGCGGCAGCGGCCATTGCAGCCATTACTCCCCCTACCACAAATGTGATCAGCGTCCATTTCCTCATATCATCCTCTTTTTAAAAGGTGCAGTATACTATTTTCTAAAAGCAGTGATATGAAGGTAACACTTACGTGGTATAATAACAAAATTAGTTGTGGAGAATTTTCCATTGCCCACCCACGGCGGGGCTGCGGGGGAAAACTGCTTTTCAGCGCTCCAACACATTGGGACAAAACATATATTAAATATTTTACACATACATTGCCGACGCCATTTTGATACACGCCTGTCCTCATCCTCCAATGGCAAAACTGCGTAACCACAACTTGTGGATTGTCATTATTTGCTAACTGCCTGATAACGATGGACAATCAAAAACGGGGTGCCCCGTTGGCATTCTTTTTGAAATTTCCTGTAGCAGACAGAAAACTTATTACACTTCAATTTAGGTTATGGCTAGTTATGTTATCTACTTGTTTTATGCTATTGTGATCCTGTGGATCTACCGTTTACTTGTTTATTTTTATGACCGCGATGCGAGGAGCATGCGCAAAACCAGGCGTTAAACCGGCAGTGTTCACCCGTTCATTTGTAATGCGCATTCATTCATCACTGTAGCGATCCTGTCGTATTGTATCGCTGTCTTTTTCAACCATCAGTTGGCACCTCCGTTGCCCAGGGTTACCAGCCCTCCGAGGATGCCTCCAAACCCGATCCTGATGCCCACACGTGTTTTATCCTGGCTCTGGTAGCCGGCTACCACGTCCACCCTCATTATTTTAAAGATGTTTTCCAGGCCTGCAAAGGCTTCCAGGTAGTTGTTGTCTCCATTCACGTAGAATGCGTTGGCACCGGCCACGAGGTTCCATTTCAGTTTATTGAACAAGGGGATCTTGTTGGTCAGCAACCCGTTGAAGTGGTGCTCCACATTGGCCGTGGCAAAGAAACGTGCACTGGTGCTGTAGCGGTAGTAGGGTGCCAGCTGGAAACTTCTCACATAAGCGGTGCTCAGGATGGTCTGGTTACCAATGAAATGCTGGAGGTCCGGGATGCTCACGCTTTTATCGTTCAAAAATCCGCCCACGCCTACGCGGTAATGCAGCTCACCAAACAGTTTCAGGTTCGTGTGATCCTGGATGCTGAAATTCCATTTATCAAAGTCCGCATCGCTGCCGGCTATGCCGTGAATGCCTTTTGTATACCGCGCAGAGAAGATAGGCCACTTACTGCCGAATGCCACTTTCGATTCCGGGAATTCGATAAAAGTCTGCCCCGGCTGGTAGCTGGCAAATACCGTCAGCAACAGCGCCTGCTCCCGCTCAAAGGGCATATTGGCCAGTTCATACGGATGATTGGGCAGGAACTGTTTGTTATCATTTTTAAAGAGCACGAAATCCGTGGTGTTTTCCAGCGGGAAGCGGTCTTCATACGTGAGCTTACCTCCTACCGTAAGCGTGCTGGGGAAGCGGCGGGTATAAGCCAGGCTGCCATAGGCATTCTCATACAACTTCATGTAATTCTCCTTCAGGAAAAGAGTGTAGAACTCATTGACCAGTGGTACAATCGGCACATCGTGGTTAAACTGCGATACCCGTTTGCCACCGGAAAGCACCCAGGTGCTGCTGGAACCGGCCAGCCGGTCGCGGCTCTGGTAGGCAATGTCCGTATAGGCGTTGAAGTGAGTATTGCTAAACCCATATCGGAGCACGGGTTTGAAGAACAACGTACCGTCATGCAGGGGCGCTGTTATCGTACCACTGATCTTGGCCACAGTGCCTTCCACCGTATTGTATTCCAGGTTTTGCAGCAGGCCCCTCATAGTCACCGTGGTGCTGGTAATGCTGGAATCTTTCATATAATAAAAATGATGGGTGGCGCCGCTCCACAGTATGCCACCCACTGAGGGCGGCTTCTGGTGTTTGCGCAGGGTATCCAGCGCGTAGCGGGAGCGCGATGAATCACGGCGGGCCTGTGCGGTGCTGTCTTTTTCGTGGAAATCCTTCACTTCTTCCCGCTCTAACGGTACCGGGCGCACGCTGTCCCAGAAGCCAATGCGTTTTTTGTTATACCCCGTGTCAAAGCGCATGAGGGTGCGGCTTTTGAAGTAGTCTTTCGGGAAGTTGGGTTTCACATCATAATTGGAGTACACGTTCACAAACTGGCCTACCACATCGAAGCCAAATTTCTTGAGGGCAAAATAAACCACCTGGTCCTTGGTGCGCCAGATCTCCGGTGTTACGGGCACGTGGGTCTGGCGGATCTTCAGGGAGTCCATCATATCCAGGCCGTAATCCTTGGTAAGCAATACATCCAGGCTGTGAATACGCCAGTCATCGTCGGTGATGAAGATATTGCCGCTGAACAGGGGCTCCTGTTTCCGCCTGGGGATCACCTGGATCTTGTTCACCGTTTTGCCGTCTTCCACGAAAGAGCCCAGGTAATGGTACCTGTAATACGACAGCGCATTTTCTGAGATCGGTGAAATATAGCCACGGGGGCTGATCTGCGTGATCACCGCCGTTACATTATTATCATAGAAATTAATGAACGTAGGAAAGCTGATGCCCAGCCCACCGCCGCTGCTGCGGGTGGCCACTGTTTCCAGCTTCAGTTTGTCCGGGTCCTGGAAAGCGATTTTGGTGATGCTCTCAGACAGGAATAAGATACCTTTCCCGGCGGAGTCCACGCCCATATCAGCTTTGTCTATTTTCTGGCCAAAGAACTTACTGGGCGTGGCCCTGGTTTTGAACATCCCTTTGATGTAAGCCTCTGCGGTATAGGCTTTCAGCTGGGTATTATAGAAATTCCGTTTTTTAATGGCCTGGCGGATGATGGCGTAAGCGGGATCTTCCCCCCCGGCTTTTACCACCACTTCCCGGATCTTTAGTTGCTGCGCGTGCAGTGCAATATTGAGCTCCTGGTCAGCTGCACTTACATCCACGGCCGTTTCCGTGCGCTGGTACCCGATGTACTGCACCACAATGGTGTAGTGGCCAGGCGCCAGTTCCAGGCTGTAGGCACCGCCGGCATTGGTGGTGGTACCATGGGTAGTACCTTTCACAAAAACGGTGGCAAAAGGAAGCGGGTGATGATCCTGGTCTGTAACAAGTCCGTGCAGGGTATTGGCATAAGAGGTTAACGCAAGCAGTACAGCGGTTAGGGTAAACACGATCGATTTCATGAAACTAAAAATAAAAAAGGGGGCGCACGCTGCAAAACGCGCGGCACCCCGTTTAACAATATTTTAAGGCTAATCTTTCCTTGAATACCATTTTCCACCCATCAGGAGGCATAGGTAACCTTCTTCTCTTTTTTCGGCACCCGCAGGTAAGCCGCCGCCAGGGCGGCAAACCCAGCCACCAGCCCGCCCAGGAAAGCGCTGATGAGCCCCATAAGCCAGGGCGTATGCACTTTCAGGATCAATACGCTCATGCGCCCGGCCAGGATATGATCATTGCGGATATCGGCCACAAAATCCAGCGACAGCCAAAGCAGGAACACGCCTGCAAAAGCGTTGAAAAAACTGTTGCCCGGCCGCAATGGCAGCGCCAGCGTTACGATGAACACCGCCACCGCAAAGCCCCACCACACAGGCATAAAAACACCGGCCAGGTAGCTGAGGATGATGATAAGGAAGAAGTGGGTGAAGGATTTCATGGGTGATTTTTTTTGTATAACGTACAACGTACCGCGTACAACGTACAACGTACCGCGAATGTAGCATGCAATTGCCAGCAGCGTGTTTGTTAGTATTGAATATACAAAATATTACTTACATGATCCGCCTTTATGTACGTTGTACGTTGTACGTTGTACGATTTTTATACACTCCTTTCCAGCGCCTGCATAATATCGTGCTGGATATCACCGGCGTATTCCAGGCCTACGGAGATGCGGATGAAACCGGGGGTGATACCTGCTTGCAGCCTTTCTGCTTCTGTGAGCTTGGCGTGGGTGGTGGATGAGGGGTGAGAGGCAATGCTGCGGCTGTCGCCCAGGTTGGCCGTGAGGGAGAGCAGTTCCAGGTTGTCCAGGAAGCGGCGCCCTCTTTCTATGCCACCTTTCAGTTCAAAGCCTACCAGGCCGCCACCGCCGCTCATTTGTTTTTTCGCGATCTCGTATTGCGGATGGCTGGGCAGCAAAGGGTATTTTACCCATTCCAGGTGTTTGTTGCCTTCCAGGGCGGTGGCCAGTTTCAGGGCGCTTTCTGTGTGGCGGGCCATGCGGATGGAGAGTGTTTCCAGGCTACGGCTCAGCACCCAGGCGTTGAAGGGGGAAAGGGCCGGGCCGGTGCTGCGGCAAAACGCGTAAATATCTTTGATCAGCTTTTCATCTCCTACCACTACCCCACCGAGTACGCGGCCCTGGCCGTCCATCCACTTGGTGGCGGAGGTGGTCACCAGGTGGGCGCCCAGCAGGTAAGGCCTTTGGAGGATGGGCGTTGCAAAGCAGTTGTCTACATTCAAAATGATGTTGCGGCTGCGGGCCAGCTTGCCCAGCCACTCCAGGTCTATGATGTCCAGCCCGGGATTGGAAGGCGTTTCCACGAAGATCATCTTGGTATTGGGCTTCATGAGCGCTTCCACTTGCTCCGGCTTGTCAATATCAAAATAGTCGTATTGGATACCATACTTGGGCAGGTACTTCGTGATCAACGTATGCGTGGAACCGAAGATGGCGCGGCAGGCCAGCAGATGATCGCCGGCGCTGAGCAGGGCCATGAAACTGGCCCAGATGGCGCTCATACCGGAGGCGGTGGCGTAGCCCGCAGGGGCGCCTTCCAGCATGGCTACTTTATTTACCACTTCTTCCACATTGGGATTACTGAAGCGGCTATAGATATAATCATCTGTTTCGTCTGCAAACGTAGCGCGCATGCGCTCTGCGTTAGGATAGGTAAAGGAGGAAGTAAGATAGAGCGGTGATGAATGCTCCATATTATCGGTGCGCTCAGAACGGATGCGCACTGCCAGTGTTTCCGGGTGGTATTGGTATTGGCTCATGAAAAATTTTCCTGTGTCTTAAGTCCCAGGTCTTCGGTACCAGCCTTTGCCAGCTGCCTGTACCCTGTTAAAATCCTGAGCTCTTTATTAAAAATACCGCTTGCAAAAAACGGATATCAAAAAAGCAAGGTGACCAGGACATAAGACCTGGAACCTTGTACAAATCCTATTGGTTCACCTTCACTTCCCAGGTGAGCTTTGTCTTGCCCTGGCGGAGGGTTTCTGCTACGGAGCAGTATTTATTCATGGAGAGTTCCACAGCGCGTTCTGCCTTGTCCACATCGATCTTGCCGGCCAGGTGGAATACAAGGTGTACATCTTCCCAGAGAGAGGGCTCTTTGTCTTTTTCGCGCTCCCCCTCCACTTCAATGCGGAAGTCTGTTACCTGCTGGCGTTGCTTTTTCAGGATCATCGCTACGTCTATGGCAGAGCAGCCGCCCAGGCCCATGAGCAGCATCTGCATAGGGCGCACCCCGTTACCTTTGCCACCAGAGGCTTCTCCAGCGTCCATTAATACTTTGTGCCCGGCTTCATCTATTGCTTCCATGTTAAAAGCATCGTCAACCCGTTGTAATGCGACTTTCATAGTTTCAGATTTTCAATCATCAAATATAAAGTATTATGGAGTAAGTATCAGGTATTATGTATGGGGTCCCAGGTCTTAGGTGCCGGGCATTATGCAGCAGGTACTACCTATGAAACGTACAGATCATTCGCGTACCTAGGACCTAAGACCTAGGACCTAAGACAATTTATATTGACATTTCCATCATCCAGCCGTAAGTTTGCGCAAATTTGAATTTTTGGGAATACACGTATTTCATAGCCATACACCGTTTACGCTGGAATCGGGGGTGGTGCTGCCGGAGCTGCGCATTGCCTATCATACTTACGGCACGCTCAATGCAGACCGGGGCAACGTGGCCTGGGTGTGTCATGCCCTCACGGCCAATTCTGATGCGGAAGGCTGGTGGCCGGGCATTGTGGCCGCCGGCGGGCCCATTGACCCCAACCGCTATTTTATTATCTGTGCCAATATCCTGGGATCGTGTTATGGCAGCAGTGGCCCGCTGACGGCCAATGCGGCTACCGGCCGTCCCTTTTATCATAGCTTCCCGGCCGTCACCATCCGGGATATGGTGAAGGCCCACATCCTGCTGCGGGAGCACCTGGGCATTGAAAAGATCGCCTTGCTGGCTGGCGGTTCCATGGGCGGCTACCAGGTGCTGGAATGGGCCCTGGCAGAGACCAGCCGCATTGGCAAAATGTTCCTGCTCTGCACCGGGGCCGCGGAAAGCGCCTGGGGCATTGCTGTGCATACCGCGCAAAGGCTGGCCATCAGCGCAGACGCTTCCTGGCAGGAGCATACGCCCCAAGCCGGCTCCAAAGGCCTGAAGGCGGCCCGCGCCATCGGCATGCTCACTTACCGGAACTATCAAACCTTTGTGCGCACCCAAACGGACCCGGACAAAGAAAAGACGGATCATTTCCGGGCTTCTTCCTACATAGAATACCAGGGTGAAAAACTGGTAAAACGCTTCAACGCCCAGAGCTACTGGGTGCTGAGCAAAGCGATGGACAGCCATAACATAGCCCGCGGACGCCACACCGATGCGGCCTCCCTCCTGGCCACCCTGCCCCAGCCTACCCTGCTGATCGGCATTGCCAGCGATATCCTCTGCCCACCGGAAGAACAACTGTTCCTGGCCGCCCACCTGCCCCATGCCCGTTACGAGGAAATTGACTCCCCTTATGGTCACGATGGGTTTTTAATTGAACATGAAAAGATTGGTATTATACTCTCTTCTTTTTTAGCTGATTAATTCTATCTTGTGCCCTGTCATGCCAGCAAATGGCAGGGCAAATACCACCAATTTTAATATCCATTTTTCAAAAGCGTAACCTGTTCCATCGATTTAAGATGGCATTGCCATTAATTCCTTATATTTAATTACACCAAGATTCCGTAGAAGCAAGGCTTACCCATTCCCACTAAACTAATTTGATTCCCGTATGAAGTACTTCCTGCAAGCGATGCCGCTACTGGCGCTGTGGCTTTTTGTTCCCCGCCTCCTGGTAGCCCAGGCCCCACAACAGATCACAGTTTCCGGTACGGTGACCAACAAGACATCGCAAGAGAAACTCGCCGGTGTAACCGTGACCGTAAAAGGCAGTAAGGCCGGCGCCATTACAGATGCCAGTGGTCATTTTACCTTATCCCTCCAACACAGCTGGCCCGTAACCCTGGTATTTACTTCCGTGGGTTATGAGCGGGAAGAAATGGTGGTACACAGCCAGGCGCCCATTGAAGTGGGCCTCAATACCGGCGAGATCCTCGGAACGGAAGTGGTGGTAGCCGCCAGCCGCGTGGCGGAAAGTATCCTCAAATCGCCTGTATCTGTAGAACGGCTGGACAGCCGCAGCATCCGCAACTCCCCTGCACCTTCTTTTTATGACGCACTGGCCAATGTAAAAGGCGTAGACCTCAGCACCCAGAGCCTCACTTTTAAATCTGTGAACACCCGTGGCTTTGCCAGCAATGGTAATACCCGCCTGGTGCAACTGGTGGATGGGATGGATAACCAGGCGCCGGGGCTCAACTTCTCCGTAGGCAATATCATCGGCATTACGGAACTGGACCTGGACCGCGTGGAACTCTTACCTGGCGCCAGCTCCGCCCTGTATGGCCCCAACGCGCTGAATGGAATCCTGCTCATGACCAGCAAGAATCCCTTCGATTACCAGGGCCTCAGCGCCGTTGTAAAATCCGGCGTGCTCAGTGACGACGGGCGTAGCACTGCCACCACCGGGTTTTATGATGTGAACCTGCGCTACGCACAGGCCTTCAATAAAAAATTCGCGTTCAAACTCAACGTAGGCTACCTGCACGCCAAGGACTGGCAGGCCTATGATACCCGTGACCAGAGCCTGCAGAACGGCCATACCATTGCCAACGGCACCCGGGCCAACAACGAGGCTTACAACGGCGTGAATGTGTATGCAGACGAAACGAACATCAACATGTACACCTCCCTGCAACCCACGGCCTTCAACCCGGCCACCCCGCTGGGCGCCAATATTGCCGCGCTTTCCGCCGCTACCGGTGGCGCCATTACCCCGCAAATGATCTATGGCTCCATCATGCCGGACAGTTCGCACGCATTTGTATCGCGCACCGGCTACAATGAAAGGGACCTCACCGATAATACTACCAAGAACCTGAAAATAAGCGGGGCATTCCACTACCGCATCACGCCTAAAACGGAGGCCATCCTGCAAGGCAGCTATGGTACCGGCACCACCGTGTACACGGGCGCGGACCGCTACTCTATCCGCAACTTCCGCATGGGACAATACAAGGCCGAAGTGAGAGGTGAAAACTTCTACGTGCGGGCCTACACTACACAGGAACGTTCCGGCGACAGCTATGCCATCGGCATCCTGGGCTCCGGTATCAACGAAGCCTGGAAGCCCAGCCAGACCTGGTTTACCCAGTATTTTGGCGCATACGCCACGGAGTCGCTCACTACATTTGCCACCGCTTTCCAGACGGCGCTGGCCGGGGGCCAGACACCCGCACAGGCCTACGCTGCCGCCGCCAACGCGGCTAAATCCGGCGCCGGCAAATTTGCCACCGATGCCCGTGGCGTGGCAGACCAGGGCCGCCTGCTGCCCGGCACCGCGGCCTTCAATGCAGCAGCAGATAGTGTGAAGAACCGCCCCATTCCCGGCAGCGCTGCCGGTGTGGGCGCTAAATTCCTGGACAAGACCAACCTTTACCAGGGTGAGTTCATGTACAATTTTTCCAGCCTCATAAAAGTGCTGGAAGTACTGGTGGGCGGTAATTACCGGGTATATGACCTGAACTCTGAAGGCACCCTCTTTGCGCTGGATGATAACGGCAAGGAGTTCCGCATCAAGGAAGGTGGCGGCTATGTACAGGTGGCCAAGCCCCTGCTGCAGGAGCACCTGAAACTCACCGCCAGCCTGCGTTACGACAAGAACATGAACTTTGAAGGGCAGTTCAGCCCCCGCATTTCCGCGGTGTATACCCTGGCTGGTACGCACAATATCCGTGCGTCTTACCAAACGGGTTTCCGCATTCCTACGAACCAGGACCAGTACATTGACCTCAACACGCCCACCGCGCATTTGCTGGGTGGCCTCCCCTTTTTCCGCGACCGCTACCACCTGAACAGCGGCCCGGTATACAGCCTGGAATCCGTGCAGGCCGGCGCACCCAAGCAATATACTTTCCAGGAATACAAACCGGAAAAGATCCAGGCCTGGGAAATTGGCTACCGCAGCCTGATAGATCAGAAACTGGTGATAGATGCTTATGCGTACTGGGACAACTTCCAGCACTTCAGCGGCACGCAGGCACTCATACAGCCCACCTCTGCCACCACGTATAACACGTTTGCCATCCCGGTGAATTATACCAAGGACATTCATAGCTGGGGATGGGCCCTGGGCCTGGATTACAACTTCCCACAGCGTTTTGTGGCCGGTGGTAATATCTCTTACAATGAATTGCTGAACCAGAAAGACCTGAACGGTTTTGTGGCCAGCTACAACACGCCAAAGGTGAAATACAACCTCTACGTGGGCAACCGCGGTATTGGTAAAAGCAACATTGGTTTTAATGTAACCTGGCGCTGGCAGCAGGCCTTTGTATGGCAGAGCAATTTTGTAGCGGCGCTGGTGAACGCCCGCGCGCTGAGCGAGATCCCGGCGTACGGCACCGTGGATGCCCAGGTGTCCAAGTTCTTCCCGGCATCGAAGATCACGTTGAAACTGGGTGGGGCTAATATTTTCAATAAGGCGTATACGCAGTCGTGGGGAAATCCTACCGTGGGTGCGCAGTATTATGCTTCCATCGGGTATAATCTGTAAGCGTATTTTTTACAGGGAAATGCCAGTGACACGCGTGTTGCTGGCATTTTTTGTTTGGAGGGTTAGTGCGGGGTTGGGAAGGCTTTGGCGCGGGGCGCCTCCATGCTACCCTCCCGGGGGCGTGCGCGGGTTGGGCCTCAGCGCGGATCTGGCCCCTCCTAAATAGCGACAGCCCGTAGCAATTTACATGCTATGGGCCGTCTTTTGTTGTAACCCTCAGCGCTTACACGCGGGTATCTTTCAGGGGTAAGCTGCAAAGGTAGGGCATTTTAGTTGGTTAGACAACTAATCATGATCCCTGTTGCGGCTTACACATTAAAGCGGAAGTGCATTACGTCGCCATCAGCTACCACGTATTCCTTACCTTCTATGCGCAGGCGGCCGGCATCACGGGCGCCGCTTTCAGAGCCATATTTTACGAAGTCGTCATAGGCGATCACCTCGGCCTTGATAAAACCTTTTTCAAAGTCGCTGTGGATCACGCCGGCAGCCTGGGGGGCTTTCCAGCCGGTGTGGATGGTCCAGGCGCGCACTTCCTGCACGCCGGCGGTGAAATAAGTGATGAGGTCCAGCAGGCGGTAGGCGGAGTGGATGAGGCGGTTCAGCCCGGGCTCTTTGAGGCCGTATTCAGAGAGGAACATTTCCTTATCTGCCGGGTCTTCCATTTCAGAGATCTGGGCTTCAATGGTATTGTTCATCACGATCACCTGGGCGTTTTCCGCTTTCACAGCGGCTTCCAGGGCCTGGGAGAATTTATTGCCGGTGTGAAGGGAGCCTTCATCTACGTTTGCCACGTACAGTACAGGCTTTTCGGTGAGCAGGAAAAGATCGGCGGTGGCCTGCTTTTCTTCTTTGGAAAGGCCCAGCTCCCGGAGGTTCTTGCCCTGTTCCAGGTGAGCCTGGCAGCGCTTCAGCACTTCCAGTTCCGCCTTGGCCTTAGCGTCGCCGCCGGTTTTGGCCATCTTTTCGGTACGGGCCACTTTTTTCTCGATGCTCTCCAGGTCCTTCAGTTGAAGCTCCGTATCAATGATCTCTTTATCGCTTACGGGGTTGATGGCGCCTTCCTCGCGGAGGATGTTCTCATCTTCAAAGCAGCGGATCACATGCACGATGGCATCTACTTCACGGATATTGGCCAGGAACTTATTGCCCAGGCCTTCGCCTTTGCTGGCGCCCTTTACGAGGCCGGCAATGTCTACAAATTCAATAGTGGTAGGAACGATTCTTTCGGGTTTTACCAGCTCTGCCAGTTTATCCATACGGAAATCCGGAACATCTACCTGGCCCACGTTGGGCTCAATAGTACAAAAGCGGTAGTTGGACGCCTGTGCCTTGGCACTGTTACTTACTGCATTAAACAGTGTGGACTTTCCAACGTTGGGTAAACCTACGATTCCTGCTTGCAACGCCATTTAAAAAAATTTGCGCAAAGATATTATAGATTTGGGAATTAATGCCGGTCTGCTGCCGCAAATTCCCCGGGCAGGGCCGGTACGCTGATTTTTTACGCGCAGGTGTTGTAAATTGAATTTCAATGCGCTATAATTGATGCTGAAAATTATTAATTTGTCCTTTATTCTCCGTTCATGGCATTAAACTACGTCTGGCTTGCCTTTTTCCTGATCTCCTTTGTGGTAGCGCTTTTCAAGACCCTGGTACTGGGCGATGCGGCCGTATTTGGCGATGTGATGAACAGCCTCATGGCCAGCACCAAGACCGGGGCGGAGATCTCCCTGGGGCTTATTGGCGTTATGGGTTTCTGGCTGGGCATCATGCGCATCGGTGAAAAAGCGGGCGTGATCAATGTTTTTGCCAGGCTGGTAAATCCCTTTTACTCCAAATTATTTCCTGGTGTGCCCAAGGAAAACCCCGCCATGGGCTCCATGGTGATGAATTTTTCCGCCACCATGCTGGGGCTGGACAATGCAGCCACTCCCTTTGGCCTCAAGGCCATGCAGCAACTGCAGGACCTCAATCCCAGTAAGGACACGGCCAGCAACGCACAGATAGCCCTGCTGGTGCTCAACTCTGCGGGGGTGGTGATCATCCCCACTTCCGTGATCGCCCTCCGCCTGGCGGCCGGTTCGGCCAATCCCGCAGACATCCTCGTGCCTACGCTTATTTCCACTTTCGTGGCTTTCATTGTAGGCATTTTCGTGATCGCGGCATTCCAGCGCATCAATGTGTTTAAACTGCCGGTACTGGTGTTCCTGGCATCCTTCATTGCTATTATGGTGGCGCTTTTTTATTGGGTGCAAAGCCTGCCCCCGGCGGAGATAGCGCCCCGCACGGCTTCCCTGGGCGGCGTGATCATTTTTGGGGTGATCGTACTGTTCATCGTGGCGGGCCTTCGCAAAAAAATAGTAGTGTACGAAGCCTTTATTGAAGGTGCCAAAGAAGGTTTTCTCACAGCGGTGAATATCATTCCTTACCTGGTGGGCATGCTGGCTGCCATCAGCGTATTCCGTGCCACGGGCTGCATGGATTATGTGGTGAATGGGCTGGCCGCGTTGTTCAGCGCCATGGGGGTGAACACCGATTTTGTGCCTGCCCTGCCGGTCATGTTCATGAAACCCCTGAGTGGTGGCGGCGCCCGCGGCCTCATGGTAGATATTCTCAAAACGTATAAGGCAGATAGTTTTGTGGGCCGGCTGGTAAGCGTGTTGCAGGGCACTACAGAAACCACTTTTTACGTGATCTCTGTTTACTTCGGGTCTGTGAATATCCGTAATACCCGCTATGCGCTGGCAGCCGGGCTGATCGCGGATTTTGCGGGCATGGTGGCCGCTATCCTGCTGTGCTACGTATTCTTCCATTAGGGTTGCCAGTCTCTTCCTGCAGCTTCAATGGGATTAAAACTATTGCGTTTTGATTTTTTCGATTAATTTAGTCTAAATTATCCCAAGCAATGAAAGACGAAGCGTACTACCCCTCCTGGAAAAATGTTTCCCAATACAAACAATACCTAAGCTACTTTGGAGAATATGTGAGATACGGCGACTGGAAATCATTGGGCGCATCCCTGAAAATGGTGTTGCTCAACAAACCGAGTCGGCAGGAATGGCGCGCCAAATCTGCCATGGGCCATTTCAATATCCGCAAAGGCACTACGGACTTCCAGTTCATCAACTATGCTTACGAAAGACTGGTAAGGGATTACCTGAAACAACAGCTGGGGGCCAACAAGCTGGATACCTTCATTGACATTGGTGCCTGCATTGGCGAGTACGATATCTGGCTGGCATCGCAGGGGGTACAGTGCATTGCCTTTGAGCCAGTGAACTATAAAGCCATTGAAGAAAACATCAAACTGAATAACGTACAGGACAAAATAAAACTTTTTGCCTGTGGCCTGGGCAGCAAACAGGAAAAGGTGAACTTCAATATCATGAGCACGGTGACCGGTTCCAGCTACATAGACCGCAGCAACGCAGGAGAAGGTAATATTCCCATTGAAAGATTTGACGACCTGATCCCGCAAATGAACATCAGCCCGGAGAAAAATATCATCGTAAAACTGGATGTGGAAGGCATGGAAACAGAGGTACTGGAAGGTGCCCGCCAGTTTATTACCACTTACCCCAACCTCCGCGTGATCTTTGAACGTTATGAAGGAGACAACACGGTAAATGATAAGCTGAGTGAACTGGCAAATTTCCGTTTCGACAGGATCGATAAATACAACTACCTGGCTACAAAGCAATAGGTACCTGACATATTATGTAAAAAAGAGCGTTGCCGCATGGGAACGCTCTTTTTTTATGAAATGTCCCGCACCCCGTGCGCCTTTGCCGGTACGCATTTTTTCGTTAATATTGTAGTGAATATTAGCCGTCCCTGCGTAAAACCTCCCGGTAAATCAATCTTTCTTCTTAGTTAAATCACCGAAACACTGTGCCCATCATACAGAACAGGGATATTGTTGTTATAGGCCTGCAACAATGGTACACTTCCATCGGAAGCAATTGTAAGAACATTGCCACTGAATTTGCCCGCCATAACAGGGTGTTGTATGTGAATGCCCCCCTGGACCGAAAGACCATCCATCATGGCAAAGCAGATGTAAACGTACAGTACCATCTCCAGGTGCTCAATGGCAGCAAGCCTGGCATCGTGGAGATCTCCCCGCGGCTCTGGAACTATTACCCGGACACGGTGCTGGAGTCCCTGAACTGGCTACCTTCCACTACCCTCTTTAACTGGGGCAATAAGCTCAATAACCGCAGGTTTGCCAACAGCATCCGCCGTGCGCTGAAAACGCTGGGGTTTAAAGACGTGATCGTATTTAACGATAATGATATTTTCAGGGGTTTTTATATCAAAGACTACCTGCAGCCGGCCACGTATGTGTATTACAGCAGGGACTACCTCCTGGGCGTTCCCTACTGGGCCAAGCACGGGCGCACGCTGGAGCCTTTGCACATAGCCAGGGCTGATGTAGCCGTGGCCAATTCTGCTTACCTGGCGGAGATGCTGCGGCAGTACAATCCAAACAGCTACTACGTGGGCCAGGGCTGCGACCTGCAGCGCTTTAATCCCCACATCCACTATCCCCGGCCCGCGGATGTGCCGCTGGAACGGCCTGTGATCGGCTATGTGGGCGCCCTGAAATCACTGCGCCTGGATATACAACTGCTGGTATCCATCGCCCGGCAGCGCCCCGGCTGGCAAATAGTGCTGGTAGGGCCGGAGGATGAGGACTTTCAACAATCCGCACTCCACTCCCTGCCGAACGTGCATTTCACCGGCAGCAAGGGCCTGGACCAGTTGCCTGCTTACATCCAGTCGTTTGATGTGTGCATCAACCCGCAGATCGTGAATGAAGTAACGGTGGGCAATTATCCTTTGAAAATTGATGAATACCTGGCCATGGGAAAGCCGGTGGTAGCCACTTATACCAAGACCATGGAAATGTTCAGTGAGCATGTGTACCTGGCCGCCGACGCGGAGGGATACATCCGCATGATCGAGCAGGCCATGCGGGAAAACAACAAAGAAAAGCAGGAAAGCAACATCCGTTTTGCAGCCACCCATACCTGGGAAAATTCCGTAGCCGCCATTTACCAGGCCATCCGGCATCATCAACAACAATAGTATGAGCATCCAACAAAAACTGAAGCAAAATCCAAAGCTAAAAGCATTCATGCTCTACCTCATGATGCCCAAAGGCCAGGCCAGGCCAAGGTTATGGGTGAAGCTGTTCGTGAACCCGTTTGTACATAAAAAAGGGAAAGGATCCCTGATCAGAAGGAGAACCCGGATAGATGTACTTCCCTTCCAGCCGTTCCAACTGGGCAGGTATGCCACCATTGAAGATTTTGCAACGGTGAATAACGGCATGGGCGCCGTGATCATTGGCGATAGCACGCGGATCGGGATCGGGAACGTGGTGATAGGCCCGGTAACGATTGGTAACAATGTGATCCTGGCGCAAAACATTGTGTTGTCCGGGCTCAATCATGGCTACCAGGACCCGCACACACCCATTGCGCTGCAACCCTGTTCCGTGGCGCAGATCGTGGTGGAAGATGATTGCTGGATCGGGGCCAATAGTGTGATCACCGCGGGTGTCACCATCGGCAAACACGCCGTGGTGGCCGGAGGCAGCGTTGTTACGAAGAACGTACCTGCCTACACGATCGTAGCGGGTAATCCTGCACGGCCTATTAAACAATACAATCCCGACACCGGCAACTGGGAAAAAGCGAACGGCTGAGTCCCACGTTCTGCAAAGCCGCCATGGCAGTGGAAATACCGGCAGCTGGTTCCGGCTGTAACGGGCGCGTGCTGCAACGCGCCGTGTCACGGAAAGTCAACAATCAATTCCCGTTAGTACAAGAGTTTTATAAATCCTCCATGCCAGTGGAAATGCCGCTTATTGTCCTCCAGCTGGATAACGTAATATCCATTGGACAGGCTGGTTACCGGCAGTTCTACCTGGAAGGTACCCTCGTTATTGTATTTTTCCTGCAGCACGCGTTTACCACTCAGGTCATAGACATTCAGGTACAACGGATCTGTGCCGCTCCGGGTCACCTTCAATCTTACATACGAAGAGGCCGGGTTCGGGAAAAGCAGCACCGTGTCTACAATGTGCTCCAGCGCTTCCGGTACCACGCCCACTACAAATGTGGTCTCGCCGGTGAGCTGCTGGTTATCGGTGACGGTAAGTTTGAACTTATAGATACCTTCTTTCAGTGACTGGATGTTGGTGCTGGCCGCGGCCGGGTTCACGATATCAGCGGTGGAGGGACCGGAAACCTGTGCCCATTCATATTTTACAATACTGCCATCCGGATCGTAGGAGGTGCTGCCATTCACTGCAACGGAATTATCCGGCAGGTACACTACCAGGTTGCCGCCTGTAACGGCCACTGGTGGCTGGTTCTGGACGGGGGCTGCTTTTACGGTAATGCTCACCGTAGCAATGGCCGTAGCGCCTTTATTGTCGGTAACGGTGAGGGAGAATGCGTAAGTGCCTTCCTCCAGGCCGGTGACCTGCGTGGTCTTTGCACCCGGTGTGGAGATCGTACCGCCGGCCGGGCCGCTCAGCTTTTTCCACAACCAGGTTACAATTTGTCCATCTGCATCCGTTGATGTTGAACCATCCAGGGTGACAGTATTGGTGGGCAGTGTAATGGTTTGCGCAGCACCTGCATCCGCCGTGGGCGGTACGTTGGGCGCGGCGTTCACCGTAACGGTTACAGTGGCAGTGGCGCTGGCGCCGCTATTGTCTGTGACCGTCAGCGAGAAGGTGTAAGTGCCCTGCTGCAAAGCAGTGACCTGCGTGGAGGCCTGGCCGGGTGTGGCGATCACAGCGCCCGCGGGGCCGCTTGTTTGCTGCCATTGCCAGGTTACAATTGTCCCATCCGTGTCTGTGGACCCAGCGCCATTAAGGGTCACGGAACTGGTGGGCAGCGTAATGGTTTGTGCAGTGCCGGCATTGGCGGTGGGTGGCACATTGGGAACTGCATTCACTGTAATGTTTACCGTGGCAACATCGGAGCCTCCCTTATCGTCTGTTACGGTGAGGGCAAAGACATAAGTGCCTTGCTGCAAACCGGTGATCTGGGTAGACTGCTGGCCAGGCGTGGAGATCACCACGTCTGACGGGCCGCTTACTTTCTGCCATAACCACGTCACAATTTGCCCATCCGTATCTGTTGATTTGGAACCATCAACGGTAACCGTATTTGTGGGAAGCGTGATGGTCTGCGCGGAGCCTGCGTTTGCCGTGGGGGGCACATTGCCGGCGGGGTTTACAGTAACGTGTACCGTAGCGGTATTGGTAGCGCCCTTATTATCTGTTACGGTAAGCGAAAAAACGTATACACCCTGCGCCAGTTGTGAGATCGCGGTGGCCTGGCTACCCGGTGTGGCAATGACACCACCGGCGGGGCCGCTCACTTTCTGCCACAGCCAGGTTACGATCTGGCCATCCGGGTCGGTGGATCCGGAACCATCTACCGTAACGCTGTTTGCAGGCAGGGTAATGGCCTGCGCGGGGCCTGCATTGGCAGTGGGCGGTACGTTGGCGGCAGCGTTTACCGTAATACTCACCGTGGCGGTGTCCTTCGCGCCTTTATCGTCGGTGACAATGAGGGAAAATGTGTAGGCTCCTTGCAGTAAGCCGGTGACTTGGGTGGTCTTTGCAGCCGGTGTGGCAATCACGGCACCCGCGGGGCCGCTTGTTTGCTGCCATAACCAGGTCACAATTTGCCCATCCGTATCTGTTGATTTGGAGCCATCCACAGTAACACTGCTGGTGGGCAGCGTAATGGTTTGTGCGGTACCGGCATTTGCTACAGGCGGTATATTGGCAGCAGCAAGCACGGTAACGGTAACAGAATCCAATGCTGTTTTCCCGTTCTTGTCTGTCACCGTGAGTTTATAAATGTAAGTGCCCGCGGTGGTAAGCCCTGTTACCTGGGTTTGTGCAGCAGCGGGGCTGGCAATGGTGCCTACCGCCGGTCCGCTCACTTTGGCCCAGGCATAACTGGCAATGGTGCTGCCCGGAGCGGGTGTAGATCCGCTACCATTCAGGGTTACAGCCGATGCAGGCAAAGTGATGGACATATCGTTACCTGCCTTGGCAATGGGTACTGCCGGCACAGAACTGGCATTGACCTCAAATGCACCTACATCATAAATGTTTTGCAGGGGCCGCGCGGTGCCGTCAAAATCTGTTTTAAGGGAAAAGTCAGACATATCCCGTCCCACGTTTATGGCCGGGGAAGTGCCGAGCAGCCTGAAACTGGTAGATGCAGAATCCACCATGCCTGCGGCCGTGGCAGTAGGATAGCAAAGGTTGTTGCTGGCGGATAACTTGATCTGCTGATCACCTTTGATGTACATTCCCCTGCTGGGATAATCGAAGTCGGTGCCTTTCTGCACCATCAGGTTATTGTACACCTGGTGCCCGATGGTGGTGAGATATGCGAAGATCTTGATCGCATTTTTCCCTGAATCAGTAGCTACGATGGTGTTGTTATAGATATTGGCCGTAGCGGGTGGGAAGAGGTCTGTGGTGGTGCCGTCAGGGACTTTGTCTGATACGTTGATCCCTTCATAGTGGATGTCAGAGATCACGTTATTATATACATCATTCACACCGGAGCCAAAGATGGCGATGCCCGGCATAAACCCGGTATGTACGTAGTTGTTATACACCTTCATGGAGCAGCCGGACCCAATGAGGATACCATAGCCCTGGGCAGCATTCTGCGACATACCGTAATTGATCAGGCGGTTGTTATACACGCGGTTGTCGCCGTCTTTTGCCATAGCCACCTGGATGCCGTCTGAGCCTATGTTTTCGAGGTCATTGTCATACACCTGCAGGTTCTCGATCCAGTGCGAGCGCAGGTTGGTACAGGTACCGTCATTCCAGAAGTAGTGGGTATTGCCAATGTAAAAGCCCTCCCCCGCTGAATTGATGGCCTTCAGGTGGTGGATCTTCACGTTCTTCATTACAAAAGCGCCTTCCAGGTATTCAGGATGGTCGCAGGTTTGCAGGGTTTTGGCCTGCAACAGGATATTACCATCGTGGATGTAGAGGTTATGCACATCAAAATCAGAAGCACCCATGCCAAAGGTGATGCCGAATATCTTCAGCCCGTTGATGTTGGTGCCGTTCAGATCAAAACCATATTCATAGTTCTCATCCCCGCTCCCGCTGATCTCAATGAACCGGCAGGATGGCGCGTTAAAAACCGTAGCGGTGCCCTGGTTCCTTACACCCAGTTTTACCTGGCCCCCGCAATTAGTGATCACAATCGGTTTATCTGCTGTGCCTACCAGGTTTCCCAGGTGCACATATTCGTACTCCCCCGCGGGAATACACAAAGTGTCCCCGGGGTTTACACCAAAGGTGGTCATGGCATCCGGGTAATATATTTCGGCCCTGCCATTGGCACTGTTAGACATGGGTACGGTGATCCGCTTGCCGCCCGTTGTGGGAGGCGGATTGGTAGGTGGCGGTGTAGTGGTACCACCCAGTGAGTACTGGAGCATCCACTCGTAGATGTTCATCCCATTCTCCTTGTAGGAAGGATCATATGCTTTGGTCCATGCATCGTGGCCGGAGGCGTCAAAGATGGTGAGCCTTGCCGGCACCGCCGGTGCGGGTACGCTGCTGTTGATATAATTAACCCAGTTAATGGAATAATTGGGGTCCACATTCGGATCTACCTTGTTGTGCAGGGCCCATACGGGCACATTATTGCCGGCGATCACCTTGGCCAGGGCCTGGGTGGGTGGATAATAACCACACACCATCACCGCGGCTGCAAAGGCTTTGGAGCCGCCATTTTCGGCCAGTGCGCCCCAGGCTTCGCCACCGCCCATACTTAAACCGGTGATATAAATACGGTTTACGTCAACACTGTAATTGTTCAACGCCCAGTCCTTGAACTTGATCGCATCGCCGGAACCCGGCCAGCTGTAAAATTGCGGGCACAGCACAATGAACTCGTACTGTTGATTATTGACCGTAAAACTGGTAGGGAAAAGGCCATCATTTATTTTCTGGGGCAGCCCATTCTTTAACACGCTGCTCAGCGGGGAGCTGGAAGCCAACTCGCCCTGGCCGTGAAAAAATATAATAAGTGGGTACTTCTTTCCGTTTGTAGGGGAGTAACCGGCGGGCAAATACTCGTAATACCCCTTGATGTTGCTCATCGTAGGGTCATTAAATGCCTTACCGGTCATGGTTTGCGCCAATGCGCTGCTATTGCAGCATAGCAAATAAATGATAACCAGGACCAACCAGTTATACACGCGCAATAGAGGGCTTCCTGTCAGGGGAGTACGGTTAATCATCACTAAAGTATATGGTTGCAAAGTTTTAGTTTCTCCTATACTATCTCATTGGGCCGCAGAAACTTACTTTGCAAAGAAAATAAATTTTTTCCAACATATATGAAAAATACACAACATGTATAAGTACATTTAATAAAGTATAAATAAATATAATCTATATTCGTTTTACCAGTACTATTTTTATTGATCGTAAAGGCAAAAAAATTTGTTTACCTTTGCGTACTGCACACCCACATTTTAACCTCATCCTGTTTAAAGCCATGATCATTAATATCTAGTTCATGGGCCTCCGTATTTCCGGCATTTTAAAGAACAGGCATTTACTATCGTTAACCGGTAACGTTGTGATGGCCTATTTCAACCTGTTGTCCTTTGCGTTATTGGTACGCGTGTTAGGGAAAGACCCCTTCGGGGAATGGGTGCTCTTCCTGGCCACCTATGGCATTCTTGACCAGATCCGCACGGCGCTGCTGCAATCCGGCATCATTAAATTCTGCACAGGGGCTGGTGAAGAAAATTACACCCTGGGCACGGGCGCGGCATGGTACATCTCCCTCCTGCTCACCGGTGGTTACGTGGTGCTCTCCTCGCTGCTGTTCTTATTTGCAGGCAACCTTTTCAGCCCCACCTGGCATTTCTTCTTTGGTTACCTGGGCATCATGACGTTGTTATCCCTTCCTTTCAATATGGCCACCTGGCTGCTGCAGGCCAGCCACCGGTTTGATAAGATCGTGCAGATCCGGTTTATGCAGAACGGATCGTTCCTGGTTTTCCTGGGCGTGTTTTATTTTTCGGGCACGCTGGAACTGCATACCGTGCTTTACGCCTATGCCCTGTCACTGCTGGTCACCAGCTTATATTGCTTGTACTTTGGCTGGGCGGAGCTGCATGCCATGCGCCACCGCAACACCGCGCGGATAATGGAAATGTACAGATACGGCCGTTTGATCATCGGCAGCATGTTGTCTTCCGCGTTGCTCAATTATTCAGACAACCTTGTGCTCCGTACCATGATCAGTCCTGCGGCGGTGGCTATTTACAGCATTCCGCAGAAATTCATGGAGGTAATTGAAATTATACTGAGAAGCTTTGTGGCTACTTCCCAGCCCACGCTTTCCGAGGAAGCAAACAAAGGCAACCTGGCCGGTGTGGCCAGGGCTTTTTGCCGGTACACCGGTACCGTAACGATTTTGATCCTGCCCTTCATCATCGGTATGCTGCTGTTTGTGCAACCGCTGATAACGCTGCTGGCCTCTGTTAAGTATATCTCCGCCACCGGCATCGTGATCATTTTCCTCCTGTCTGCCATCCTCTACCCCATTG
This sequence comes from Chitinophaga parva, assembly GCF_003071345.1. Classification (NCBI taxonomy): domain Bacteria; kingdom Pseudomonadati; phylum Bacteroidota; class Chitinophagia; order Chitinophagales; family Chitinophagaceae; genus Chitinophaga; species Chitinophaga parva. Next base: position 815,459 of record NZ_QCYK01000003.1, on the reverse strand, counting down.
ACCGTTTTACCGGTGTAACGCTGGATATGATCAACAAACCGGGGGTGAATTTTTATAAGAACCTCCTGAAACTGGTGCTCAACATTATTCTCGATATCACACTGGTGTGGATGTTCAACGATATTAAAGCGGTGGCCATCGCTTCTTCGCTCAACCTGTTGTTTGCCGTGATCTTTGGCTACTACTTCCTGAAAAAATACCTGCCGGACCTTGAATTTAAAAGTATCTGGCAGCTGGGCTGGCAGGAATGCAAACAACTGGTCCGCAAAGTGAGGTCGGCCCGCTTTAATTTAAAATCCGACCAGTCATGAGGCACGCTTTTATCATCCTGGCGCATAAGCAACCGGCGCAGCTGCTAAGGCTTTTGCGTCGCTTGTCGCATCCGCAGATAGACGCCTTTATCCACCTGGATGCCAAGGTGGATAAGAAGGATTGGGAGCATATATTTGAGCACCCGCAAACATATTATGTGGCAGACCGGGTAAGTGTAACCTGGGCGGGTTATGGCACGATTGCCGCCGCGCTGAAAGGCATTGCCAGCGTGCGCCAGTCAGGTACCCATTACGATTATGTGCACCTCATCAGCGCACAGGATTATCCATTGGTGGGGGCAGCTGATCTTTACAACTACTTTGAACAGCACCCGGGATTGCAATTCCTGGATGTCCTTACCCCTGCTGCATTGCAGCCCATGATGAAAAAGATCACCCAATGGCATTTTGAAGACTGGAAGATACCGGGGAAATATAAAGTGACGCAGCTTATCAATGCGCTGCTTCCCAAGCGGAAGCATCCCCTGGGCCTGGAGGTGTTTGGCGGCTCCCTGTGGTGGAGCCTCACTGCGGATTGTGCATACTGGTGCCTCAATTACATCAGCCAGCACCCGCAGCTGGAGCGGTTCTATAAATACACCTGGGGCGGGGATGAATTTATTTTCCAGACAGTGATCATGCACAGTGATTTCCGGGGGCAGGTGCACAACGACTACCTGCGTTATATAGACTGGTCTGAAGGGCATGCCCACCCCAGAACATTTACCATGGCTGATCTGCCAGCCATCTTACAAAGTGGCAAATTGCTGGCGCGGAAATTTGACATGGCCACCGCACCGCAGGTGCTGGACGCCATTGATGCGCATGTACAGCAAAAAAGTACCCGTTAATAATACCGGGATCTTATAAATGAAAAGGGTATCACAGCGTTACAACTGAGATACCCTTTTTTGGGTTGAGACCATATCCTAATAAAGAAACCCCTATTTATTTGCTTTACGCCACAGGGTGTTAAACCCGCCGGTAAAGGCGTAAGGCAGTATTTCCGCTACCTGGCAATCGATCGTTTGCAGGAATTTTATGCGGCGTGTCAGGATGGAAAAAGGAAACACATCCTCCACGAAGTTTGTCTTGGCAAACCGGATAATATCAAATGAGCTGTTCCTGGCCAGTTCACGGAGATCATTCCGGGTAAAGAATTGCACGTGGTCCAGGTTATCCGCCTGCGACTGCGCGGTGGTACCCCTGAAGCCTAACGCTTTCTTTACTTTGTTAATGCTATTCCACACAGCAGGATTGTTCCTGGCTTTCAGCATGGGCCTTGTTACGCACAGCTCCCGCGGCCCGTTGCCATTGGGCACGGTAACGATCAGCAGGCCGTCATCCTTCAGGGAGGCGTGTATGGTGTGCAGTAATAACTCCGGCTGGTCCAGGTGCTCTATCACTTCACTGCAGATCACGGCGTCGTAGGTTTCGCCCTGCGCGGTCAGTGCTTCTGCGCTGATGGCTGCAAATTTCACGTTGGGATAAGTATTGGCTTTGTTAGCCACGGCAATGGTTTTTTCGCTGATATCTATGCCCAGCACGTTGTAGCCAAACTGGCCCAGGTGCCGGCTGATCACGCCATTGCCACATCCTACATCCAGCACACTGCCGCCGTCGGGAATATACTGCTTCAGGCTGTCTGTGATGAAGTTCAGTCTTTTTATATCGGCAATTCGATCGTATCCGTAGGTTATTGCGGTTGTTCTCATATCACGAATAGTAAGTTAACTTTTATGTAGTTGATGATAAACCTTTTCTACTGCACCCGTCATCCCGGTTACATTGAAATTTTGCAACACGGTGGCCCGGGCTTCTTCCTGCAGGGACGCCCTGCGTTGCGGGTCTGTGGCCAATGCGATCAATTCCTGCGCAATGCCGTTTACATCCTGTGGCTGTACCAGTACCCCGTTTTTGTTGTGGGTCACGGCTTCCCGGGTGCCATCTACATCCGTGGCCACTACGGCCTTGCCCATGGCCATGGCTTCCAGCACCCCGATGGGAAATCCTTCCCATAAAGAGGGCAGGCAGTAAATATCTGCGGCGCTCAGGATGGCCGGGATATCTTGCCGGAAGCCCGCAAACGTGATCATCCGTTCCACGCCCAGTTTTGTCGCTTCCTGCATGGTGGCTTCCTTCAGCTCACCATCGCCCACCATCAGCAGGTGCAGCTGCGGTGCGCCGGCATGTGCCTGTGCAAAAGCCCTCACCATGGTAAGCGGGTCTTTCTGGTAGGTCATCCGGGCAATGTAGCATACCACGATCTTATCTGCCGGTATGTTAAACAAAGCCCTGATATCCGTATACCCGCCGGCTGCATTGAACTTCTGCAGGTTCACCCCATTCCGGATCACGATGCTGTTGAAGGTGCCGAAAGCGTGGTTGCCAGCCTGTTGATTGGCAGCGGAAACGCAGATATTAACGCGGGCCTTTCCGGTAATAAATTTCTCTGCGGCAATGCGCAGTCGTTTTGCCACCGGGTGCAGCCCTTCATGGAAAGACCACCCGTGGATAGTGTACACGATGGGCAGGCCCAGGCTGCGGGCGGCCCACAGCACATTGGTGTTTGCCCGGGTGCCGTGCACGTGCACAATATCTATCTTTTCAGCGGCAATAAAACGTTTTACCGCTTTCCACACGCCGATGTCAAATGCTTTTTCACTTTGGATCACCCGGACCGGTATGCCCATCTGCTGCAGCGCTTCGATCATGGGCCCGTCTGTGAAAGATAGTACCACCGGCTCAAACTCGTCTTTGTTCAGCGTAGCTACCAGGTCCAGCACATGGCTTTCTCCCCCGCCTATTTTTCCCTGGCGGATGGTCTCCAGCACTCTTATCTTTTTGTCACTTCCCATTGCCTATAGTTTTTCTATCCACCGGCTGTACCAAAGCTGGAACACCAGCATATTCCATAATTTCTGGTGGCTTACTTTACCACCGGCCAGGTAGTGCTCCAGTAACTTCTCCACTTCCTTCACCTGGAAAAACCCGGACCGGGCCAGCCTTTCACCGGTGAGGTAATAGCGCATCTGCTCTTTCAGCTCATCCCGGAACCACTCCTGCAGGGGCGCAATGAAAGGGCGTTTGGGCCTTTCCATCAACTCCCTGGGAATGTATTTATGTACGATCTCTTTCAGGATATATTTATTCACCCCGCCTTTCGTTTTCAGCGATGTCGGTACCTGCGCCAGGAACTCCACCAGGCGGTGGTCCAGCATGGGCTCACGGCCTTCAATGCTCACCGACATGGTAGCCCGGTCCACCTTCACCAGGTTATTATCTACCAGGAAGGTCTTGTAATCCACGGCCAGCAGGCGGTTCAGCGGATCGGCAATGTTGCCCAGCTCACCGTTCAGGTCAAAGTTTGTTTTGTAGCTGCTTTTAGCCAGGCCAGTGTACTGGCTTACTTCTGCCTCGGTGAGGTACTGGCTGATGTATTTAAGCGCCTGCTGGGGCTTCCCGCTGGCCCAGATCAGTTTCATTTTCTCATAGCGGGAGGAGAAGTTGTATTGCTTATTGAAATACGGGATGAGCTCCGGCGATACCAGCGACATCACACCGCTGATGGAACGCTGTACCATTTGCGGCATACTGCTGGTATAGCGGATAGACTGGTTGAATTTGTTATAGCCGGCAAACAGCTCATCGCCCCCATCGGCAGATAAAACCACTTTTACTTCCTTTGCGGCAAACTGGCTTACCAGCGTGGTAGGCACGGTAGAATTATCGGCAAAAGGCTCATCGTAGATCTCCGGCAGGTGCTCCAATACCCCCCTGGCTTCTTCCGGCCCCACTATCCATTCATGGTGGTCTGTGCCCAGGAAACCGGCGATCTTCCTTGCTTCTGCGGATTCATCCCACGCGGCTTCCTTATAACCAATGGTAAATGTTTTGATCTTGCTGCTACTGTCAGACTGCAGGATGGCGGCCACGCTGCTGCTGTCATAGCCGCCGCTCAGGAACACGCCTACCGGCACATCGGCTACCATGCGGTAGTTATAGGCGCTGTGCAGCAGTGAACGGGTGTGGTCTATGACCTCGGTTTCGGTCAGCTTTGTTACTTCCTGCTGGTAAGATTTCAGTACATTCCAGTAGCCTGCTTCCTCCACTTCCCTGCGCTGCAGGCTTACGCGGAGCAGGTGCCCGGGCGACAGTTTACGGGTGTGCCGGAAAATGGTGTAGGGACCGGGAATGTAGCTGTACTGCAGGAAGAGCGACAAACTGTTTGGATCAATGACTTTGGGGAAGGCGGTATGTGCCATGAGGCCCTTCAGTTCTGAGGAAAAAAACAGTTGCTGCTGATGCCAGTAATAATACAGCGGCTTTACACCGGCACGGTCGCGGAACAGTACCACTTCATTTTTCTTCCGGTCGTAGATCACAAAAGCAAACATACCGATGCACTTGTCCAGTATGTTTTCCTGCCAGGCGGCATAGCCTTTCAGCAGTACCTCTGTATCACCATCCGACTGGAAGGTATAACCCAGCAATTCCAGTTCTGCTCTTATTTCCCGGAAATTATAGATCTCACCGTTGAAGATAATGGTATATGCATCAAAGTGCATGGGCTGGTGGCCGGAAGCGCTCAGGTCCAGGATAGACAAGCGGCGCTGGCCCAGGCCGATCATGGCATGCTCCTGCTCAAACACTTCATAGCCGGCATCGTTCGGACCACGATGCGTCATAGCGTCGGTCATGGATTTCAGCAACTGAAAATCCGACCGTTTTGAAAAATCAATAAATCCTGCTATCCCGCACATATGTCGTCCGTTTTAAAATGCTTAATATTCCAATAGATCCCACGCCAGAAGGCCTTCATGTGCACCCCTTCCCTCCGTATTAAAAACTGCAGGGTATTTTTGGGGATGGTCAGCAAAATGAAGTATCCCATGAACAGTGCCCTGGAAAAGGGTTTTACATTCCGGCGCATGAACAGCATGCGGTTCCGGGTGATGTAGTATGTTTTCAAAGGGCTGTTCTTCCCGGTGGTCATTGATTCCTTATGATAGATCAGCGACTTGGGCTGATAATACACCTGGTATCCTTTTTTCTTGAACTGCTCGCACCAGTCAAATTCTTCATAGTAGAGAAAATATACTTCCGGCATCAGCCCTACTGCCTTGATGGCCGCAGCGGAGGTCATCATACCACCACCATGCGCATAGTGGGTCACCGCCAGCTGGTCATACTGCCCGTGGTCCTGCTCCCGGCATCCTATCATCCCGTTTCTCCCGGTTACGGGGTCCACGGCCTGGTAGCCTGCGTATTCTATGGTGCCTTTGTTAAAGAAGTAATGGAACTTGGGGCTCACGAGGCCCGCATCCGGGTGCTGGTAAAAGACTTCCAGCAATCCTTCTATCAATCCTTCGGTAAATTCGGTATCGTTATTCACCAGGAAAAGGTATTCGCCTTTTGCCTGTTTAATACCCAGGTTATTGCCCCCGGCAAAGCCCAGGTTTTTATCGCTGTAGATAATTTTTGCATTTTCGTATTCCCTCAGTACCTGCTCCCCGGGATCTTCTGTGGAAGCATTGTCCACCACGATCACTTCCAGGTTGGGGTAGCTGATGGTTTTCAGGGAAGCCATCAGTGCTGCCGTAACTGCTGCATTGTTGTAATTAACAGTGACGATAGAAACGAGTGGTTGTATTTTATTCTCCGGGTGCATGTAACAATGGGTTGTTAATACCTGTCTGGGTGTGTTTGGTATGAATGAATGTCTTGTCGGCACCTTTCAGGCGAAACATCAGTTTTACCATGATCAGCACCGCCTTGGGCATGGCCAGCAGGGCGGTAAACAGGTAGTTGGTGAAAAACTTAGCCGGGATGGGGATCAGCATTGTAATGGCATTCAGTACAAACAGCACCGGCATCCACCACCATGCATCCCCCAGGTATGGCTTCAGCACAAGGCTGAGCAGGGTACCTATGGTAAGGATGAAAAGCAACAGCATCCTGGGCATGAGCGCGTTCTGGCACACAGACAGGTTGAAATAATTCACCTGCCCTTTGAACAGGGCTTTCCAGCCCCTGGCCCAAAATGTGCGCAGGTACACGATCTGGCTGGCTATCCATCTTTTGCGCTGGTTCTCAAACACAGCGGAATGTGCTATCTTCTCATCATACACATACGCATCTTCCAGGTAGGCGATGCTGACGCCCCTCTCTACCACCAGTAATTGCAGCACTTTATCAAACCCGCCGGTGGCCTGTATCTCCTGGAGTATTTCCTTTATCATGGGATAATGGAATACCATCCCGGAGCCGATCACGGAAGAAGAAAGCCCCAGTGCATTAGCGCCTTTGCGATAAAGATGGTTGGCAATGATCTCGTTGGCCGCGTCCAGGATGGCGAAAGGCGTATCCAGGTTCTTGGCCACGCGCTGCCCCTGTATGGCCTCATGGCCTTGCTGGTACAGGTAATTGGCCTTCAGCAGGAAGTCTGCGGCCAGTATGTTATCGGCATCACTTATCAGCGCCATGTCGTAATCGTCCCCTAACTGCTGGAATGCTACGTTCAGGGATTTTGCTTTGGTGCTTTTCTCAAAGGAAACCTCGATCACCTTCACATCCAGTTCCCTCAAAGTAGCTATGGTAGCAGGCTGCAGGGAGTCTGCAATCACTACTACCTCGTATTTACCGGCAGGATAATTTAAATGCTGATAGCTCTGGACAGTTGAAATAATGACTTCATCTTCCCGGTAAGCGGGAATAAGTATAGCAATCCTTCCAAACGTTGTTTCATCCTGGTAAGGAAGGCGGGAGCGCTGTTTCAGCCCCCCTGCAATAGCCAGCACGAGATTATAGGTAACGCATGCAGCCAGGTATATAAAAACTATAAATGCTAAGATCAACAACATTACACATCATCTTTTTGAACAAGCGCCTTGGGCGTATTGAGGATCAGCCACATGTCGTAGCGGAAAGAACGCTGGTGTGCGTAGGAAATATCCAGTTCAATCCTTTCTTCAATGGACATTTCTTTTTTACCACGTTTCTTTACCTGCCACAGCCCGGTGATGCCGGCCGGTGCCAGGAAGCGCTCTGCATAGCTGTCTGTCGTTAACGTTGTTGCTTCATACAGGGGCAAAGGCCGGTTGCCCACGAGCGACATATCACCCTTGATCACGTTCAGTAATTGGGGCAATTCATCCAGGCTGGTATTGCGCAGGAATTTTCCCAGGCGGGTAATGCGGGGATCGTTGGACACTTTAAAGAATACGGGGCCGTCCTTTTTATCGGTGTACATATTCAGGTGTTGCAGTTCCTTCAGCTTTTTATCGGCATCGGGCACCATGGTCCTGAACTTATAGAACTTGAAAACTTTATAATTGCGGCCGGCGCGGGTGGCTGCATAAAAGACAGGGCCTTTGGATTCCAGCCGGATCAGCAATGCGATGAGCAGCATGACCGGCAGTAACGGGAGCAGGATGGCCGGGGCCACCACCAGGTCCAGTCCACGTTTCATAAAGTTGCTCAGGAAATGACGGGTGTATCTTGGGGCGGCTACCTCCTGCTGCTCGCCGGCGGGGAAACTGCTGATCTTCTTAAACTTGGTGATAGTAGCAATTTTCGCTTCCAGGTGGTCCCAGGCATTAGGAGTGATGATATCATCCACAAAGCGGAACCGGGCACGGAAATGCTGGACATCTTCTATTGGCTTTTCATCCGCAAGGATAAAGAAGGGCATCTGGGCCAGCGGCGGGAAGCTCCCACCATTGCTCCAGTACTCCTGCAGGTTATTTTCCAATCCTTTTGCATACTGGCACACTACAGCTACAGGCATTTCATTTGTTATTTCCTGGAAAACGGTCAGCGTTTTCCGGACATCCTTTAGCTGTTTCACATGGATAAATGCAAAGCCTTTTTCCTGCAGTGCCTGCTCCATTTTCGATGTTCCTACGACCAATATAAACTTCTCACGATCGGGGGCATTCAGCGTGATCACTTTCGTGTTAACGGTCTGAATGTATTCGTTTTTCAGTAGATCAGCGGTAAAGGTGTTCATAATGAGGTGTTTTTGTAGTCGGTATATCAGCGTGCTAAGCAGAAACAGACAGCGTACCACTCAAGAGGTAGCCGATCTTCTGCATTAGTTTGGTGGGGTCGAAAGGCTTCTGTATTACTTCTCTTACATTGGGGCATTTCAGGTGAAGGTCACCGGTGTTTTCCTTATAAAAGCCGGAAAGCACCAGCACTGGGGTGTCCTGAAACAAATAACTACCGGAGATATAATTCAATAACTCCCATCCGTCTATATTCGGCATCTGCAGATCTGTAACGATCAGGTCTGGTTTATTCCCATTCATTAACCAGGACATTGCTACAAGTCCGTCCTGTGCTGTTACGATCGCGTATTCCTTACCAAGCACCGCCTCCAGTAAGAATAACATTGGCATACTATCATCTACTAACAAAATTGTCTTTTTCATTTACCTTCGTTTAAGAACTGTTAATCGGCTCCGCATACACCGGTATGCTTTTCCCGAAGGCTTTAAATGGGATGTGGTATCAAATTAATTACTAAGGAATCCGGCGGTTTTATGGAGGATATGAGGTGGGATGTTAAAACGGTTCCTTATTGGCATAGTAACATTCAACGTTGTGGCTGAATCATTACGGGGACAAAGTTATTCTTTTCTCCAAATTTCAAATTTCTTTTTGGTAAACGTCTGTTTTTTTCCGGTAAGTGTTAGAAAATTTGCTATAAACGGTTTATTACCCCGCCGCAAGCCTCCCAAATTCAAAATTCCACATCAAATTATAAATGCTTCTCATCAAATTATCTACTTTTGCTCCCCGGAGGCAGCATCCCCAACATTTCCCCTTATGTCAATATTAATCGCTATCTGTTTTACCAGTCTGTTCATAGTAGGATACCATTATATCCTATACCCCCTGCTGCTGTTTATCCTCATCCGGGCTAAACGGATCCTGGTAAAACAACCAGCCCCGCCGGCAGCAGCCTTCACCCCGCCCATAACCTTGCTGGTGGCGGCTTACAACGAGGAAGACTTTATCGGGGACAAGATCCGGAACACCCTGGCCATCCAATATCCCGGGGAGCTGGTGCAGTATATTTTTATCACCGACGGCTCTACAGACCGTACCAATGAGATCATAAAGCAGTACCCACAGATCACCCTGTTATACGAACCGCAACGCGCCGGGAAAACAATGGCTATTAACCGGGCCATGCAGTTTGTGCGGACCCCGGTTGTCATTTTATCAGATGCCAATACCATGTTAAACCCTGACGCCGCCACATTACTGGTGTCGCATTTTCGTATGCCCGATACCGGTGCCGTGGCCGGGGAAAAGAAAGTGCTCAATACCACGGGTGGCGCGGAGTCGCAGGGAGAAGGCATGTACTGGAAATATGAGTCCCTCCTCAAAAAATGGGATGCAGAATTATACAGCGTTATGGGCGCCGCCGGGGAGCTGATTGCCCTCCGGACTTCCCTGTACGAAGCGCTCCCGGCAGATACCATCCTGGATGATTTCATGCTCTCCTTCCACATCAATATGAAAGGCTACAAAGTAGCGTATGAGCCGGCAGCCTATGCGCAGGAAACCGCCTCGGCCTCCCTGCAGGAAGAGTACAAGCGCAAGACCAGGATCGCCGCAGGCGGCTACCAGGCCATTTCCCGGCTGCTGCCACTCCTGAACCCGTTTAAATATCCGCGCATCACCTGGCAATATGTCTCACACCGCGTACTGCGGTGGACACTGGTGCCATGGGGCCTGGTCATTGCATGGATCAGTAACCTGCTGCTGCTTATGCTTATGAAACCAGGCACTACATATTACCATTTTATATATATTACAGGAATAATCCAATTATTATTTTATGCTGCTGCTTTTGCAGGCTACCTGCTGGCGCTGCGCCAGATCAAGGTGAAGTACCTCTACGTTCCCTTCTATTTTGTATTTATGAACATTGCGGTGATTGCGGGCAGCTTCAAATTTTACCGGAAAATGCAGTCCGCCACCTGGGAACGTTCTAAAAGGAGTGTGGCAGCGGGCTGATTTGAAAAGCACTTATCTGCATTATAACCGCGTTTACCCGGCAAAAGAAGCCGTTTGCAAAAAACTTTTTAAAAGTAATTCCAGTTCCATAATTTCGCGGTTGTTAAGTCTCAGTAATTTAGCCTTATCCTTAGATCAATCTCCACTACGCTAGTGCCTCGCCAACAGGCCATGCAATAATTTTTTCCAATCCTGCGAACAAGCCACCGGGTATCCCCGGAATAATTTTGTTTTCAAATTTGTTATGTCCTGGTTTCAGGACGGGCTAAATATATGTTCCATGATTCGAAATTTACACTACCTACTGTTATTACTGCTGCTTTGCTGCTATCTCCCTATACACGGGCAGTCAGCTTTAAATGCCAACGACCCGGTTGTCACGTATGACCCGGCCAATCCCCCGCCTACCCCCGCTTATGACCAGATCACAAAATGGGTAAGGACGGTGAGGATGAGCTATAACACGGATTCCTACAAGTGTTATATCTACAAGAACATGGCATTCCGCCTGAAATTCCCCAAGAGCTACGTGCAGGGCGTAAATGATGGGAAGAAATATCCCATCTACCTCTTCTTCCATGGTGTGGGTGAAGCAGGAACGATCTACGACGATGAATACCACCTGCTCTGGGGCGGTCAAACCTGGATGAACCGGGTAGACAACGGCACCTTTGATGGTTTCCTCCTTTATCCCCAAAGCCAGGGTGGCTATTGGGGCCCCAACGATTATGACAACCTGAAATCACTGGTCGATTCTATCGTGGCCAGCGCCAAGGGTGATCCGGACCGCCTGATCGTAAACGGCCTTTCCGCAGGCGGATGGGGCACCTGGGAATTTACCATGCGTTATCCGCAACTCACCGCGGCATCACTGCCCATGAGCGCCATGGCAGTGGATTACCAGAACCACATTGACCTGTACAAGTTCACCCCCATGTGGCTTTTCCAGGGCGGCCTGGATGGTAACCCTGCCCCCTATACGACAAACACCGTGGTAGCGGCCATACAGGCGGCAGGCGGTGATATAAAGCTTACCACTTACCCGAATGATTCGCACAATACCTGGCTGGATGCGTGGAATGAGCCTGACTTTACGCCTTTCATGTTAAGGGCAAACAGGCTGAATCCCGTACCCCTTTACGGCACCACTACTTTCTGTCCCGGTGAGTCTGTAACCGTCGGCATTGCACCCGGCTACCAGCAATATGAGTGGCAGAAAGACCAGGTGACCATTGCCAATGGCACTTCCAATTTTATCGTGGCCACTGCCCCCGGCAGCTACCGCGTAAGGGCATTACTGCCCAACGGATGGACCGGCTGGTCTCCTGTACCCCTCGTACTTTCTTACAAGCCTAACACCCCCGCTCCCACCATTACTACTTCACCGGCACTGGCCAGCAATGTGCTGCCCGCGCCCGATGGCAGTACCAGCGTAACACTGCAGGTGCCCACCGGCATGGTAAGCTATAAATGGATAAAAGGCGGCGACACCACTACCACATTAAGCACTACCAATACACTGACCGCTTCTACCCCAGGTGCTTATGCCGTAAAGACACTCGCTACCGGCTATTGCCTGGGCGCTTACTCAGATAGCTTCCGCGTGGTGAACAGCACCGGCATCAATGGTCCCGATGGCATCAGCGGCCTGAGTGTAAGCAGCTTTACCAAAACACAGATCAATCTCTCCTGGGTTGAAAATCCCAACCCGGCCTACAACGAGAAATATTTCGAGGTATACCGCGCCACACAGGCCAGCGGTCCGTTTACGCTGATCGGTAAGAATACGGCCAACGTAGTCACCTACAGCGACAATGGCCTCATCCCCAATACAACTTACTACTACAAAGTAAGGCCTGTAAATGACAACGCAGCAGGTCCTGTTTCCACTGTGCTGCAGGGCAAAACAGCAGTTGACTCCTTCCCGCCCACGGTTCCCGGTTCCCTGGCTGTTTCCAGCTACACGAACAACCAGGTAGTACTCACGTGGACGGCTGCTACAGACGATGCAGGCGTTGCGGGCTACGACATTTATGCAAATGGCGTACTGGTAACTTCTGTGGGCACGGTGCTCACCGGCACGGTGACCGGTCTTACGGATGGCACCCTGTACAACTTCTACGTGAAGTCCAGGGATGTATCCGGCAAGTCCTCCACGAAGAGCAACCAGGTAACCATCCGCACCCGGAAGGCAAACCTGAACTACAAGCTCTATTCCGGCTCCTGGAGCACACTTCCCAACTTCAACAGCCTTACGCCGGTACAAACAGGAAAAGCCTACATCCCCGACCTGACCGTAGTACCGTCTGCCACCACCACTAACTATGCGCTGATGTGGACGGGCTATATCAAAATACCGGTAACCGGCACCTATAAATTTGAGACCAATTCCGACGATGGCAGTAAGCTGTACTTCAACAAGACGTACTCCAGCACCACTACCGCTACGGTGAATAATGACGGTGCCCACAGCGCCACCTATGCATCCGGCACGGTGACCAACGTGGCGGCAGGTGTATACCCCATCACGGTAACCTACTTCCAGGCCACTGGCGGTGCTACCATGGAGGTTTACTGGACCAGCACCCAGGCAGGCATCACTACCCGCCAGCTGATCCCCTCAGACGCGTTCATTGATACCAGCATTGTAAACGGGACCATCCCCGCTGCACCTTCCGGCCTCACGGTCACTGTGAACAATTACAGTAAACTGAACCTGGCCTGGACAGATAACAGCACCAATGAAACAGGTTTCGAGATTTACAGGAGCACCAGCAGCGGCGGCACTTACGCCATTGTGGCTACTGTAGCCCCCGGCGTGAAGACGTATACCGATACGTTGTTGAATGCATCTACCGCCTACTACTATAAAATAAGGGCCATAGGCCAGTATGGCGAGTCTGCATACACTGCTGTGGCCACTGCCACCACCGCGGCCAAACCCTTGCCCCCGGCGGTGCCCGGTACGCCGGTAGCACAGGCGCTTTCCACTTCCGTGGTGAAACTCACCTGGGCAGACAATGCTACCAATGAAACAGGTTTTGAAGTATACCGCTCCTTGACGGACAGCCTGCATTTCAGCTTCCTGAAAGCCGCTGCCCCCGGTGTATCCGGCCAGGGCACCGCGTCCGACTCTACGCTGGCTGCCAATACCGTGGCTTACTACAAAGTAAGAGCAGTGGGCGAAGGCGGTTATTCTGCCTTCACCAAAGCTGTGGGTGCTAAATCGCTCAACAATCCCCCGGTTATTGACAATATCAGTGGCCTTACCATCCGCTATGGTACTTCGCAGACGATCAGCGTGAATGCAAGCGACCCGGATAATGATGCCCTGACCTTCAGCATCTACAATAACCCCGGCTTTATCACCGTGCAGCAAAGCGGCGGCAATACGTCCATCGTACTTGCCCCGGGCAACAGCCAGCAGGGTACGTTCAATACAGGCGTGATCGTTACAGACGTGAACAACGGTAAAGACACGGCATTCTTCACCGTGGTAGTAAATGACAACTATCCCCCGGTTATTGATTCCATCCCGGCAGTAAGCGTGGACGAAGGCGTGACCAAACAGGTAAAACTGAGCCTGAAAGACCTGAACGCCGGCAACACCTTTACCTGGACAGCCATCCAGCTTCCCTCCTTTGCTACTTTGCAAAGCGTGAATGATACCTGCCTGCTCACCTTCGCCCCGGGCTATGCTGCCGCAGGCACTTACCTGGTTACCGTAAAAGCAGTGGACAACGCAGGTGGCACAGATACGAAGAGCTTTGTACTGACGGTAGCGGATAAGCCAACGCCGAACTACTCGCTGTATCTCAACTTTGAACTGAACAATCCCGCACCGGCACCCTGGAATAACATTACCGGTGCTACCAGCAACCTTTTGAACAACAGCGGCCAGCCCACCGCAGCAGGCATCCGCTTCGATGAATCCTGGTGGGCCACCGGCACGGAAGGCGCTACTACCGGCAACAACACCGGTGTGTACCCCGACGCGGTAATGAGCCAATACCTTTACTTTGGTTCACTGTCCGGCTTCTTCAACGGTGCCCCGTCCATGCACGGGCATATCAGCGGCCTGGAAACCAACCGCACTTACACGGTTAAATTCTTTGGCAGCAGCAAATGGTGGGCTCCGCAGCCTGATAACGGCAGCACCCAATACACGATCAACGGTGTCACCAAAACACTGGCGGTACAGAACAACACCACCAACCTGGCAGTGTTTGAAAACGTGACCGCAGATACCAGTGGTGAGATCAAGTTCACCCTGAGCGTGCCCGCAGGCGGACAGGTAGGTTACCTCAATGCCATGGAAATTGTGGCTGGCGGCGCAGGCGATACGACCACCCACCCGGCTAACCAGCCCCCGGTGATCACCAACATTGCCGCACAGACCCTGAAGGCCGGCGACACGATCCATATTCCCGTGATCGGAACAGATCCTGAAAATGATGCGATCACTTACAGCGGCTATCAACTGCCCTCGTTTGTAACAGTGGTACCGGCCAACGGCACTGCCGCACCTTACCTGCTGGTACAACCCACCACCGGCCAGGCTGGCCAGTACAACAACATTGGGGTGATAGGCACTGATACGCATGGCAACAGCGATACCGCTATCTTCAACCTCACGGTGACTAACCCGGCTGTAGACACCAGCGGATATAAAGTACTGCTCAACTTTGAGCTGAACGCCCCCGCTCCCGCCCCGTGGAACAACATTACCGGCACTACTACCACCGCCCTGAAAAATAATGCAGGACAAACTACCAGCATCGGTTTAAGATTCGATGAAAGCTGGTGGGCTACCGGCACAGAAGGCGCCACCACCGGCAATAACACCGGTGTGTACCCGGATGTGGTGATGAGCCAGTACCTGTACTTTGGTTCACTGTCCGGCTTCTTCTCCGGCTCCCCCACGATGACAGGTCACCTGTCTGGCCTGGATGCAGGAAAGACCTACGCGGTGAAATTCTTCTCCAGCAGTAAATGGTGGGCCCCGCAGCCGGACAATGGCAGCACCCAGTTTACCATCAACGGCCTGTCACAAACATTATACGCACAGAATAACACCACAAATGTTGTAACCTTCTCCGGCCTGGTGCCCAATGCGAATGGTGAAATCGTATTCACCTGCAGCATTCCCACCGGCGGGCAGGTAGGTTACCTCAATGCCATAGAACTGGTAGCCGGAAGCTCCGCAGCACCCACCAATCATCCGCCTGTCATCAACACTATCGCAGATACTACACTGTCTGCCGGCAGCAGCATCGCCATCCCGGTGGTGGCCAGTGATGCAGACGGAGATCCGCTGACCTTCACCACGGTGAACCTGCCGTCTTTCGTTACCCTGACGCAAAGCGGCACCACCAGGTCCCTGGCGGTAAACCCGACAGTGAGCAACAGTGGCACATATAGCAACATCAGCCTCATTGTACGCGATTCCTATGGTGCGGCAGATACTACTACTTTCAACCTGACGGTAACACCGCCGGCCGGCAGCACCGGTTCGTCTAAAGTATTACTGAACTTCAGGTTGAATGCAGACGCACCTGCCCCGTGGAATAACATAGGCGGTGCAACGGCCAACCTGAAAAATGACGCAGGCCAGACAACGAGCATAGGCATCCGCTTTGATGAAAGCTGGTGGGCTGCCGGTGTGGAAGGCGCCACTACCGGTAACGACAGCGGTGTGTACCCGGATGTGGTACTGGGCCAGTACCTCTACTTCGGTTCCCTGTCCGGCTTCTTCTCCGGTGCGTCCGTGATGCACGGTCACTTGTCCGGATTGAGCGCCAATGCCACTTATACCCTCAAGTTCCTGTCTGACAGTAAGTGGTGGGCTCCCCAGCCGGATAATGGCAGCACCCAGTTCACGGTGAATGGCGTAAGCAAAACGCTGTATGCACAAAACAATACCTCCACTACCGCAGACTTTACCGGCCTTACGGCAGATGCCAATGGCGAAATAGCCTTCACCCTGAGCATCCCGGCCGGTGGCCAGGTAGGTTACCTGAATGCGATGGAAATTGATATTACGAACAACAACACCCAGACGCTTGGCGCACAGACCATGTTCGCCGCACCGTCTACCATGCAAACCACCAAAGTGGATGCAGGCCCCATGCAGGTAAATGCATATCCGAATCCGTTCACCACCACACTGGCGGTAGACATTACCCTGGGCAAGGAAGCCAATACCATGCAGTTTGAGATCATAGACCTCAGCGGCAGGAAGGTTTACACCGAGGTCAGGAAGAATGTGCCTGCTGGCAGATCCCTGGTGAGACTGAACAGCCTTGGCCAGATCGCGGAAAGAGGCCTTTATTTCCTCCGTGTAACGACCAATGCAGGTGAAACTCAGACGATTAAGCTGGTAAAGCAATAACCAGCGCAATACAATTCCCTTAAAAGGTGGCCTTTTAGCGGCCACCTTTTTTTTACCCCGGAAACCCAAACGCTTACCAGAAAAAACTCACCATTCACTTAAAAATAAAGTGTTATTAAATTGAATCTATTACCTTTGCGCTATAAACCGAATATGCCGGATTTTCTATATTCTGGTATTTCTCATTAACCTCATCCTCCGACAAGACCATCAGGCACATTGCCTCCAGATTTTTACCATCTCCTTTGATACTCCGTTAAAAAGCCGGATACAAGAATTATTATTGTTAGCCGATAATAGTTACTACGCCGCGTATCATAACATTCGCTAAAGGTTTAAACAGGATATGGATATTTTATTTTTTGTCAAGGCATTGCTCAAAAAAAAATGGTGGATCATTATTAGCACTGTTGTAGCTGTTGCCGCCGCCTTTGCCTTTACCATCGGGAAACCCAGGTTGTACGCCTCCACGGCCCAGATGGCTACGGGGTTCACTACCAATGAGCAGATCAAACTGCGGGATGAGAATGTAAACCTCTTTGAAGCCGACGTAAAGTTTGATAACGAGGTGGAGACCATGAACTCTCCGCTGGTGATGGGCTTGTTATCCTGCAACCTCATGATACATGACCTGACCAGCAATGACCCATTCAGGAGGCTGACAGAAAAAGAATTAAATTCCCCCGAATATAAAACCACCAACCGGCAGGACATCTACCGGATCTGCAAAAGAAAATACGACTCCCTGGAAGTACTTTCCAGCTCCACGCCGGACGAAAGAAAGGTGCTGGAATACATGAAACTGTACCGGTATGATTATGAGTCGCTGCGCAAGATGATCAGCGCCTACCGCCTTTCCCGCACCGACTATATCAATATCGTTTGCTATTCCGAAAATCCCAACCTCTCTGCCTTCGCGGTAAACAGCCTTTACCACGAGTTCATCCGTTTTTACAGAAGCTCCCGCTCCGAACGCAGTATTGAGAACGTGGCCACCTTTGAATCGTTGGTGAACCAGAAAAAGCAGGAACTGGATGCGAAGATCGAAGCACTGCGCCAATACAAAACAGCCCAGGGCGTATTGAACGTGGAAACCGCCAGCGGCAACGAATGGGACCTGATCAAACAATTTGAAAAATCCCTGTCCGATGAAAGGGCCAACTACAACGCCCTGCAGGCTTCCATCGACAACCTGACTACGCAATTAAACCAGGCCAACGGCGACAAACCTTTATATAATAATAACAATAGTGAGATCCTGGCGCTGAGAAGGCAGATCAATGATCTCAATGATGAGTATGTGCGCACCGGCAGCACTGACAATGCGCTGCAGGATAAGATAAAAGCACAACGCGCAAAGCTGCAGAAAGCCCTGCTGGAATCCGGCAGCGCCACCGGCAAAACCGCTACCCGTGATGAACTGCAACAGAAGAAAAGTGCCCAGGAAGCGGAACTGCGGGCATCCAAGCTCAACATCACCACCCTGGAAACAAAGATCAACAACC
The DNA here is from genome assembly GCF_003071345.1 of Chitinophaga parva. Taxonomy (NCBI): domain Bacteria; kingdom Pseudomonadati; phylum Bacteroidota; class Chitinophagia; order Chitinophagales; family Chitinophagaceae; genus Chitinophaga; species Chitinophaga parva. The sequence goes on along the minus strand of NZ_QCYK01000003.1, from coordinate 797,220 downwards.
TCCGCTCCTCCGTGGGCTCTTATGCCAATAAGGAAGCTACCGTGGGCAGCCTGCAACAGGAGGCAAACCTGGCCCAGGAAGAGTACAATAAACTGAAAGAAAAGCTGGCAGCAGCGCTGGATAACAATACGGTGCCGCAGGACAACTTCCGCCAGACCCTGAAAGGGCAACCTGCCTTTACGCCGGAATCTTCCAAACGCCTGCTGATCATGGGTATGGCCGGCGCGGCTGTGTTCATGATCTCCTGCATCGGCATCCTGTTTGGTGAATTCATGGACAACTCCCTGAAGTCCCCGTCCATCTTCAACCGCCAGAGCAACCTGAAACTGATCGCCACCATTAACCATGCAAACCTCCGCAAATACAATATCCTGGAAACATTGCAGAGGAAGACAGATGAATCGCAATGGCTCAAACGCCAGAACATGTTCCGTGAGTTGCTGAGAAAACTGCGTTACGAGCTGGAAAACAGTAACCGGAAAATATTCTTATTCACCAGCACGGAGCCGCAACAAGGGAAAACCACGCTGGTGCAGGCCGTTGCCTACAGCTTAAGCCTTAGCAACAAAAGAGTACTGGTGCTGGATACCAACTTCTGTAACAACGATATCACCGTGCAGATGCAGGCCAGGCCCACGCTGGAGTCATTCTCCCTGGCGCCCCAGGATTTCAGCATCGAAAAATTCCGTGAATACGTGACCACTTACGACACGCCGGGTATAGAGGTAATGGGCTGTAAGGGAGGAGACTATACGCCTTCTGAAATATTGCCGCCCAATAACGTGCTGGACTACCTGGAAGAGCTTAAAAAATACTACCACTACATCCTGATGGAAGGTGCCCCCCTGAACGATTTCACAGACAGCCGGGAACTGTCAGCCTTTGCAGAAGGTGTGATAGCCATCTTTTCCTCTAAACTGAAAATAAAAGAGATCGATAACGAATCTTCCGAGTTCCTGAACAGCCTGGGAGATAAATTCCTCGGTGTCGTGTTAAACGATGTAAAGGAAGACTATTTAGAGCTGTAACAAGCCGCTGCAGCAACATACTTCTGCCATGACAAACAACTCCGGAACCACAACAAACAGTGCACGTTATGCCTGGGTGGACTATGCCAAAGGTATAGCCATCATCCTGGTCGTGTACAGGCACCTGGCCTATGGGCTGCTGGCCAAGGGCATAGCACTGCCCAAAGGGGTCACGTCTGCCAATGATATGTTGTACAGTTTCAGGATGCCCCTGTTCTTTTTGTTGTCCGGGGCCTTTTTTGCGAAAAGCCTGCAAAAGCGGGGAAAGGCCAGTTTTGCGCTGAACAAGGTGAACACCTTATTGTATCCTTACCTGCTATGGGCATTGATACAACTGAGCCTGCAAATGGTGTTCTCTTCCTATACCAATGCGCACAGAACAGCGATGGATTACCTGAACATTTTGCTGCAGCCCAGGACACTGGACCAGTTGTGGTACCTTTTTGCACTGTTCAATGTAACCATGCTGTACCTGGGCATCAATATACTCACGCGGGGCAATAAATATATACACCTGGCCGTGGGGCTGATCTTCCTGGGCTGCTCCCCGCTGATCCGCCAGTACAGCGCCATCTACGATATTATGTTGCATTACATATTTTTTGCGGTAGGCGATTTCAGTTCGGGTATCTTCTTCCAGGAGCGGGTGCAGCAGCGGCTTTCGGAGCCACGGTATTTGTATTTTTCATTTTTTATATTCATCGCACTGCAATTCTTTTATCTCTATCACCAGGATATGAATATGTTCCTTTACCTGGTCATAGCCCTCAATGGATGCCTGTTCACCATACAGCTGTCTTCCTGCCTGGCGGCCAAGGGAGTATTAACATTCCTGCAGGTGATAGGGCATCATTCGCTGTACATCTACCTGCTGCATGTAACGATAGCGGCGGTTTTGCGGGCATTACTCATCCGGATGGGGATCACCAACGGGCCGGTGCTGTTGCTTCTGCTTATCCCTATGGCCATTGGGATCTCCCTCGTTATTTACAAATTTTGTGTCAGGCTGGGCCTCTCCTTCCTGTTCACCGGCCCGCTGAAAGAAAAACAGGCCACTAAAAAATTGTCAGTGCAATGAGCAAAAAGAAGCAACCAATAGATCAATCTCTTCACCAAACCCTGATCATGATTTTCATTGCCCTGGTATTGATTGCCATGTCAGTGAAAATAGTGTTCCTGTAATCGCGTATCGTGGACTATACGAAGAAAAATATATTGCCTTACCTGGCCGCCGTCATCTGGATATTAGCGGTACCGCTGATCGCTTACCTGAGTGCCATGGAGGTAAAGTACACCATCCTGCTAATGGGGGGTGTGATAGGGCTTTCCCTGGCCGGTATCTCCATTTTCAACTACCGGATAGGCTATTATATTGCCATCACCATCGCACTCACTGTACGCCTGGCAGAAAGGATGTCCGGCACGGAACTGAGTGTGGGCGTGATCGTTGACGGCATGCTGCTCATCACCCTGTTGGGCAGCCTGATCAATGCAGATGATAAAAGCATCCGGAAAATTGATTTCCTGGATCCGCTACTGGTTACCTTCTACGTGTACATAGGCCTCATCCTGCTGGAATTTTTCAACCCCGCCATCCATGACCGGCACGGGTGGACCACCTTCAGCCGCGGCCTTTTGCGGAATTTCCTGTTCATGTTCCTGGTGATGAAGCTGATCCGGAATATGGATGATCTCAAAACCTTTTTCAAATTCTGGATCGTGATACTCACACTGGCGGCCGTGTATGCGTGCTTCCAGCAATGGTTTGGATTGCTGCCGTTTGAAAAAGCGTTTATAGCCCGGTATCCCGAGAAGTTTAAAACAGTGCTGATCCTTACCGGTATCCGTATTTTCTCCTTCATGTCCGATCCTGCGGTATTTGGCCTGCTGATGGCCTGTGGCGTGATCATGAATATCACCCTGCTTACATCCTCCAAAGCACTGGTGTCTATCCGCAAAAAGATATTGCTCATTATCTCCATGGTCCTCCAGTTCATGGCCCTGGGATATTCTGGTACCAGGACGGCCTACATCATGGTGCCCATGGGCGTATTGCTGATGGTGCTGATCAACCTTAAGAACCGCAACACCATCATAGGGCTTTCTTTATTTGTAATGGCCTTCCTGGTGCTGATGTATGGCCCGTTCCACAGCAGCCCCACCATCATCCGGATGAGGAGCGCCTTTTCCGGCAGTGAAGATGCCTCTATGAATGTAAGAGAAGTGAACCGCCATCGCATACAGCCTTACATCTACAGCCATCCCATAGGCGGGGGCCTGCTCAGTTGCGAGCCCGGCTCCGGTACAGAGCTGGACGGGTTTCCGCCAGACAGCGGATACCTGCGCACCGCGCTGGAGCAGGGGTGGATAGGGCTCATACTGGTAATGATCAATCTTTACCTGCTGCTGAAATACGCGATCAATAATTATTTCAAAAGCCAGACAGAAGCAGAAAGGCAATTTGCGCTTACTACCGCCTGCGTGCTGTTTGCACTAACGGTGAGCATGTATGCACAGGAGGCCTCGGGCCTCATTGAATCTGCCATGCTTTATTATGGACTCAATGGAATTGTTATCAAAACAAAATATTTATCAACTACAAATGTCACCCAATGAAACACGTTTTGTTCTTCTTATTTGCAGCATTTTCCTGCGGCACCTTAGCCGCCCAGGATCTTGTTAAGACCGACACCTCTGTCATTCTTAAACTCCCAACAGAAACCTATACCGTTTCAAGGCTTAAAGAAAGACTGGTAGAACTGGCCATGAACAATCCCTCTCTCAAAGTATGGGATGAGAAAAAAGAAGTGACCAAATATGACCAGAACAGGGCAAAGGCTGGATGGCTGAACATGTTTGTAGCTTCCGGTAACCTGAACGAGTTTACGATCAAAGGCAGCTCCAGCAACAACACACTGTATCCCCGCTACAACTTTGGCCTGAACGTGCCCCTGGGCAACTTCATCGCCATCCCCGCGGAAGTAAAAGCAGCAAAGGCTAACGGCCGCGCCATTGACCAGCAGAAAGAGGCAGACAAACTGGCCCTGAAATCTGCCGTGTTGCGCGCTTATGAAGACTATGCGGCAAACAAACAACTGTACGAACTGCAGCTCCCCCTCCTGGAAGACGCACTGAACCACTACCAGGAAGTAGAATCCAAGTTCAAACAGGGCGACCAGAACTACGACGTGATCAACGATGCCTACCGTATCTACAACGCCGAAAAAGTAAGGAAGATCAACCTGGAAAGAGATGTAAAGCAGTCTAAATACGTGCTGGAAGCCATCATTGGCACCACGCTGGAAGAAGTGCTGCTGCACCTGTAAACAATCGTTTTTTGTAAGTAGAGCCAGATGAAGAAAATACTATTTGTGCTGTTGGGCTTAATGCTCAATGGCATCGCTTGGGGCCAAACCTCTTTGAAACCATTTGAACAGATTGAAGTTCAGATCACACCATGGCATCACATCCCCGCCTTGTTACACTTACCGGCCGATATGAAGCCGGGCAAAAAATATCCCTTGCTCATTGCATTTCACGGCAGGAGCATTGCCGGCAATGATGTCACCAAGATCTTCCACCAGGGCGTGGCAAGGCAGATGCATGAAGGTAAAAACATCGATGCGGTGAATAAAGTGGATGGGAAGAAATACGAGTTCATCGTGTTTGCCCCTTTAGCCACCAGCTGGTCTTTAGGACCGGAGCACCTGAACGTGGCGCTGGATGATATCCTGAAAAGGTATCCCATCGATCCGTCCCGCATTTACGTAACGGGTTATAGTGCCGGCGGCTGGTCTGTGGGCATGGCCATTACGGACCCGGTAACCGCGCCGCGTATAGCCGCCGCCGTTTGTATGTCTCCCGCCACCATTGATGCGAAAAACATGAGCAGTTTTTCCATCACGGCAAAGAACAATGTGCACACCTGGTACTTCGGTGGCACGGAGGAACCTGTTTTCCTGGGCAACTGCAAATTATTTGCAGACAGCACCGATAAATACAAAAAAGGGCTTACCAGGATCACCGTGGGCGATCACAAACACTGCTGCTGGGAAACGTATTATGATCCCGCGTACCGGGAAGGCGGCATCAACATTTATGAATGGCTGTTGCAATTCAAAAAATGAAAAAACTGCTGAAAGTCTTTGCCTGGCTGCTTGCAGCCGTACTGGTAGCCGGACTGGCTACGTACCTGGTCATGCATGCATCCCAGGAAAAACTGCAGGTGGCCCGGTTGAGAGCAAAGGCGCCCGGGCAGTTTGTGCACCTGCCGGATGGCTATGTCCATTATAGCCTTAAAGGGCCCGGAAACGGCCAGCCTATTGTATTTATTCACGGCGGTGGGGCCACCGGCATGGAAGTATGGGATAAAACGATCCCTGCCCTTTATAACGGGCAACAACGGGTACTCGCGTACGACCTGTATGGCCGGGGCTTTTCAGACCGGCCGCATGTTCACTATGATGCGGACCTGTATGAGAGACAACTGGTGTCCCTCCTGGACACCCTGGGCTTTCGTGGACCGGTGGATGTGGTGGCCATGTCCATGGGCGCTGCAATAGCCATGCAGTTCACTGCACACCACCCCGAGCGCGTGCGGAAGCTGGTACTGCTGGGGCCCGCCGCCAGCGGGGATCTGCGCCCATCATCCCTGTTGTCAGTGCCCCTCCTCGACCGGTTCCTTATGACTTGTTACTGGTACCCCAGGTCTATTGAAAACCAGCGCAAGGAATTTCAAAACATGCCGCTGTTTGATACCTATAGCCAGCGGCTGCGGTACTTCATCAACATTGAAGGATACAAGCGCATCACCCTTTCCACGTGGCATGATATGCTGAATAAAAGCCAGCTGCATTTCCTTGCGGAAGTGCCACCCAATAAGGTATTGCTCGTCTACGGGGATAGCGACCCGTTCTTCCCCCCGCAAAAGCTGGACGACTATAAAAAATTATACCCGACACTGGTCAGTCAGAAGATAACCAGTGCCGGGCATATGCCGCATTATGAGCAACCTGCCCAGGTAAATCCCCTCATCAGGGACTTCCTGGGAACAGGAAAATAAACCTATTTCCGGTAGCCGGATGTACCCAGTGCAGAATTAGCTGCAGGCTGGTAGTAATTGCTGGTATTCACGCCGGCGGCGGCCAGTGTTGCAATCCTGGTGTTAGCATCCGAAGCGGTAGCCGCAGGCTCTGTGTAAGTACCGCCATTCTCCGTATATACGTAGGCGTTAAATGATACAGTACCGTTGATCGGTTTGGGCTGGATAAATGCATTTGCCTGCACGATCTGCGGCTTGGTCATACCCTGGTAGCCATTGATGCGGAGGCATACGCCACCGGGATTGGCAATGGTATTGTTCAGGATCTGCACCACGGCATTGTCTGTACCTCTCATGCTCACCCCATCACCCTGGTTATTAGCCAGCAGGTTGTTCTTGATAATATGGGTAGCCCCATTTTCACCACTTCCATAGAACTGGATCAGCTCTCCCCATCCGTCGTGTACGTAGTTGTCGTGCACATTGGTATTGGTAGTTCTGCCACCAATGAGGATGCCGCCGTTATGCGCCGGGTTATGCTGCCCACCCCAGTTAGTCACTGTATTACCTGAAACTTCCAGGAGGTCGATGGCAGATGTTTGAATACCATCCGCACCACCACTCAGCACTGTGTTGTTGTAGATCTTCACGTTGTGCCATTTGATGGGCTGCACGTAGGTCTGGCCGGCAGTAAAACCTGAAGGATCACCATAGTAGGGAACATTGGCAGTAAGGTTCCAGTACAGCGCGGTGTGCCCGATGTACATAGCCTCATTGTTGGTGCCGCTGATCTCTACATCATGGATCTGCAGGTTTTCCATGGTGGAATTGGGATAATAGGTAGATTGATCATTTTTAACCGGGTCTGTCTTGGCCCAGATACCCGTACCGCCATTCTTGATCGTCAGGAAGGCGATCTCAATGTTATCCGTATGGCTGCTCAGCGTCAGGTTGAAATAAGCTTGCCTGCCTGCCTGCGTGCTGCCATTGATCACCAGGTCTGATTTACTTTTAGCGCCGCCTATTTTAAGATAGTGGCAGTTAATGAAACCAAACGCAGTAGACCATGCGCCACCATTCCAGGACGGGTCACCGATCACGGTAGCCGTTCCGGGCGCATTACGCACGGTGATGGGCTTAGCAGCGGTGCCGGAAAGATTTGAAATAATAACGGCGGTGAATTTTCCTTTTAAACTCAGGATGTCACCTGCCTTGTACGTTCCCTTACTGTTGTCGAGTACCAACCGGCCATCCGCATCGGGTGTCAGCACATACTCTTTACCCGTGGTGGTGGTCACCGGCGTTGTAACTTTCGCGGTATCACTGCCTGAGCCGTGTGAGGGTTGCAGCAGGGCCTTTTCCTTTGTACAACTGGCCAGTGCTAAGAAGAACGCAAATGCTAATAGCATCATACTTCTTGGTGAGGTTGTGGGTTCCTTCATCATGGTTTTTCAATTCGGTTATGGTTTGTAAAAAGGTTTGCATCACCTTCCTGGTGACTGCATTTTCAGATTGATATGGAAATATGGTTTTCAACATACAGTGGCGCCTTGCTCCGGATCAAAGACACCCTTGTATTAGCAGGCTGCAATATCAATAAATCTAAACATAAAAGTGCAAATTACATAGCGGTTATATCTAATGCGTATAACGCTATCACACGTTAGTAAAGAAGTACCGATGATTACGTATAGCCCATCCCGTTAAAAATATGTTGCAGGCTATTCCTGCAAAACCCTATTCCCGCTGAAATGCAGTACCAATAACCACATTAAATTTTTTTATATATATAATTTATATTTATATATAAAAAATTTAGAATTTTTTAAACTTTTTTTGTGAAGGACTTTTTTGTTAACTGAAAATGCTGTCTGACTGTTGTTTATTAAAACAAAATGGCCAGTACAGTAAGTGCTGTACTGGCCAGTAATGATATTTGGAAACCTGACTTTATTAAAGTCCGAAAGCGGCTTTCACTTTGTCTACATAATCCAGTTTCTCCCAGGTAAACAGCTCCACTTCCACTTTCTTCTCGTTCTTCTTACCCTCGTTGAAGATCTTGGTCACCACCTCATTCTTGCGGCCCATGTGGCCGTATGCGGCAGTTTCAGAATAGATAGGATTGCGCAGTTTCAGGCGCTGTTCAATCGCGTAGGGGCGCAGGTCAAAGATGGCTTCTACCTTGCGGGCTATCTCACCGTCGTGCAGTTTTACCTTGGCAGTGCCATTGGTGTTTACATACACACCGCAGGGTTTTGCCACGCCGATAGCGTAGGAAACCTGTACCAGTACTTCATCGCAAAGACCGGCTGCTACCAGGTTCTTGGCAATGTGGCGGGTAGCGTAAGCTGCAGAGCGGTCTACCTTGGAAGGATCTTTACCGGAGAATGCACCACCACCGTGGGCGCCTTTACCACCGTAGGTATCCACGATGATCTTACGGCCGGTAAGGCCGGTATCACCGTGCGGGCCGCCTATTACGAACTTGCCGGTGGGGTTGATGTGGTAGGTGATCGCGTCGTCAAACAGCTTTTGGAGCTCGGGCTTCAGCTGTGCCTTTACGCGGGGCACCAGGATATTGATCACGTCTTCCTTGATCTTGGCCAGCATGGTATTGTCGTCTGCAAAATCATCGTGCTGGGTAGAGATCACGATGGTGTCAATGCGGATCGGCTGGTTGTCATCAGAGTACTCGATGGTCACCTGTGATTTGGCATCGGGGCGCAGGTAAGTGATCTGTTTATTTTCGCGGCGCAGCGCGGCCAGTTCCCTCAGCAGTTTGTGGGCCAGGTCCAGTGCCAGCGGCATGTAGTTATCAGTTTCGTTGGTAGCGTAGCCAAACATCATACCCTGGTCGCCGGCACCCTGTTCTTCAGGGTTGGTGCGTTCTACACCCTGGTTGATGTCTGCAGATTGCTCATGGATAGCGGAAAGGATACCGCAGGAATTGGCTTCAAACATGTACTCGCTCTTGGTGTAACCGATCTTGCGGATCACTTCGCGGGCAATGTCCTGCACATCCAGGTATGCTTCCGTTTTTACTTCACCGGCCAATACTACCTGACCGGTTGTCACCAGGGTTTCGCAGGCCACTTTAGACTTTGCGTCGTACGCCATGAAATTGTCGATCAGCGCGTCGGAGATCTGATCGGCTACCTTATCCGGATGTCCTTCTGAAACAGACTCTGATGTAAATAAGTAAGGCATAAAGTATTGTATGGATTTTTATGAGTTAATACGATGTGTTGCAATTCGGTACTAGCCGTTGAAAAACGGCGTAAAGATAAGATGTTTACGCAACAAATAGTAGTAGCTGCGCGGGGCTTTTCAGGGGGGAATGATCAAAATAGGTGAAGCGGTATGGTGGGGTACTGCTCTGGTAAAAAAGCAGGTGGCCGTATTGACAAACAGGCCACCTGCCCGTATTTTATTTGTTGCCCAGCAGCTGTTGGTACATTGCCAGGTAATCAGAAAGATCTTCGTTATCGTTCCGGTAAGGTACAATGATCTTACCTTTTTCCGCTTTCAGCTCATCCACGGTCTTTTTGTCGATGGCGTCACTGCTGATCACCACGGCATCTGCATACTTGGCGGCGCCACGGTTCAGGGCAGCAGCGGTGCCTTCCTTGAAGGGCTCCAGGTCTTTTTCCTTAACACCGTTGATCATGGCCTTCTTGATGAAGCCATCACCCAGTGACTCACTGAAGGCAGGGGCTTCCAGCGAATATACTACTTTGGAATTAGAGAACACCGGCTCTTTTTTGTAGGCGGTCTTCAGGTAAGCCGGGATGAGGGAGGTCATCCAGCCGGAGCAATGGATCACGTCCGGGGGCCAGCCAAATTTCTTTACGGTTTCCAGGGCGCCTTTGCAGAAAAATACGGCACGGGCACCATTGTCGTCGTAAAACTGCTCCTGCTCGTCGTGGAAAAGGGACTTCCGCTTAAAGTAGTCCTCGTTGTCCAGGAAGTACACCTGCAGGCGGGCGTTGGGTAAAGAAGCTACTTTAATGATCAGCGGGTAGTCATCTCCGTCTATCACGATATTGATCCCGGACAAACGCACCACTTCGTGTAAACGATGCCTCCTTTCATTGATGATACCAAATCGAGGCATGATCACTCTCACTTCCAATCCGGCTTCGTTCGACTTGATCGCCATTTTATTGACCATCGCCGCATATTCAGTTAATTCGAGATATGGCGACATTTCCTGGGCAATAAAAAGAATTCTTTTCTTTGTGGACATTTACGCTGATTATTAATGCAGTAATTTTTAATTTGGTTGGCAAAATTACGGAATTTCTGTTTAAAAACCGGCAATTACCCGTTTTACCTACCGTTTAAGCCATTAAATATGTACGTTTTTAAACATGCTGCCGACCTGAAGGCCTACCTGGACAATGCCCGTACAGCCGGTAAAAGCATTGGTTTTGTGCCTACTATGGGCGCCCTGCACGAAGGGCACCTGCAACTGGTGACCACCGCCCTGGAGCATACAGACCTGGTGGTATGCAGCATTTTCGTAAATCCCACCCAGTTCAACGATCCCAAGGATTTTGAAAAATACCCCATCACCGTGGAAGCCGATACGGCGAAGCTGACGGATGCCGGCTGCCATGTGCTGTTCCTCCCCTCCGTGGCGGAAATGTACCCCGAAGGCCTGGCCGGCGGGCCCCATTACGACTTTGGCTACCTGGAAACCCTGCTGGAGGGCGCCCACCGTCCCGGTCACTTCCAGGGCGTGGGCCGCATTGTACACAAACTACTACAACTGGTAATGCCGGACCAGCTGTTCATGGGCCAGAAAGATTTCCAGCAATGCATGATCGTGAAGCGCCTGCTGGAGATCACGGGCCTGCCGGCCCAACTGGTCATCTGCCCTACCAAACGCGAGGCAGACGGCCTGGCCATGAGCAGCCGTAACGTACGCCTGAGCCCCACGGAACGGGCCGGCGCCACCCTTATTTACAAAGTACTCTCTTACATCACGGAACACCATGCGGAGGCAGATTATGCCCCCCTCATCGCCGAGGCCACCCGCCGGCTGGAAGCAGGCGGTTTTGTGCCGGACTACGTGGCCATTGCCGACGCCGAAACCCTGCAACCCATCTTCCATCCCACATCTGGCAAACAGGTAGCCCTGGTGGCTGCCAAACTGGGAGACGTGAGGCTGATCGATAATATGGTGTACTAAAATTGTCTTAGGTACAAAGTCTTAGGTCTTAGGCACTGGTCCATGCATTTGGAAGTTCCCTAAGACCTGGGTCCTGGGACTTAGGACAATTTCCGTAAGATACGACCCTTAATGTTAAAGTTTTGTTTAAATGCCATGACAAACCCTTGATTTAGAGCCGTTGCCAGGAAACGGTGCTAAGCATTGGCAGTCATGGCATTGTCGTAATAGTTAGTGCACTATAGGTAATATCCAAAATCACTACCTTTGCGTACCACATTTGGTTACAACTATGCAAATTGAAGTATTAAAATGTAAGATCCACCGGGCGGTGATCACCGAAGCGAACCTGCAGTATGTAGGCAGCATCACGATCGATGAAGACCTGATGGACGCGGCCGGGCTGATTGAATACGAGAAAGTGCAGGTCGTGAACGTTAATAACGGCGAGCGCCTGGAGACTTACGTGCTGAAAGGCAAGCGTGGTTCCGGTGTGGTATGTATGAACGGCCCGGCCGCCCGTCTCTGCGCCGTGGGCGATATTGTGATCATTATCTCTTATGCCACCATGGAACTGGAAGCAGCCCGTACCCATCAACCCATTGCCGTATTCCCGAAAGAAGGGAACCGGCTTTAACCCCTACCTCTAACTTAATTTGTAGCACCTATGTCCAGGCGTTTAAAGCAAGTACTGAACATCGTGGTCTTTATGGGCATAGGCCTGTTGCTGATATGGCTCGCCAACAAGGATATGACCGCCCAGGACAGAGCAGATATAGTAGCTGCCTTTAAACGCGCCAATTACTGGCTGGTGCTGCCGGCCATGGTCATCGGTGTATTCAGCCACCTGTTCCGCGCGGCGCGCTGGAAACTGCTGATAGAGCCCCTGGGCTACCACCCCCGCCTGAGCAACGCCTTTTTCTCCGTAATGATCGGCTACCTGGTAAACCTGGGCGTACCCCGTGTGGGAGAAATTTCCCGCTGTGCGGTGCTGGCCCGCTACGAGAAAATACCTGCCGAAAAACTGATCGGCACCCTCATTGCCGAACGCGCAGTAGACGTAGTTTGCCTGCTTACACTGATCCTTGCTACCATCCTTTCCCAACTGTCTTTACTGGGTGATCTTTTCCATGAAAAAATGGAAGTGCTGCAACGCAAGATCGATAATGCCAATTCCACCCAATGGATCATTGCCATGGTAGTGCTGATAGTGGTGGTAGTGGTGCTGCGCTGGTTGTTCCGCAAGCTGGGGCAGACCAAATTTGCCCTGAAGATCAAGATGATGGCAAAAGGCGTACTGGAAGGGCTGTTGTCCATTGGCAAAATGAAGAACAAATGGGGTTTCATTGCTTATACGCTGCTGATCTGGGGTGCTTATTTTTCCATGCTGTATTGTGGCTTCTTCTGCCTGGCGGAAACCAGTCACCTTGGCCTGAAAGCAGCTATGGCCGTGCTTTCCATGGGGAGCATCGGCATGATCGTAACACCCGGTGGCATAGGCGCCTACCCGCCGCTGGTGCAGGAAACCCTGTTATTATACCAGATCCCGGCTATTATTGGCAAGGCCTTTGGCTGGATCATCTGGCTGGCGCAAACAGTATTGATCATTACTTTAGGGCTGATCAGTTTTATCTGCCTGCCCATTTTCAATAAGGAGCGAAAGGCTGCCTGATTTTTTGACTAAGTTAAGTTGCGATGACGTTGATTTTTTTTGGATTGTTCGTGTTGTTTGCCGGCGTGATGCTCGTGGTGTTGCACCGCATTCACTGTGTACAAAGACAAGATCTCAATGAGATCATGGGAAAACATGGATATGAGCTGCAGGATATGCACGATACCCAACAGAAATTCAAGTACCCTGGCAGGCCGGAGGCCCGGCGCCACGTGAGCTTGAAGGAGTTTATCCTTTACCGCCCGCTGCGGGAGTTCCCCTGTTTCAAGGAGATCATTTTCAAAGACCGCCAGGGTGATAAAGTGGTTTGCCTGGCCGCCTTCATAGAGGAACGTTACGGTCCGATGCGGATCTTTTTCAATATCGACCTGGAAACGCTGCAGCCGCTGGAAGAGGCGGCATAAGGTTCCCCTTCCCGGTATTATTGCAGCCACCCCATCCCTGCTCCCACCCTCGGGCGCCACTCCTCAGCGCGCCAAAAATCCTTAACTTTAAGTTCACCTTAAAAGCCGTATCCTTGTGACTTCAAGAGCAAAAACCAAAAAGAGAATGACTAAAAGAGAGGCTGCCGCAGGATTAAAGGTGAGTGAACCGGTCCTGACGAAAAAGCTACCCGCCATCAGCAAGCAACTCCACACTACCCCCAAGAAAATGATCCCCCGCGATGTAAGCTGGCTGGCCTTCAACGCCCGCGTGCTCCAGGAAGCGGCCGACGTAACCGTACCCCTGGTGGAACGCCTGCGCTTTCTCGGGATCTTCTCCAATAACCTCGACGAATTTTTCCGCGTGCGCGTGGCCACCCTCAAGCGCATGACCGCCCTCAATAAGAGCAACCGCATGCATATTGAAGAAAATGCGGAGCAGGTGCTGGACGAGATCCAAACCATCGTGATCCACCAGCAGCAGGAGTTTGACCGCATTTTCAAGAACATCGTGCAGGAGCTGGAACAGCAGCACATCCACATCCGCACGGAAGCACAGCTCAACGAAGTACAGCAGGAATTTGTAAGCAACTACTTCAATGAGCAGGTGCGCACCAACATCATTCCCCTGATGATTGAAAGCATTCCGCAGTTCCCCATCCTCCGCGATAAATCCATTTACCTCGGTGTGGTACTGGACAGTGAAAAGCCCGGCACCCGCCAGAAATACGCACTGATCGAGATCCCTACTTCAGTGCTCAACCGCTTTATCATCCTGCCCCACTCCCAGGGTGAGCGCGATATCATCCTGCTGGAAGACGTGGTGCGTTTTAACCTGCCCAAGGTCTTCAGCTACTTTGGCTACGATAAATTTTCAAGCTACATCATCAAGGTGACCCGCGATGCAGAGCTGGATATTGATAACGATATTTCCACGGGCCTCATCCACCAGATCGAGAAAGGCCTGAAAGACCGTCGCAAGGGCAAGACCGTACGTTTTGTCTATGACAAGGACATTGATCCGCTGCTGCTGGAATACCTCATGCGCCGCATGGGCCTTTCCGGGAAAGACAACCTCATTCCCGGCGCCCGCATCCACAACTTCAAGGACTTCATGGATTTCCCGGAGTCTGTGTTCACCACGCCTAAAAGCATTGCCCGCAAAACTTACATCCATCCCAAGTTTATCAATGTACCCAGCGTTATGCAGGTGATCCAGGAACAGGATGTGATGCTGCACTTTCCCTACCACTCTTTTGATACCGTGATAGACCTCCTGCGCGAAGCTGCCATTGATCCCAATGTGACCAGCATTAAGATCACGGCTTACCGCATGGCCCGCAACTCCAAGGTGGTAAATGCCTTGATCAACGCTGCCCGTAACGGTAAAGACGTAACGGTGGTGATAGAATTGCGCGCCCGCTTTGACGAAGCGGCCAACCTGGATTGGAAATCACGCCTGGAAGAAGAAGGCGTACATGTACTGCTGGGCGTACCCGGCCTGAAAGTACATGCCAAGATCTGCGTGATCAAAGCCCGCAATGGCAACAGTACTTTCCAGTATGGCTTTGTAAGCACCGGTAATCTCAATGAACGTACCGCGCGCGTGTATGGGGACCATTGCCTGCTCACGGCCAACCGTAGCGTGATCGCAGACATTAACCGCATTTTTGCATTCCTGGAAAGCCCGCGCCACGATTTCAAATTCCTCGATGCCTGCAAGATCATGCCGGTAAGCCCTTACAGCATGCGCCCCTATTTCCTGCGCATGATCGATAAGGAGATCCGGGCCGCCAGGAATAAGAAACGCGCCCGCATCACCATTAAAATGAACTCCCTCAGCGACGAGGAAATGATCGGCAAGCTGTATGAAGCGGCCAAGGAAGGTGTGGAGGTGAATATGATCATCCGCGGCATTTGCTGCGCCTTTACGGAAAACAAAAAGTGGAAGCGCAACATCCACGCCGTGAGCATCATTGATGAATACCTGGAACACGCCCGCGTGTTCATTTTCCACAACGGGGGCGATGAAAAAGTGCTCATCGCCAGTTGCGACTGGATGACGCGCAACCTGGACCACCGCGTGGAAGCCGCCGTGCCCATCCTGGACCCGGAGATCCGCAAAGAACTCATGGATATTATTACCATACAGCTGAATGGCAACGTAAAAGCCCGCATCCTGGACAATGAGCAGAAAAATGAATACCGCAAAACGGAAGGAGAAAAAATTCGTTCGCAGGTAGCTACGGCAAATTATTTGCATGAAAAGGCGATAGCTGCTAAAAGCTAACACGAAACGATTATTTTTGGCCCATGAAATTAGCCGCGATCGATATTGGTTCCAATGCAGGCCGACTGCTCATCTCAGAGGCATCGCCCAATGCGCAGGGGGAAATGGACTTCACCAAGATAAACCTGGTGAGAGTGCCGCTGCGACTGGGTTTCGACGTATTTGACACCAAACGTATCTCGGATAAAAAGGCAGACGAGCTGGTGAAAACCATCTCCGCTTACAAACTGCTGCTGGAGGTCTATGGCGTGGAGCACTATATGGCCTGCGCCACCTCCGCCATGCGCGATGCAGAGAACGGTCCTGCCATCCTGGACCGGGTACTGCAGGAAACCGGCATCCGGATCCGCACCATCACCGGCCAGGAAGAAGCCGCTTTCATCTACGAAAACCATATTGCAGAACATATGGATATTACCAAATCCTACCTCTATATTGACGTGGGTGGCGGTAGTACCGAGATCACCTGTTTCAGCGCCAACCGGCTCCTGTTCAAGGAATCGTTCAACATTGGCACCATCCGCCTGCTGCACAACCAGGTAACGGAAGAACAGTGGCAGTCCCTGAAAAATTTCATCAAGAACACCCTGCGCCAGCTCTGGAATGTAGTGGCCATCGGCTCCGGCGGCAATATCAATAAGATCTTCTCCCTCTCCAAACGCAAGGAAGGCAAGCCCCTTTCCCTGGAAACGCTCAAGAATTATCACAAGGAACTGAGCAATGTAAGCCTGGATGAACGCATCCATACGTACAAGCTGCGGGAAGACCGTGCAGACGTGATCGTACCAGCCCTGCTGATCTACATCAACATCATGCGCTGGGCCAATGCTGAAGAGATCTACGTGCCCAAAATAGGGCTGGCAGATGGCATTATCCATGCGCTGTACAACGAAGTGAGCAACCGCCATCCCCTGGAAAAGGCGTAAGTGACCGTGTTTGTCACACCATCCCCCCTTTCATTGAAATTGTAAATTGTTAGTTGGAAATTGACCAACAGGCTTACCTTTGCCCGGTATTGATTCACTGAACTGTAAAAGAAGCACATGTCTGTACACAAAGAAGTAAAGCGCGTCACGACCCATACCATCCAGAAGATGAAAGTGGACGGTGAAAAGATCTCCATGCTTACCGCGTACGATTTTTCGATGGCCCGCATCCTGGACGACGCCGGTGTGGACGTACTGCTGGTGGGCGACTCCGCCTCCAATGTAATGGCCGGTCATGAAACCACCCTGCCCATTACCCTGGACCAGATGATCTACCATGCAGCATCCGTGGTACGCGCCGCGCGCCGCGCCCTGGTGGTGGTGGACCTGCCCTTTGGTTCTTACCAGGGCAATTCCAAGGAAGCACTGGCCTCCGCCGTACGCATCATGAAAGAAACCGGCGCCCACGCGGTGAAGATCGAGGGCGGTGAAGAGGTTATAGAATCCGTAAAACGTATTATCTCCGCGGGCGTGCCCGTAGTAGGCCACCTGGGCCTCACGCCGCAGTCCATCTATAAATTTGGCACCTACGCCGTACGGGCTACGGAAGAAGCAGAAGCGGCCAAACTCTTGTCAGACGCCAAACTGCTGCAGGACGCCGGCTGTTTTTCCATCGTACTGGAAAAGATCCCTGCCCTGCTGGCCAAACAGGTGGCAGAGGCCGTGCACATTCCTATCATCGGCATTGGCGCCGGCATGCACGTAGATGGCCAGGTACTTGTTATGCACGATCTCCTGGGTATCAACAAAGACTTCAAGCCCCGCTTCCTCCGCCGCTACCTGAACCTCTACGAAGAGATCTACAACGCCACCCAGCAGTACGTGAAGGATGTAAAAAACAGGGATTTCCCGAATGAGAAGGAGCAGTATTAAATCGTACAACGTACAGCGTACAACGTACAACGTACTTAAAATAGAAGAGCGCGAAGCATTTATTTCGCGCTCTTTTTTTATGCCTGAAAAATACGCTGTACGTTGTACGCTGTACGTCTTTCACGCTACCAGATATCTCAAAATATCCGCCACGCCTACTTCCTGCCGGAAATTAGGATGCTCCACGTTGTGCTCTATCTGCTCGTGGGCCCACGTGGTGTGGAAGGGAATATGGATGGCGTGGCCACCCAGGTTAAGGACGGGCAGGATGTCTGATTTGAGGGAGTTGCCTACCATCATGAATTGCTGGGCGGGGATATCCAGGTGGCGGAGCAGCTTCTGGTAATCGGCTTCCTGTTTGTCGCTCATTACTTCAATGTGATGGAAGTAATGCAGGAGCCCTGATTTTCTCAGTTTGCGTTCCTGGTCCAGCAGGTCACCTTTAGTGGCCACCACCAGGCGGTATTGGTCCTTGAGCGCTTCCAGTACGGATTCTATGCCATCTATCAGTTCTATGGGCCGGCCCAACAAGTCCTTGCCGTAAGCGATGGCCTGCTCTATCACGTCTATGCTCACCGTCTTGTCAGACACCCGCAGGGCGGTTTCTATCATCGACAGCGTGAAGCCTTTGATCCCATATCCGTAAAGCGAAAGGTTCTGTATTTCGGTTTTGAATAGCTCTTTGTCAATGCTGTTGCGCGGCATGTAATCCTCCATCAGCTGGCAAAATTTCTCTTCTGTTTCCCTGAAGTAGGGCTCATTCACCCACAGCGTATCGTCTGCATCGAATGCGATCACTTTAATGTTCATCGTAACTCATCTACCTGGTTAAAAAACACCCCGTTTCTTGTTATGCGGGGGAATAAAATTACGTCATTTTTCTGCCAATCCGCCGCAGGCGCGGCTTTAAATAATCATTACCTGCAAAACTGCCGCGTTGGATGTTTATAAGCCGGGAAATTGTAAATTGCCAGCATCTCATCACATTCCACACCAAAGCATGATCCAAGCAATCTTAGACGGGCTGATGTCGCGCTACCGCGAAAGAGTGCCCGATGTAAGCGGTATTATCCAGGCCATGGTGGCCGAAGGCATTATCAAAGATGCAGCAGGCATCGAGAATGATCACATTGCATTCCGTACCATGGGGGTGCCCCTGCTGGGCATACAATCGCTGGAAAAGATCTTCCTGCATTACGGCTACCAGCGCCGCGATGTCTACCATTTCCCGGCCAAAAAACTGGACGCCTACTGGTATGCGCCCCCGGAGCCGCACCTGCCCCGCATCTTCATCAGTGAACTGCGCGTGCAGGACCTTAGCAGTGCCGCACAGGCCATTATCCATTCTTACACCGGTGAAGTAAAGGCCGACCCCGTAACAACGCTAAACCTGGACGATGCCGCCGCGGTGGACGCCTTCCTGCACAGTGGCCTCTGGAGAACCCCTACCCTGGCAGATTTCCTGGCTCTCAGCGCAGAAAGTGAGTACGCCGCCTGGGTGATCTATAACCGCTATTACCTCAACCACTTTACCATCAGCGTGCATAACCTGCCCGCGGGCTATAACACCGTAGCACAGTTCAACGCCTTCCTGGAAAAGCATGGCTTCCTCCTCAACGATGCCGGCGGCAAGATCAAAATCAGCCCGGACGGCGCCCTGCTACAAAGCGCCACGGTAGCCAAAAAGATCATGGCCACCTTTGCCAGCGGTGAGCAGCACGAAATAGCCGGCTCCTACGTGGAGTTTGCAGAACGCAAGGTGCTCCCCGCTTTTGCCCACCTGCCCGCCGACCAGCTCACCCGCCAGCACCGCCGTGAAGGCTTTGAAGCCGGCAATGCGGATAAGATCTTTGAGAGCACGTATAGCTCACAGACGGGGCGGAAGTGAGAAAAATGTACAACGTACAGCGTACAATGTACAACGTACTTTTACATTTGCACTGAACCCACAGGCAGCTCATTCATTAACATAACCTAATACCCGCGCGTACGTTGTACATTGTACGCTGTACGATTTAAAAAATTCACCCATGATAAACGATATCCTTCAACACTTCAATATCACCTCCTCCCATAGCGGCGTGGCCATTGGCGGCCATTGGCTCACGGGACAGGGCGAAACATTGCAAAGCTGGTCGCCGGTAGACGGGCAGGCGATTGCAGCGGTGCAGGCCACCGGCCGGAAAGAATATGAACAGGTGATTGAAAAAGCACAGGCAGCCTTCCTGGAATGGCGGCAGTGGCCCGCACCCAAGCGGGGCGATGTAGTGCGCCAGATGGGCGATGCCCTGCGCACGCACAAAAAAGCCCTGGGCCGCCTGGTAAGTTATGAAATGGGCAAAAGCCTGCAGGAAGGCTTTGGCGAAGTACAGGAAATGATCGACATCTGCGACTTTGCCGTGGGCCAGAGCCGCCAGTTGTATGGCCTGACCATGCATTCTGAGCGCCCGGGCCACCGTATGTATGAGCAGTACCACCCACTGGGGCTGGTAGGCATTATCTCCGCCTTTAACTTCCCCGTGGCGGTATGGAGCTGGAACGCCATGCTGGCGCTGGTTTGCGGCGATGTATGTATCTGGAAGCCCAGTGAAAAAACGCCTCTTACCTCCATTGCCGTACAAAAGATCATGGAGCCCATCCTCAAGGCCAATGCCGTGCCGGGTGGGGTGCTTTGCCTGGTGAACGGGGGCCGGGAAGTAGGTGAATGGCTGGCCCAGGATACCCGCGTGCCACTGGTATCGGCCACGGGCTCTACCCGCATGGGCAAGCAGCTGGCCACCGTGGTGGGCGCCCGCCTGGGCAAGGCCCTGCTGGAGCTGGGTGGCAACAATGCCATCATCATCAGTGAGCATGCCAACCTGGACATGGCGCTGATAGGCTGTGTATTTGGCGCCGTGGGCACGGCGGGCCAGCGCTGCACCACCACCCGCAGGCTCATCATCCACGAAAGTGTATATGATGCTTTCACCCAAAAGCTGGTAAAGGCTTACCAACAATTGCGCATTGGCAACCCACTGGATGAAAACCAGCATGTAGGCCCGCTCATAGACAAGGATGCGGTACAGCACTACCTGCATGCCATTGACGCCGTAAAGCAACAGGGAGGGCGTTTCCTGGTAGAAGGGGGTGTGCTGGAAGGCGCCGGGTACGAATCCGGCTGCTACGTGAAGCCCTGCATTGCCGAAGCCGAAAACCACTTCGCCATTGTGCAGCACGAAACCTTTGCGCCTATTTTGTATGTCATGAAATACAAGACCATCGAGGAGGCCATTGCCCTGCAGAACGGGGTGCCACAGGGACTTTCCTCCGCCATCATGACCCAAAACCTGCGGGAATCTGAGTTGTTCCTCTCCGCCGCGGGATCAGACTGCGGGATCGCAAACGTGAACATTGGCACCAGCGGCGCAGAAATAGGGGGCGCCTTTGGGGGCGAGAAAGAAACCGGGGGCGGCCGTGAAAGTGGCTCCGACGCCTGGAAAGCCTATATGCGCCGCCAGACGAATACGCTCAATTACTCCACCAGCCTGCCGCTGGCGCAGGGGATAAAGTTCGACCTGTAAGCCTTCAGGGAAGTAAAGGACGGGGCTGTGTCGGGTAAGATGCAGCCCCGTTTTGTTTGAAGTCAGCACTAAAGTGCAGGTACTGATACTATCTAAAGGCCATGGAAAAAAGACACCTGCAGGGCCGGCAGCGTTACACATCCCACATTCCCCGCAGGACGGCGTGGCAGGGCACATAAACGATAAAAATATTGATAATCAACTAGTTATACGACACTTGTTTATAAAAAAATAGCGAGGTTAGATAACCTCGCTGTACGTTAAACGGAAACCATGCTTATGTGAAAATACTTGGTGCGATCACTCGCTAATGTATTCTCTCATAATTATAAAAATGAATATTTTTTTTCTTATGAGCTATTCTACTTTCGTGCTACGGAGGCTGTTCCCAGCCTTTGCTTGCGGCACTATTGCTATTTAGACGCAAAGTAAATTCCTTCCCCCCTATGCCACCCTAAAATTTTTTATATTTTTTTTAACCCTCCCGGAAAGCATTTTCCCCGATCTTCCGTTTGTGATTTTATCAAGTGACCGTAGAACCCTGTAACATGCTGTTCATCATTATTCCAGGATGCGCCCCGGTCATTTGGCATATCTTTAACCGAATATGGTATTTTAATTGTTAAAACTACCTCCGAAAAAATTCTCTTCGCATGACATTATTCAGAAAGGAGCCCTGGTCCCTGGTAATTGCCCTGGTACTAACGGCCGCCCTCGCCAGCCCGGCGCAAGCGCAACGCGCCGTTCCCCGCAACTGGCATCTTCTCAGCTACGATACCGACAGTGTGTATGGCATTGGTGCGGAAAAAGCCTATCAACAACTCCTGAAAGATAAAACCAGCACCCCGGTGGTGGTAGCCGTGATAGACTCCGGTGTGGATACCACCCACGAAGACATCAAAAGCATCCTCTGGACCAACCCCGGCGAAATTCCCGGCAACGGCATTGATGATGACCACAACGGTTTCGTGGACGACGTACACGGCTGGAACTTCCTGGGCAGCAAAGACGGCAAAAGCCTCAAAGAAGATTCTGACGAGGCCACCCGTGAGTACTTCCGCCTGAAACAGCAATACATCAACCCGGACTCCGCCCTCACTCCCAACTCCCCGGATTACGCCTACTGGAAAAAACTCCAGGACCGCATTGAGAAACCCATGGTCCAGAACAAGATGACGTACAAGACCATGTCAAAGCTGCAGGAAAACCTGAACAAGTGTGAATATGTGCTGAAGGGCGCCCTGAAAAAGGACGACTTCTCCCAGGCCGACCTGGACAGCCTCGTATCCGCCGACAACGACGTGATGATCTCCCGCAACTTCGTGCTGCGCCTCCTGCAGAGCACCGGCGAAAAAGACATGACCTTCCAGCAGTTCAAGACCGAGTTTGAAGAATACCTCCTCGACCTGAAACGCAAGGCAGAGGCCACGGATGTGATGCCCAACGCCAACCGTGAAGCCATTGTAGGTGATAACTTCAACGACATTAAAGACAACCACTATGGCAACAATGATATCATGGGGTCCTTTGCTTTCCACGGCACCCACGTATCCGGCATTATCGGCGCGGTGCGGGGCAATGGCATCGGCATAGATGGTATAGCGGCAAACGTGCGCATCATGGCCGTAAAAGTAGTGCCTGATGGCGACGAACGCGATAAAGACGTAGCCCTGGGCATCCGCTACGCGGTAGACAATGGCGCCCGTATCATCAATATGAGCTTTGGCAAATTCTTTTCCCCGCATAAAGATTGGGTAGACGATGCCATCCGCTACGCGGAATCCAAAGGCGTACTGCTCATCCATGCCGCGGGCAATGAAGGCTCTGACAATGATTCCGTGCCCGACTATCCCAACCCTGATTTTGCAGACCACAGCCGTGCGGCCAACTTCATTACCGTGGGCGCCAGTGGCAACGGGGTAACCGGTAGCAAAATAGCCGGTTTCTCTAACTACGGTAAAAAAGAAGTGGACGTATTTGCCCCCGGCGTGCAGATCTACTCCACCATTCCCGAAGGCAACAAGTACGCCAGCGCCAGCGGCACTTCCATGGCCAGCCCGGTAGTGACCGGCCTTGCCGCCCTCCTGGCATCCTACTTCCCCGACCTTAGCGCAGAGCAGCTGAAATACGTGATCGTAAAATCTGCCACGCCCCTCCCCGATGGTACCACCATGGTAAACAAACCCGGTACCCAGGACGATGAAGTGGCCTTTGCAGACCTCAGCGTATCCGGCGGCATCGTAAACGCATACGAAGCTGTAAAACTGGCTTCCACCCTCAAAGGTGAACGCACTAAGAGTGAAACGAAAGTGAAGTTGAAAAGAGGTAAAAGGGATTAAGAAATTGTACAACGTACAGCGTACAACGTACAACGTACAACGTACAACGTACAACGTACAACGTACAACGTACAACGTACAACGTACTACCTGAGCGGATCTCAGGAAAATTGACATAATAAAAAAACCTGGGCCATGGCCCAGGTTTTTTTATACGATAACATTTAATTGCACTTGAAAGGTACGTTGTACGTTGTACGATTTACTTCACCAGCCGCAATGACAACGGATACCGGTATGCAATGCCATTATTGGCACGGGTAGCGGCAATGATGGCAAACACCATGCTCAGGACGGCCGCTACCATGCTGAGGCCTCCGTTATGGAAGAAGAAAATATGGGGAAAGAAAGTGAAATCGCTGTGCCAGAATACCACGGAATCCAGCAGGTTGAAAACGCTGAAAATGATCCAGCCAGCAACGCCCAATACGAGGGAAAGAATACTCATGGTGATCTGGAAATTTACGGCTTCCCGGCCCTGGTCATCTACAAAGGCAGATTCATTCCGTTTGATAAGCCATAGCACCAGAGGCACCAGCACGTTGCCCACGGGGCTGAAGAACCATATACCAAATAAGCCACCCAGGTGCGTCAGCGTGGCCCAGGTCCTTTCATCTCTTGCGTTCATAAATATTGGTTGTAAGGGTGTGTTTGTGTCAGTGGAATAAAATTGTCGTGATTGTTTAACCAGTATGTTCCAAGGTAATTAAAAAAAACTACAAACCTATAAGCCGGATTCTGTAATCCTGCGGGCGCAGGATCCACTATCATTTATCTGCGATAACGCTCACGCGCTACCTGTATCTGCCTACCCTCGGTCTTGGACGAGCAGCCCTAAGCGACCGTATACATGGCATTTCAGCACGCAAGGTTTACCCTGCAATGATGTTACCACCACTGCCTGTAGGCCCTTACCCTACTTTTTCACCCTTACCTGGCGTTGCCGCCCGGCGGTTATTTTCTGTGGCACTGTCTGTGTGCCGGTTTGCACCGGCACCCCACCCGTTAGGTGGTGCGTTGCTCTGCGCTGTCCGGACTTTCCTTCCCCGAAGAGACGATAGTGCGGTTTGTAGTTAAGCGGCAAAGGTAACTAATTTTCATCGTCCACCACGTTGGCATCTTCGTTCTTGCCCAGCTTCAGTTTTACCTTCCCACCGGGGCCGTCCACTGCATTGAAGTGCAGTACAATGCCGCGGCGGCGGCGCTTTTTCCGCTTCTCATCGTCTGCAATGTCTTTGTCTTTACGGGGGTTGCGGATGGGCACATCCAGCTGCAGGTTAGTACCCTTCAGCTTGCCCAGTGCATAGGTGCCTTTCACATCCATCACCACGGCGCTGGTGGCAATGTGCATGGGCGGTATGCTCACAACGCCGTTGCGGATGGTAAAGGTATTGGACACGTCGTCAAAGGTGATATTATCCAGGTTGCGGCGGGGAAAGAATTTGGCAATGTTCTCAAACATGGGCACTTTAACCAGGGCGCCATTTGCCAGGCTGAAACTTATGGTGCCATTCAGCGCGCTGGTCACCATTTCACCATCATCGCGCAGGAGGCCCGTCAGGTGGGCTTTTGCGGAGAAGGTGCCTTTTACATTCCTGTAGCTGATATCATCCAGGCCAAAGTTGTTCATCGCCCCCATGAACTGGTCTACCCGCACTTTATCCAGTTGCGCGTCTATCGTGAAGGGGTCATTCATGCCTTTGTTAAAAGTGCGGCCTTTCAGCGTCAGGGAGCCGCCTGCATGCTCCAGGAAGCCCTGGCTCACGATCACGCCGTCTTTGGCCAGCGTAATATCTGCCCGCACATTGCTGGCACTAAAGCGGCGGTAGGTAAACTTATCGATGGTGGCGTGCAGATGTACGCTGCAGGCTTCCAGCACCTGGTCCAGGCGGGCCACTGCCTTGAGGCGGGCCTTTTGCTGGGCGGCCTTGCTCACACTGCGTTTGCGCGCTGCCAGAAAGCCCCGGAACTCATTGGCATTGAGCATGGAGCTCCGGATCTGGAAGTCCATCAGTATCTTATCAGGGTTCTCAAAATACAGGGTCAGGAAATGTGGCGCGGTGCCATCCAGGAGCAGTGTGCTCTTATCACTTTGCAGGCGCATGTCATGCAGCTCCAGGTCCGCCCCGTTAAAGTACAGCTTCACCTGGCTGTTGTGCAGGGATAGCTGGCGGGGCAGGTATACCACCGCGGCATGCTGCACTTCCACCACGCCCTGCATATTGGGCGGTACGGTATCATTGGGCAGGAAACCGCCTTCATAAAAAAGATCGGCCTTGGCCGCACCATCGCTGAATTTAAAGAGATCGGCAGTAGCGTCATTTACATCCGTGAGCGGGAAGTTAGCCTTGAAATGTGCCCGGATCCTGGGGTGCAGGAGGTTCACCACCTGCAGCGTATCCGCACTGAAAGGAATATTGGCATAGCGCGCCTTGAGGCCCACTGCGGTAATAGCGGAATTCTCATCGTTATAACCTTTCCCTTTTTCCTTTTCATTATCAAACGTGCCGTTGAACATACACTCAGTCATTTCTTTTCCGTAAATGCTCAGCGTATTGCCGGTGGTCTGCCACTTCACCTGGATGTGCGGCTGGGTGCCGGGCAATAAGCTGCCCTGGACATGGGCCTGCACATCCACCGGCTTTTCCAGGTAAATGGTATCAAAATGACGGGAAATATTGTGCGACAGCCACGAAGCGGCTGTGGTAAAAGGCAGGTCATTGGCCAGTAGTTCCAGGCTAAAGCGCGGGGCTTCTTTGTGCAGCACAAACTGCAATCCCAGTGATACCCGCTGCCCGCCAATGTACACCCGCTGTTGCGGGATGTCCAGCACATGGCTGGTCGTGTCGTAATGCACGTCCAGCGCGCCTTCCAGTACCTGTTCTTTCAGGAAGCTGCCGTTGTTGGTATTAAAAGCAAAGGAATGAAAAAGAACTTTGAGATTGGTGCTGAAGATCCAGTTGCCATCATGATAATGCATGGCCCCGAACAGGGATTGAATATCTATATTAAACAGCTTATGCTTCAGCTGATTATCGAAGGTGAAGTTTACATTGCGCAGCTCCACCTTGGCAACGGTAGGACTGTTTCCTTTACGCACGCCAGGACGTCCGGCCCGCTTGGGTTTCAGCAGGTACAGGTTGGAATAGCCGGTACTGTCTTCACAAAGATATACCTGCCCGTTGGTAAAGGTCACCTGGCGTACATCCACTTGTTTATGAATAAGGGCAAAGATATTCACCCGTACGTAAATAGCCTCCGCATGCAGGAGGGGCTTATGCTTTTCCGGTCCCAGGCTATCACTCAGCGTTACATCCTGCAGTTGTACAGATACGTTGGGAAAACTTTCTATCAGGGCCGGCTCCATGTCGCCGATGGCCAGTTTGCCATTCAATGAGCCTTCCAGCTGCCGGGAAATATCGGCCAGCAACCTGGCCTTGTTATGATGGATGTACCATGCAAAGCCCAGCCACAGCAATACCAGCAGGACGAGAAAACCGCCTGCTGCATAAACTGTATAACGGATCCAAGGGCGTTTGAACATGGGTAAACTATTAGATGACTAAATTGATAACTATTGCCAATTGTCAGATGGTTGGCAATTAACAATCTATTTTGGTGCCATATAATGACGGAGCGCACGCCAGGCCAGCAGAAAACTGATCAGGCAGCACAAGGCCGCCGCCAGGAAAGCCGCGCCAAACATCATCCAGCCCTGGGTGGCAAAGGCAAACGCGGTCATACCGGCACCATAGATGAGCAAACCAAGAAAAATAGCGTTCCGGTTGCCCACCCTGGGGATAATAATGCGGATAAGCCCTCCCTGCACAATGAGGGTCATTACCCCCACCAGCGCAAGCGAGGCGCCGATCATGCCTTCAGACCAGTCAAACTTAAACATGGTATAAAAATTCCAGGTGCTTTGCAACGACTGGCCGGATAAGTAAATAAAGAACAACGCGGCGGCCAAAGCCAATACCAGCGGGTATTGGCGCAGGTGCTGCAGGGAGCCGATAGCATTGGCCCGCCTCCATTCAAACCGGCGGCGGTTTTCCGGGAGCAGGGACTCCGGCAGCACAAAATAACCAAACGTGGCATTGCAAAACGACAGGCAGGCCGCCGCTATAAAAGGTGCCCGCACGCCCCAATGCGCCACCAGCCCGCCCAGGGCCGGTCCCAGTACAAAGCCGGCGCCAAATGCGGCGCCGATCAGCCCAAAATTCTGGGCCCTGTTTTCCGGCGTGCTCACATCCGCAATGTAGGCGCTGGCCGTAGTGATACTGGCACCGCAAAGCCCTGCTATGGCCCGTCCCAGGAACAGCCAGCCCAGTGTAGGCGAAAAAGCGGAGAACAGGTAATCCACGCCCAGTCCCAGTAAAGAGATCAGCAGCAAAGGCCGCCTCCCGTACTGGTCGCTCAGGTTGCCCATAATGGGCGCGCAAAAGAACAATAGCAACGCATATACAAATGACAACCACCCACTGTACCCCGCGGAATCACTCAACCCTTTTCCTGTAAGCTGCTCCAGCAATTTAGGAATGATGGGGGCAATAAGACCAATGCCCATGAAATCAATGAGCACCGCGATGACAACGAAGATGATAGCGGAATTACGGCGGACGGTCATATTGGGTGGGATGTATTAGGTAGTAAGTATTAAGTACAAAGCCTGGTACATGCGTAACAGTGACGGGTAGTAAGCACCACACCGGGATAAATGCGTACTAGAAAAGATTGTAAATCTTTCCGTTGTAAAAAATAAACAAAAAATGGATATAATGATCCACTACACGTGTTGAAAAATTTACCCGCGTGTCTAATACCCGGAAGCCCCCTACTCTGCCGGCTTGTCACTATGTCCCAACGGTTTCCCCGGCGCGGCAATGTCGCGCACCAGTTGTTTCAATACTTTGATGTCGGGGAAGTCCTGTTCCCGCTTGCGGTCCCAAAGGAGCGTATCATTTACCCAGACCTTAAAAGTGCCGTTGATCGCTGCGGGTTGCAGGGATACACCTTGCAGGTCATCCGTAAAAGTGGTGAGCAGCTCCTGTGCCATCCAGGCGGAACGCAGCAGCCACCCGCATTTGGGACAATAACTGATGATCACATTGGGTTTCATATATCGCTTGTTTGGGTAGGTTGTTTAAGATGCACCACTTCATGAAAACGTTTTTCATCAAGGGCTTTTTCATTTTTGGAGATCACCACAGCGGCCACCGTATTGCCAATCACATTGATCACGGCGCGGCCTTCACTCATAAACCGGTCTACCCCGAAGAGCATGCCCAAACCCTCTACCGGTATCACTTTCAGGGCGGTAAGCGTGGAGGCCAGCACAATAAAACCACTGCCGGATACGCCCGCCGCCCCCTTGCTGGTAAGCATCAGGATACCGATCACCGTAAGTTCCTGGCCCAGGGAAAGGTTTACGTGGAAGACCTGTGCCAGGAAGATGATGCTAAGGCTCAGGTAAATGGTAGTGCCATCCAGGTTAAAGCTGTAGCCCGCGGGCACCACCAGGCCTACCACCTCTTTATCGCAGCCTGCGTATGTAAGCTTTTGCATGATGGTAGGCAATACGGATTCGCTGCTGCTGGCCCCTATTACAATGAGGATCTCCGCTTTGATATAGCCCAGTAATTTCCAGAGGCTGATGCCCTGGCTGCGGCAAATGGCCCACAGCACTACGAAAATGAACAGGAAGCCTGTTACATAGAAGGTAAGCAACAGTTTGCCCAGCACCGCCAGCGTCTTAAAGCCAAACATCCCAATGGTGAACGCCATCCCGCCGAAAGCGCCGATGGGGCTCACTTTCATCACGATCTTGAGCACGTTGAACAGGACTTTGTTCAGCCGGTTAAAGGTGACCAGCAACCCGTTACCCGCATCGCCCAGCATGCGCAGCCCAAAGGCAAAAAGGATGCTGAAGAACAGTACCTGCAGGATATCGCCTTTGGCAAAGGCATCTACCACGTTTGCCGGCACAATATGAGAGAAAAATTCACCCCAGTTCATTTCTTTGCCTTTCTCCGCGTACGCCGCCACCTTGGCGGCATCTATTGCCTTGAACTCCACGCCGGCGCCGGGCTTGATCACATTGGCCACCACCACGCCCACTATGAGTGCAAAGGTGGTCACTACTTCAAAATACAGCAATGCCTTGCCGCCTACACGGCCTACCTGGCGCATATTGCCGGCACCGGCCACGCCCGATACGATGGTAAGGAAAATGAAGGGCGCTATCACCATGCGGATCATGTTGATGAACGTTTCATTGATCACCTTCGCCACCGGTGCAAAGCCCGGCCACAGCCAGCCACAGAGGATACCCAGCAATATGCCGGCCAGTACCTGTACGTAAAGGATCCTGAATATTTTCATTATTTCAGCAGATAAGGGAGCATGGCAGTTTTCCAGATCGCATAACCGGCCGGTTTCATATGCAGGCGGTCCGGCAGGAAAAGCTCTTCCCGCGGCTGTCCGCTGGCGTCCAGCATGCCGGTGGTCACGTCAATATAATCCGCATTCGGCTGCTTTTTCAGGAACTGTGCTAGGGTGTGGTTCACCCGATCAACGGCTGCATAAAACTTGGCCCTGCTGGGGCTCTTTTTGATGGATACAAAGTCTATCCGTGCATGGGGCAGGTTGGTACGGATCATGGCAAACAGGGTCTTGAAACGCAGCACCACTTCATCCGCCGGCACATCATGCGCCAGGTCGTTATCACCACAATACACCACCACCTGCTTGGGTTTGTAAGGCAGCACAATGTCATACACATAACGGATCACGTCTTCCAGGGTGGAGCCTCCAAAACCGCGGTTAATGATCGGGTATCCCGGGAAATATTCTTTCACATCCGTCCACTTGGTAAAGGAAGAACTGCCGATGAACAGAATACCATTGGCAGCCGGGAATGCAATACTGTCGGCCCTTTTGAAAGCCTGGATCTCATTCCAGTAGCTGGGGCCCGGGCCCGCTTTCAGGGCCAGGGGCAACAGGAAAGTAAGGACCAGGATAGCGAGGAGTGTTTTCATACGTGTAATTTAAAGTGCACTATTCCTGAAAAATAAAAAAAGGTATTGAATACCCCTACTTCTATTTTCCAGGAAGTGTGTATTCCATACCTTTTTTAATAACAGGGCGGTATCTAAAAGGAGATCCAGGCCAGGTAAGCCTTGCGCTCTGTATCATTATGCGCTATCATTATGGTGGCATAGCGGTTGCGGGCGGCATCGTCTGCGGAGGCATCCAGCATGCAGGCATAGTATTTAGGCGCCTCCGTGAGCGAGGTCTGGGGCGGGAATAATTTCAGCTGCAGCATTTGCCCGTCCACATAGTGATAGCACACCAAACCCGCTTCTGTTATAGTTCTCAGCGGACGGGTGGCTACGGTGTAATCGCCCGGTGTGGTAGACACCAGTTGGTTGTACAGGAAATAGTCCCCTTTGGCATTCTGTACAAAGGCATAACTCAGGAATCCATTTACCGTGGGGCCGGTAGTGCGGTTGCGGAAAGACCATTCCGTTTTATTGCGGCGGTATTGGTAGAAAGGCTCATACGTGCCCGCGGCCGACTGGATCTTGTTCATCACCACGGCCTGCTGCTCTTTGCCGCTGGCATCCAGGTGGGTAATGCCTACATCTCCCAACCCCGTAATGGTTTTATTAAATGTGGAGCCTCCCTGGATGAACTGGCGCACGGATTCCTGCAGCAGCAGGGACGATCCGTCTGCCAGGGGCAGCCACTGTTGCAGCATCCCGCTGTAGTCATCCTGGTACTGCAGGTGTGCCTTCGCATACAAGGTTGCGGCGGCCATGGGCAGGGTTTCCTGGTCCAGGGGCTTCAGGGTTTGTGCGTCAAAACGCAGGTAGTACACGGGCAGGTTGCCCTGTACTTTTTTCCGGCTCATTTCTGCCGGCATCATGGTCACCAGCAGGCGTACCGGCTGGCCGGGCAGGCATTGCAGCATGCCGCTGGCGTAACCTGCATTGTGCTGGCGGTCTGCCGCCTGGAAGCGAAAAGCCGTGTCTGTAGCGCCCAGGCGGGCTATCATCAGGCGGGAATCCTCTTCCCGCTTGCTGGTATGCGTGTTGAAGGCCATGCTGGCCAGGTATACCGCTTCCCCACCCTGTACCTGCATGTGGAGGTAACTGTAGTAATCATAGCTGCTGTCTGGCGTGTAGTAGCTGGCGCGGTGTATCTCGTGATGGTCCGGTGCATAATGCACCACCTGCACATGAGTGGCATCCGTACTATCGTGCGCCAGTTCTGTACCGTTGAAAAAGGCCACAGCGTAGTAACCGGAGCGTGGGTCTTTTTCAACATAGCAATCATGCGAGGCTGCGTTGTTCAGTGCATATACCTGGCGTTTCTGGATGGAAGCCAGCTCACCCAGTTTGTCTTCCCGTACCAGGTGGCCGTTCTGGCCGTCCAGCACCATACGGATAAGGGTGGGCCTGTATTTGATAAGTTGTTGTATAAAGATCACTACATCTCCATTGATCTCGTAAACGCCGTCCAGTTCTGCGTCTGCCATGGACTTCACCTCCCAGAGGTTGCTGGTGATGGTATCTGTTTGCAGCAGGGCATGCGCAGTGTCGTACATGCCCACCAGGATGCCATCGCGGCGGGTAAAGCGGAGGAAGCAGGTGTTGCCGTTCTTAAGCAGCAGCAGCTTGCACCAGCCGGACGCCGGTTCTTCAATGGGTGCGCTGAAGGTTACGTGGGCATCGGTGGTTTGCGCGTGGAGGGAAAGGGTGGAGAGCAATGCGCCGCAAAAGAACACAAGCACAGCGCGCAGGCGCCGGGATGAGGGAATGGCTTTCATAGGAATGGATAGTTGCTGTAAATATAATGAAATTATCATATGTTTTAACGCAAAAAGCGCCTGCCGTCCGGCAAGCGCTTTTTACAAAAATATTTCGACAGGATCCGGTGCCGGATCTTATCTGTTCCTGGAATTGACTTACAGTGCTTCGAGTTTCTTCTTCACGGCGTCAACCTTGTCGTTCTGGTTCTTGATCGCATAGATCTTTTGCAGGGCGTACAGGCAGCTCTGGTAGGTCTGTTTGTCGCTGGGCTCAATGCTGGTGCCTTTAGCGGCAAAACCTTCTTCTGCTTTCTCAAAGAAGGGCAGTGCCTGGTTCATAAGGCCTTCTACTTTGGTTTGCAGTTCCTTGCCTTTGGGAGAACCCTGGCCTTTACTGTCCATGGCGTTCAGTTCCTTGTTGAAACCTACGGCGCGGTTGAAGTACAGGGCGCCCAGCTGGAAGTTGGCTACTGCATCGCTGCCATTCAGTTCTACGGCTTTCTTATAACCATTTTCTGCTTTGGTCATCAGTTCATCGTAGTTAGCGGGTTTGGGAGCGTCTTCGCCTTTTTCGTTGTGGGGGTTAGCCATGTTATCCATGCGGATGGCGTAATCCAGTACGGTGGCAAAATCGTTCGGGTTTTCTGCCAGCTTTTTATCCAGCATGGAGGTCAGCTCGGAAGTTTTACCGGTCTTGGCGTAGTACACCATTTCCATATCGTTGAAGCGCTTGTCTTTCGGGAACAGCTTCTTGCCGTCTTCGATCGCTTTCAGCCATTTTTCGTTGTCGCCTTTTTCTTCGTAGTCCTGGCCCAGTACCACGTACAGGGCAGCTTCCTTGTTGAACTGCAGGTCAGCGGCTTTCTGCAGGCGTACCAGCGCGGAATCTTTCTGGCCGGCCTGTTGCAGGGCATAGCCGGAGTAGAAGATCATGTTGGTATCCGTGGCAATGGTGCCGGCCATGTTCTTACTGTTATAGTAAGCGGCCAGGTCCTGCGCGCGGTCAAAGTAAGTGGCGGCGCTATCCCAGTGCTGGTTGTTCAGGGCTTCATAACCTGCGTTGCCAATGATGGCATAGAGGTTATACATACGCTGGTGCATTTCCAGTACAGCGTCTGGCAGCTTGGGGTTGATGTCCAGTGCTTTTTTGTAAGCTTCGTAAGCAGAATCCGCCAGGGGAACGCTTTTGCTTTTAACGGACAGTGCTTCATCTACCTTTCCTTTTACGTACCAGGTCTTCGCATCGTTCTTCGTCTTGTCATTCTGCAGGGCAGCGTTGATGTCTGCCTGTGCTTTCTCCGGTTCGTTGCTTTTCAGGTAATCTTCTGCACTGTTCACTTTTGCTCTCTGTGCCATGGCAGCCATCGTGGCCGAGCAAAAGAGAAGAGATACCATTAGTTTTTTCATGTGCTCTTAATTTAAGGTGCGGGCTAGGCGCGCAGTTAAAATTTTAAAAGGTTTCAGTAAAAGTATGGGCTAACTGTACCAGACCGGGGTCTGTACAGTGCTTCATTGAATGGTCGAAAAGCTTGCTGGCATTGGCCTGGGCGCACACAAACTACAGGCGTTGCTACATTCAGCCGTTTATCAGCTTCGCGATAAGTGCCGGCATCCGTGTGGAATGCCGGCACTATTATTTAACTGTTGTTAGTTTACTCTTCTGTTGGCGCATCGTTATCTTCGGCGTCACCTGCTTCCTCATCTGCAGGCGTTTCACCTGTCATATCTTCGTCTGTAAGCGCAGCCGGGTCTATGATGGCGGCATCCAGTACCAGTCCTTCTTCTACTGCGTCTGTCTGTTCTTCCTGTTCATCCAGGCGGGCAATAGCGGCAATTTCGTCGCTTTCATCCAGGCGGATCAGGCGTACGCCCTGCGTGGCCCTGCCGGCTTCGCGCACATCCCTTACGGACATGCGGATGGTGATGCCGGATTTGCAGGTGATCATCAGGTCATCCTTCTCGGTTACGTTCAGGATGGCAATGAGGCGCCCGGTTTTTTCCGTGATGCTGATGGTTTTCACTCCTTTTCCACCCCGGTTGGTGATGCGGTATTCCTCGATGCTGGTACGCTTGCCGAACCCTTTCTCAGACACCACCAGAACGGTGTGCGCGTCGTCGTCCTTGTTCGCAGAAATCATACCAACTACCTCGTCATTTTCATTGTCCACTTCAATACCGCGTACGCCAATGGCGCCACGGCCGGTGTCGCGCACGGTATCTTCGGGGAAGCGGATGGCACGGCCACTGCGGAGGGCCATCATCACTTCACTCTTCCCGTTGGTCAGCTTCACGTCCAGCAGCTGGTCCCCATCGTTGATGGTGATAGCGTTCACGCCGTTCTGGCGCGGGCGGGAAAACTCTTCCAGCAAGGTTTTCTTAATGATCCCGTTCTTGGTACAGAGCAGGATAAAGTGGTTATTGATGAAGTCCTGGTCTCCCAGGTCTTTAATGTCAATGATGGCGCGGATCTTATCATCGCCCGGCAGGTTGATGAGGTTCTGGATGGCGCGGCCCTTGCCTTGTTTTTCGCCCTCGGGGATCTCGTACACTTTCAGCCAGTAGCAACGGCCCTTTTCGGTGAAGAACAGCATGGTGTGGTGGGTAGAGGCCACGAAGAGGTGCTCAATATAGTCCTCATCGCGGGTCTTGCCGCCCATGGCGCCACGGCCGCCGCGTTTCTGCTGGCGGAAGTCGTAAGCGGACGTGCGCTTGATATAACCGAGGTGGGAAATGGTGATCACCACATCTTCTTCGGCAATGATATCTTCAATGCGCATTTCGCTGGCCAGGTACTGGATCTCGGTCTTGCGTTCGTCTCCAAAACGTTTCTTCACGTCTTCCAGTTCGTCCTTGATGATCTGGAAGCGCAGGCCTTCATTTGCCAGGATATCTTTCAGGTGGGCAATGAGTTTCATCACTTCTTCGTACTCCTCGCGGATCTTGTCGCGTTCCATGCCGGTGAGGCGCTGCAGGCGCAGTTCTAGGATAGCTTTGGCCTGGATATCGGACAGCTGGAAGTTGCTGATCAAGCCATCTTTCGCTTCATCCGGGGTTTTAGAGCTGCGGATCAGGGCGATCACTTCGTCCAGGTGGTCCAGGGCAATGAGATAGCCGGCCAGGATGTGGGCGCGTTTTTCCGCTTCGCGCAATTCATAGCTGGTACGGCGTACCACTACTTCATGGCGGAATTCCACGAACTCGCTCAGCATTTCCTTGATGTTGAGGATACGCGGGCGGCCTTTTACCAGGGCCACATTATTGATGCCGTAAGAAGTTTGCAGTTCTGAATACTTGAAGAGCTGGTTGATCACCACGTTGGCAATCGCTTCGCGCTTCAGGTCTATCACCAGGCGCATACCTTCGCGGTCAGATTCATCGCGTACATCGGAGATGCCTTCAATGATCTTATCGTTTACCAGCTGTGCAATTTTCTGGTGCAGGATGGCTTTGTTGATCTGGTAGGGCAGTTCATAGATCACCAGTCTTTCGCGGCCGGCCTTGGAGGTTTCCACGTTGATGCGGCCTCTCACCACCACGCGGCCACGGCCGGTTTCAAAGCCCTGCTTCACGCCCTCGTAGCCGTAAATGATACCGCCGGTGGGGAAGTCGGGTGCTTTCAGGTGTTTGGTGATCTCTTCGATGGTGATGTCCCGGTTATCGATGAAGGCCACGCAGGCGTCCACCACTTCGGAAAGGTTGTGGGGCATGATATTGGTAGCCATGCCTACGGCAATACCGGCCGCACCATTCACCAGCAGGTTGGGAATGCGGGTGGGCAACACGGTAGGCTCTTCGAGGGTATCATCAAAGTTGAGGGTAAAATCTACCGTTTCTTTATCCAGGTCTTCCAGGAGGGCTTCCGCGATCTTCTGGAGGCGGATCTCGGTGTAACGCATGGCCGCGGGCATATCGCCATCCACGGAACCAAAGTTACCCTGACCGTCTACCATCGGGTAACGCATGGACCAGGGCTGGGCCAGGCGTACAATGGTGTCATAAATGGAAGCATCGCCGTGGGGGTGATATTTACCCATCACCTCCCCTACGATACGGGCGGATTTTTTATAGGGTTTGTTGCTGGTGTTGCCCAATTCTTTCATCCCAAACAAAACGCGGCGGTGCACCGGCTTCAAACCGTCCCGCACATCGGGCAAGGCACGGCCCACGATCACCGACATGGAATAGTCGATGTAAGCCGTTTTCATTTGCTCTTCAATGTTGATCCTGACGATACGACTTTCATCGCCACCGTCCAGGTTCTCGGGATTTTCTAGATTATCCTGGTTTTCTATCATTAGTTATTGGTTTACAGGTTATTCTGTAATGATCAACGAAGCGCAAATATAACCCGTTTGTGTCACATTTCCGCGCTTGTGGATAAGCTGTGGGCAAAGGAAAACGGCAATTTTGCCCTGAATTTGTGCTAAAACGGACCGGTGATTAGCAGCGGCCATTTTTTGTGACCCTAGCGGGCTCGTTTTCAATGCGTTAAACCGACCCAATTTATCTTGGAGATAATTTCAACGGTTCAGGGGGAATTGTTAAAAAAAACTTAAAAAAGAATAACGCACCGGCAGGGCAATTTCCGGTTAACCATTTCCAAACCCACGGTAACTTACTACCTCAATTCCAGGTTCTGTCCTCCCTCACACATGAGTATTTTCCCTCATAACTAATTGTAAACGAGGTAAAATTTAGTTTTGTATTAACGCCGCATTAACCAATGACCACTTATTTT
This sequence comes from Chitinophaga parva, assembly GCF_003071345.1. NCBI lineage: Bacteria > Pseudomonadati > Bacteroidota > Chitinophagia > Chitinophagales > Chitinophagaceae > Chitinophaga > Chitinophaga parva. The sequence goes on along the minus strand of NZ_QCYK01000003.1, from coordinate 760,286 downwards.
TGCTGTCAGTTAAAGGAGAATTATTATATGCGGAATAGACTCAATGTTTCGCCGCCTATCACTAACCACCAGACGACTTATAGCTTACTGGATGTCAATACGTTTTAAGGGGATAATTAAAATATGTAAAGCATCCCAAACCAATTCTGCTTTCATTTCCGAACATAAACCAAGTGCTTGCGTGCAATTTGCCCCGCCACTTTTTTAACGACCGTACAAATTACTATGAAGAACATTACATTGTTTGGCGCCGGAAAATCAGCTACCATCCTGATCGACTACCTGCTCCACAACGCAGCCCGACAGAAATGGCACGTAACCGTGGCCGATCATGATCTACAACTGGTGAAATCCAAAACGGGCAAATCTTACTATGCTACTCCGGTAGCCATTGATGTAAAAGACGCCGGCAGCCGGCAAAAACTCATCCGGGAAGCAGACCTGGTGATCTCCCTGCTGCCACCGGCCCTCCATATCCTGGTGGCGCGCGATTGCATCCAATTCAAAAAACATTTGCTGACCGCCTCCTATCTCGATGCTGAAGTAAAAAAACTGGAACCCGAGATAGCCGCCGCCGGCGTGCTTTTCCTGTATGAAATGGGCCTGGACCCGGGGCTGGATCATATGTCTGCCATGAAACTCATTCACAGCATTGAGAAAAAAGGCGGGCAGATCTCTTCTTTCAAATCCTATTGCGGCGGCCTCATCTCACCGGAAAGCAATGATAATCCGTGGAGCTACAAGATCTCCTGGAACCCGCGCAACATTGTAATGGCGGGCAGCAGCGGTGCGGTATACAAAGAGAAAGGCCGCATCCGCGAAGTACAATACGAGCAGTTATTTGACCACAATAAAACCGTGCAGGTGCCCAGCATCGGCAAGCTGGCCTATTATCCCAACCGTGATTCCCTGGGCTATATGGAAGCCTATCACCTGGAAAACATCAACACCTTCATGCGCGCCACCCTGCGCTTCCCCGATTTCTGTGAAGGCTGGAATGCCCTCATAAAGCTGGGCCTTACCCGTGATGGCGTTAAACTCAGTACCGACCATCTCCCCTACTTCCAGTGGGCCTCCCAGCAGATCGATGCGCATCCCGCCCATCTTTCGCACGAAGAAATAGTGGCCCAGTACCTGGGCGTGAGCGCCAAGTCGAAAGTGATCCGCCAGCTCAAGTTCCTGGGCATTCTCAACGGTGACCAGATTGCCCTGGGCGAACGCTCCAACGCCGACGTGCTGCAACACGTGCTGGAAAATAAACTGAAAATGGAAGATCACGATAAAGACCTCATCGTGATGCAGCATGAAATTGAGTTTGAACGGCGCAACCTGCCCACGCGTATCAACAGTTACCTCATCGTGCAGGGTGAGGACGCTGTACATACCGCCATGGCCAAGACCGTGGGGCTGCCGCTGGGCATCATGGCCAAGCTGGTACTGAGTGATAAAATAGCGCTTACCGGCCTGCATATCCCCATCCTGCCGGAGATCTACAACCCGGTATTAAAGGAACTGGAGGAGTTTGATATTAAGTTCGTGGAGAGCTTTGAATGAAGGTAGTTCCGGGCTTCAATTTACAGGCTGCGTGAAAAGTTCAAACCTACAGCAATTCCGCTAACAGCTGCGCCACACCTAATGTAGCAGGCATTGCTATCGTTTTGATGCGATGGCTGCCGCTGACTGCCGGGATGCTTTTATCAATGAGATATTTGGGGATGTTGCGTTTCGTTACGTCAATAAGCCCTGCAGCCGGGTACACGTTCAGGGAGGTGCCGATGATCACGAAGATATCTGCCGCTGCCGCAATGGCCGCGGCATTTTCTATCATGGGCACTGCTTCTCCAAACCATACAATGAAAGGGCGTAACTGGCCGCCATCCGCTGCCAGGTCGCCTATTTTGAGGTCTGCCGTGTAGGGATAGGCGCGGTATTCATCCAGCACGCTGCGGGCCTTGGTGATCTCCCCGTGCAGGTGCAGCACTTTAGTAGAGCCGCCCCGCTCGTGCAGGTCGTCTATGTTCTGGGTAATGATGTGCACATCGTATTTGTCCTCCAGCTTCGCCAGTCCCGTGTGGGCCGCATTGGGCGCGGCTTTCAGCACATCGTGCCGGCGCATATTGTAAAAGTCCAGCACCAGCTGGGGGTTCTTTTCCCATCCCCCGGGCGACGCCACCTCGTACACATCATATCCCTCCCACAGCCCGTCGCTATCACGAAAGGTGCGCAGGCCGCTCTCCTGGCTGATGCCAGCCCCGGTAAGGACTACAAGTTTCGGTTTCATGGTTTGTACTATTTCATATCTCCCATCTCCATCACCACATTCCATTCTTCTGGTGTAACGGGTACTACGGAGATACGGCCACGACGCACGAGGGCCATGTTTTCCAGGCGTTTCTCTGCTTTGATCTGGGCCAGGGTTACAAATTTTTTGAAAGGCTTTACGGGCTTCAGGTCTACTACCACCCAGTTGGGATCTGGCGTGGTGGGGTCCTGGTAGGCTTCTTTCACTACTTCGGCAATGCCTACTATTTCTTTGCCCTCATTGCTGTGGTACCAGAAAAGCAGGTCGCCTTTTTTCATGGCGCGGAGGTTGTTGCGCGCTTCGTAGTTACGTACGCCGTCCCAGAAGGTTTTCTTGTCTTTTACAAACTGCTCCCAGGGATATTTGAATGGTTCGGATTTTACGAGCCAGTGGTTCATGATGTCTTCTTTTTTTATGATCACCATCCACTTGCCAGTACGTCGGCAATGTGCATGATCTTAATGTTGGTGCCGTGCTTGCGGATGTAGCCATCCAGGTGCATAAGGCAGGACAGGTCTGTGGAGATGAGGTAGTCTGCACCGCTATTCACCGCGTTGTGTACTTTTTGCTCCCCCATACCGATGGAAATAGGCTCGAACTTCACGGCAAAGGTGCCGCCAAAGCCGCAGCAGGTTTCACAATCCGTCATTTCACGTAGCTCCAGCCCTTTCACTTTTTCCAGCAGCTTGCGCGGGCCTTCCTTGATGCCGCATTCGCGCAGTGCACCGCAGGCATCGTGGTAGGTGCCTACCCCGTTAAGCGTAGCCCCCAGGTCTGTCACGTTCAGCACCTCGGTCAGGAATTCGGTGAACTCGTAGAGGTTCCGCTTCAGTTGTTTTACTTCATTGTGAGCGGCGGAGTTGTCGAACAGTTTGCCGTAGTAATTGCGGACAAAGCCCGTGCAGGAACCGCTGGGCGCCACGATATAATCGTAAGGGGTAAAGTCTTTCACAAACTTGGTGGCCACGGTGCGGCATTCATCCCAGTAGCCTGCGTTGAAGGCCGGCTGGCCGCAACAGGTCTGGTCTGTATTGTAAGAGACGGTGCACCCCAGCTTCTCCAGTACTTTTACCATATTGAATGCCGTTTCAGGGAACAGCTGGTCTACGAAGCATGGAATAAAAAGCTGGACGTTCATTGTTAAGCGTTAATTGTTAATCGTTAATTGTATAAGCGTGTAACCGTTGTATGGCTAATCGTATAACCGTTAACCGCCTGCTGCGAAAAGTGGATCGGATAGTTGTTAACGGTACAGCGGGTCATTAACCGCTGATGATTCCCCGGTAACGATCATCCTTTCTTGGAGAGGTTGCGCAAAAACGACACCATTTTCAGGGCGGTGAGGGCCGCTTCTTCGCCTTTGTGCCCGTGGATACCGCCAATGCGTTCATCCGCCTGCTCCTGGTTGTCTACCGTGAGTACGCCAAAGATCACCGGAATGGGCAGTTGCAAGTTCAATTGCAGGATACCTTCCGTTACTGCCTGGCACACGTATTCAAAGTGGGGCGTGCCTCCCCGGATCACGCAACCAAAGGCGATGATGGCACTGGGTTGCTTGCCGGTGCCCTTGGTGGATTCCCAGTACTGCTTCACGGCAAAGGGCAGTTCAAAGGCCCCTGGTACTACCACCTTGCACAATTTAGTGACTTTATTTTCCTTTAGCGTCCTTTCGCATCCTGCTACCAGTTCATTGGTCACGGCATGGTTCCACTCAGTTGATACCATAACAATGCTGGCATCCTCGAGGTTGAGAATGCCAGCATTATCCAAAAGGCTCTGATTATTTGTAGACATTGGTTTCTTGATATTATGATTTGATGACCAAATTTAAATGAAATTCCAACTAACCGTTCGGGAAACAATAATTTCCAAAGAACAATTTCCCATACCAGGGGAAATAATTTCCGGCAAACAATTTCCATTCTCCCGGAAGCCCCACTATCAAATCCCGGGGGCCACCGCTTCAACGGCAAGTTTACGGTGAAACGGGGGCTTATGCTATTGGTAAATTCTCATTTCCCTATTGCTTTTAAACCCGCGCGGGGCCAGCATTTCCTTAAAACAACAATTTCCAAAAAACATCCCATGTGGTGTGGTATGTCTTTTGGAAATTGATATTGGGCCCCAGGGAAATTTAAAGTTGAAACCTGCGGTTTCCCTGGTATTGGAAATTACTATTCCTTCACTTCACCCAGGCGTGCCAGGTACTTGTCCATGTCACGGCCTTCGAGGGTGTTCGGGTATTTAGAGCGGATCTCTTTGTAAACGTCGATCGCTTCCTGGTTCTTACCTGCTTTTTCCAGGGCCAGGCCTGCGCGGAACAGGTACATGGCGGAGGTGAGGTTGTTATCACTGGCGTGGCCGGCCTTTTTGTAGGCGGTTACTGCTTCGTCTATTTTGTTAAGCTCCATGTAGGCATCACCGGTTACACCGAGTGCCATGGGTTGCAGCACGTCATCACTGGCGGAGAAACCATTCAGCATGTCGATGGCTTTCTGGTAATCGCCCAGGCGCATGTAGGAAACACCGGCATCGTAGCGGGCCAGGTTACCGGCCTGTGTGCTGCCGTACTTATCTATCACCTGCAGGAAACCGTAGTTGTTACCGTCGCCGTTCAGGGCCAGTTTAAAGGAATCGCGGGCAAAGTATTCCTGTGCGTGGAAGATCATTGCCTGTGCTTTTGCTTCATTCGGTTTAGAGACAAAGTTCTTATAGGCGAAATAACCACCCACAACGATCACCACAGCGGCGAGGCCACCCAGGATCACATTCTGGTTCTTTTTGTAGAAAAAAGAAGCGCGGTCCATTGCCTCCTGCGGATCAAATTCTTTGTTAACAGGTTTAGAGGTGTCGTGGGACGAATTGGCTTTATTTGTAACTTCTGCCATTGGGTGTGTTGTGAATGTTGTTTATTAAATGCTAAAAAACGGTACGCCCGTGAGCAGCACCGCTGTACAAATATAAAAAAGGTTAACCGCTTATCCGCAGAATGGGCAATTAACCTTTAAAAGTTTTTGATTAGTCCACGATGAAGGGATAGTCCTGCTGAACGTACACATCTTTCAGCAGTTCGTCATCAGAAGGCCAGGGAGACTCTTCCGCGAATTTCACGCAGTCTTCCACTTCTTTTTTCACCTTCTCATTGATGGCTTCGATCTCCGCTTCTGTAGCCCATTTCTTGGAGAGGATGGTCTTCAGGGTTACGTTGATCGGGTCTTGTTCCTTATATTCTTCTACCTCTTCCTTGGTACGGTATTTAGCGGGATCACTCATGGAGTGGCCTTTGTAGCGGTAGGTCTTGATTTCCAGCAAGGTGGGGCCTTCACCGGCGCGGGCGCGGGCTACAGCCTTAGACACGCCTTCGTGTACGGCTTCGGGGCTCATGCCGTCAATATCGTCGGCAGGCATTTCGTAAGCGGCACCCAGTTTATAGATGTCCAGTACGTTGGAAGTACGCTCTACGGAGGTACCCATGGCGTAGCGGTTGTTTTCGCAAATAAAGATCACGGGCAGTTTCCACAGCATGGCCATGTTGAAGGTCTCGTGCAGGATACCCTGGCGGGCGGCGCCGTCACCAAAGAATGCCAGTACTACGTTATCTGTGCCCAGGTATTTTTCAGCAAATGCCAGACCTGCACCGGTGCCGATCTGCGCACCTACGATACCGTGGCCGCCGAAGAAACCTTTTTCCTTAGAGAAGAAGTGCATACTGCCTCCTTTACCTTTAGAACAACCGGTTGCTTTACCGAACAGTTCGGCCATGCACTCATTAGCGGTCATTCCCTTGGCAATTGCCAGGGCGTGGTCACGGTAGGCGGTGATGAATTTGTCGCCAGGTTTGGTAGCGGATACGCAACCGGCTGAAATGGCTTCCTGGCCGATATAAAGATGGCAAAAACCACGGATCTTCTGCATTCCATACAACTGGCCGGCCTTTTCTTCAAAGCGTCTCTGCAACAACATAGACTCATACCAGGTGAGGTATGTTTCTTTGGTGAACTTCGTCTTTCCTTCTGTTTTAGTTTGCACTCTTTCTAAATTTGTCCGCAAATATAACAGGAAAATCCTAAAAACTAAATTTTATGGTGGGGCCGGCAAACATGGCCTGCCATGGCGGGTTTTGGCGTATATTTGCCGGCCCCGCGCCGGGATGTCCCCCGTGCTAAAACGGTTTTAAGGCCCACTTGCATGCTTTCGCTACAGTCCATTTCGCTGGTACAGTTTAAAAACTACACCCAGCAGCAGTTCCGCTTCACCCATCGCGTGGTGGGCATCACCGGCCCCAACGGATCAGGGAAGACCAACCTGCTGGACGCCATTTATTACCTCTGCTTCACCAAGAGCTACTTTACCAACAGTGAAAGCCAGAATACCCGCTACCATACCAACGGTTTCCGCCTGGAAGGGCATTTCCGGAAAAATAACCAGGAAGAAAAGGTGGTCTGCACCTTTAAGGACGGGAAAAAGGAGATCAGCCTTAATGACGATCCTTATGACCGCTTTTCCCGCCACATTGGCCAGCTGCCCGCCGTGATGATCGCCCCGGACGATGCAGCGATCATCCTGGGCGGCAGCGAGCAAAGGCGCAAATGGCTGGATGGCCTCCTCTCCCAACTGCAACCCGGCTACCTGGAGCACCTCATGGCCTACCAGAAAGTATTACAGCAGCGCAACAGCCTGCTCAAATCCCTGCCGCAGCAAACCCACTCCCAGGATGCCCTGCTGGACATCTTTGACGCGCAGCTGGTGCAACACGGGGAGCCGGTATACGCTGCGCGCAACGCGTTCCTGCCGGCCTTCATCACCCAGGTGCAGGACCGGTACGATTACCTGGCCGGCCGGCACGAAGTGGTGGACATCCGCTACCAGTGCAGCCTGCACACCCAAAGCCTGGCCCAGGTACTGGCGGCCAACCGCACGAAAGACAAAATGCTGCAACGCACCAGCGACGGTATTCACCGGGATGACCTGGTGTTCCTGCTGGATGATCATGCCATGAAAAGCAGTGCTTCCCAGGGACAGCGCAAGAGTTTTCTCTTTGCACTGAAACTGGCGCAGTACGGGGTGATGCAGCAGCAAAAACATTACCCGCCCCTGCTCCTGCTGGACGACGTGTTTGAAAAACTGGACCAGGAAAGGGTGACGCGGCTGATAGCGCTGGTGAGTGCGGATGCGTACGGACAGGTGTTCATTACGGATACGCACGCAGAAAGGTTGAAGGCGGCGTTTGGGGAGCGGCCGGAGTTGTTGCAGTTGATTGAGATGAAGACAGGAGATAACAATACTGGAAAAACGGCCATGCCTTAGTCCTGCAATTCATAACGTAAAGGTATCAGCAATTTTACACATACTGGATTGCCGCCTTGCCTGCCAGGCCTCCAGGGCACCCGTTGTATGCAGGCTGCTATTTGCCTGCGGTAGGAACCCGGCAATTCTTTGGGCTGGCTTATATGTACAAGGCCTACATATCCGTCTTTGCAAACCGTCAGTTCCAGCACCACCCTCGTGTACAATATGGCAGTATCTTTCAGGGTGTACAGCCATCTGCCATAAATCCTTTGCACATCTCCTCCCAATAATTTGTTTAACGCCACCTCTCCTCCCGGGAATTCCGGCATCTTTTCCACAAACGTGTAGCTGGAATCGCACTTACACGACGCGGGCTTTGATGCTTGTTTATCTTGTGCCAGTGCGGCTAGGGGCATCAACAAAAACAACAGGTACAGGTAAATGGCTTTCATTTGCAGGCGTTACAAATTTCCCCGAAAACTAATCGCCTTTTTTCAAACAAAAAATCAATTTTTTTCGGGTTCAAATCCCTTACATTTGTTCTATGCGTTACGGTTCCATCAGTATAGGCGATGCCCTCAAAGATTACATTAATAAAAGCCGCATGAAGCCGCGGCTTACCGAGGTGCGGGTGCAGGAAAACTGGGAACAGCTCATGGGTAAGACCATTGCCCGTTACACCCAAAACATCCAGCTCATTGATGGTAAACTCATCATCACTTCCAATGTAGCCCCCCTGAAGCAGGAGCTGAATTATTCCAAAGACAAGATCATACAACTCGTGAATGAAATGCTCGGTGAAGTAGCCGTGCGCGAAGTCATCATCAAATAATTTCTTCTTCCTTATTTCCTGGAAAAAAAAATACCCGGCCACCTTGCGATGACCGGGCTGCTACATACGTTCAGGAATGTCCAGGTTATTACTGCTGCAGTGCCACCGTATCCACGCTATCCACCGCTGTTACGGCTTTGGGCGCTTCGGGCTTGCTGTTATTATCTTTCGTGCCGGCCTGCCGGCCGTTGGGCAAATGCAGGTCAGACAGGGCGTATTTATTGATCACATCTGCCACCTCCTGCAACTTCAGGTTTGTGCGCAGGCTTACAAACACCACGTCCGTTTCACTCTTCACGGCCAGCACTACGTTCCCCAGGTCTTCGGGCTTGCCATCGCTCATCACGTGCACTACGGCGTCTTTTGATTTTACATCGGCCAGGCTTTCAAAATGTGCTTTTTCCAGGGAGGCTTTCAGGCGGGCCATGGCGCTGTTATCTATCTTGGCATCGCTGTCTACCTGCATTACATACAGCTTTACGCGGCGCAGGTGGTGCAGGAGATGTTTTACCACGCGGGTATCTTCGTCTTCGTTGGGGATCACCCAGCTGGCCAGTGCCAGCAGCGGGCGGCCTACGGCAAAGGTGTGGATCTCTGCCTGTCCGCGGTATTCCCGGCAAAACTGGCGCAATGCTTTATTCTGGGCCTGTGCAGGCATGGTAGCGGCCAGGCTGAGTAATGTGGCAGCGCCAAGGATAAGAAGTTTGTTTCTCATGTGGGGGTGGATTAAAAAAAGGCTCCCGTGGCGGATGCGGGAGCCGGATAAAAAATTAGTGTGCTGATTTCTTGGCTACGTTCTTCAGATCGTCCATGCCTTCTATGTTCATGCCCTGGGCCATCTTCGAGATCTCGTTCAGGTCTATATCCCCCACGATGCTGATGGCTACAAAGGTTTCGGTGCCTCCTACCAGCATGATCAGCTCTTCGATATTGCCTTTTGCATTTTCCTTGGTCAGGAATTTTACATCGTTGCCTTTGCTGCGCACGGTCATCAACTCTTCGTAAGAGGGATTGAGATATGCAGCGGCTTCTTTGTACAGGGCGAGGCCGTTCTTGGCGTCCTCCTTGGCCAGGATGCGCATGGAGCGCAGCTTCTGGGCCACCTGCAGCATTTGCTTGGCGTCGGGATCATTCGCATCAAATTTGCTGAACATACTGAACATTTTTGGGGAAATGCTCACCAGCGTGAAGCTCTCGTCGCCTGCATATTTATTAAAGAATTTATCGATCACGCTGCCGCCGGATGTTTGGGCGAAAGTAGTTTGCACAGCGAGGAATGCCAGCACAGCCAGCAGGAATAACTTTTTCATGATGGTAATTTTAAACCCTGGTTATTAGAGAATTAGAATGGCCTGTTTAATTTGCTTTCACCTTGTCTGTGGCTTCGTTGATCACGTTCAACTTTGCCATTTCCTGCTTGCCCCTGTTCAGGTTTTTAGACAGCAGCAGCAAGGCTTTTTTAGTTTCGGCGTAAGCCTCTTGCTCACCAATTGGCACTTTGCCCTCTTCACTTTGGCGGAAGGAAGGATTTGCGGCAGTTGTAGGTGGTGTACCGGCATTGTCACCGGCATCCATATGACGTTGGATCCCGTAACCTATTCCCAGGGCAATGGCCAGCATGGCGGCATACTGCATCCAGTTGCGGAGGAAGCCTATTTTGATCACCGGGGCTTCAGCGGGCGGCTTTTCCAGGTGGGCCTGCAGCTCGGCGGCAGGTAATTCAAATTGTGGCGTGGCCAGGTCAAAATACTGGAACAAAGGGGCAGCTTCCTGCAGGTCCTGCGGCAGGCCTTCCGGCGCTGTTGCGAAGAACTGTTTTAACCGGGCTTCTTCTTCCAGGGAAGTTTCTCCTTCCCAGTATTTGTCCAACAAGGCTCTGATGTTACTGTAATCCATATGCATGCACATTTTTAAGTTGTTCCCGCACCTTTAAGCGCGCTCGGTGCAGGTTCACTTTTACTTCGTTAACATTAATTTCCAGCATGTCCGCGATCTCCTGGTAAGAGAATCCGTCCATGTCCCGCAGCTGCATCACCAGGCGGAATTTTTCCGGCAGGGCGTTGATGGTAGCATGTACCCGTTTCATCAGGTCCTGCTGCTCCGTGGCAGCGTGGGGATTTTTTGCGTCCGTTTCCGGCAGGGAGGCGGCCCGTTCCAGGTCGTCTGCCACACGGTACTTCTTTGATTTGATCTTATCCAATGCCAGGTTGCGGGTAATGCGCATGCACCATGCCTCCACATTTTCCAGCTCGGTCATCTTCTGTTGCTGGTGCCATACTTTCATCAGTGCATCCTGGGTAATATCCTTTGCATCTTCCTCGTTACCCAGCAAACGGTAAGCAAAGCGGAACAGCTTCTGCTGCACGGGCATTACCTGGGAAAGAAAAAGTTGTAAAGACATACGGATCAAATCGGATTTTATTTTTGCGTCCGCCTCCTTCCCAAATCTACCTCATCAGCGGCGTTACAATAAGAAGACGACTGCAAAAATCCTTTGTTACAAAAAAGGAAGGATTTTTTTTAGAATTGATTTTCAGTCAATTGTACAACGTACAGTGTACAACGCACAACGTACTTTTTCCGGCAACGGCAAGATTACAACCACTGTCCCTCAAAAACGGGCAGCACCGCTGTACAATCTCAACTCGCCCCGGGGCGGCGCATACAACGTACAATATCTCTCCCAGCACAGGCCGGATTACGACCGCCCACCTCAAAACGGGGGCGGTACGTTGTACACTGTACGCTGTACGTTGTACGATTTTTCTCACCTGACCCTCGGGTCCACCCACTGGTACAGCAGGTCCGCCAGGATATTGATCAGTACAAACAGGAAGGCGGTGAAGAGCACCGCCCCCATCACTACGGGAAAGTCAAATTTGCTCAGGGCATCTACGGTGATCTTGCCAATGCCTTTCCAGCCAAAGATGTATTCTACAAAAAAGGCGCCTGCCAGCAGCTCTGCCAGCCAGCCGGTAATGGCGGTGATCACGGGGTTCAGGGCATTGGGCAGGGCGTGGCGGAAAATGACGCGGCCGGGAGCCAGCCCCTTGGCGTAAGCGGTGCGGATATAGTCCTGCTTCAGCACGTCCAGCATGGCGCTGCGCGTGAGCTGGGTAATAATGGCCAGGGGCCGGATGCCCAGGGTGAGCGCGGGCAAAATAAGATTGCGCAGGTTCAGGCGCCTGCCGGCAAAGGCATCCACATCAAAGAGGCTGCCTGTCATGTGCAGTCCGGTGATATTGGTGAAGACAAAACCCAGCAGGTAAGCCAGCACGATGCCGGCAAAGAACGAGGGGATGGAAATACCGGCCACACTGGCAAAAATGGCGCCCGTGTCCATCCAGGTGTGCTGCTTCACAGCGCTCAGCACGCCCAGGGCAATGCCCACCACCGTGGCAAACAGCATGGCCGTAAGCGCCAGCACCAGTGTGCCGGGCATGGCCTCGGTGAGTATTTCCCACACGCCTTTTTTACCCTGGTAAGAGCGGCGCAGGTAGGGCGTTTTCAGCACAATGGCCCTGCCCTGTCCCAGCGGGAGGATGCGCAGCACGCGCAGTTCGGCATCCGCCCTGGCGGGATCATAATAAGAGAGGGGGGAAAGATCATTAAGGTACCAGGCAAACTGCACGGGCAGGGGCTGATCCAGGTGCAGTTCCCTGCGCACGTTTTCCAGTGATGCCACGTCTGCCCGCTGCCCCAGCGTGAGCCGCGCAGGATCGCCGGGCAGCACGTTGAAGAGCAGGAATACCAGCACTACTACACCGAGTAGCACCAGCAGCCCATAAAACAGTTTGCGCAGCAGGAACATAGCGCCTTAGTTTTTAAAGGACGGGAAATCCCGGTAGGCCCACTTGGCCCGGATGGTACCCTTGTCCAGCAGTATAAGTGTAGGATTATTGCGGGCCGCTGTTTTAATGGCCGTAGCATCCATAGACAGGAAAGGGAACAATAACCCGCGATGGGCGGTGAACGTATCCACATCCGGCTTGGCGGAGGCGGTAACGCCTACCAGTTCTATTTTGCCGGCCCGCAGTTGTTGCTGCAGGTTGCGGATGCTTTCTTCCCAGTCCTCGCCTGCTTCATGCACGTTCTGCACCATCAGCAGGTACACCGGCTTGGTTTCAGCCAGTAGTTCCTGGGTATGATCGCCTCCATCAAAGTCCTTGAGGGAAAAGTCTTTGATAGCCGGTACGGCATTGCCTTCCTTCACCAGTTTATCGCGGCGGTCCACGTACTTCCAGGTGCTATCCTGCCAGGGGAAATTATCGGTCGTAAATTCTTTGCGTTCGCCGTTCTTTTCATAGATCAGCACTGTTTCATACACATCGGGTGTGGCGCCGGGCGGCAGTTTCATTTTCTCGGGAATGTTATTGCCTATCTTATAAGCCAGGCAGTCCACGTAAGGCAGGTGCTGCAAAGCATACAGCTGCACGCCGATGGAGACCAGGAAGGTAGTGAGCAGCACCATGATGGAGCCATTGCGCCCCAGCAGGGAGGTGATGGTCTTACGGTACAGGAAAATGATGATGATCATTACTTCCAGGGCCACGTCTTTCCAGAAAGTAGCCTGGGGAGATAAAGGAATACAATCCCCAAAGCAGCCACACTCGCGGATCTTACCGGAAAAGAGGGCATAAGCGGTGAGGAAGGTGAAGAAGGTAATAAGTATGAGGATAAGGCTGGAGAAAAAACGCATGGCATAGCCAAAGATCATGGCCACGCCACAAAGGATCTCCAGTACGTTCAGGCATACAGACAGGTACAGGGAGTAGGGCGAAAGGAACACCAGGTGCAGGGCTTCAAAGAATTCGTCCATCTTGTAAGCAAGGCCCAGCGGGTCATTGGCCTTTACCAGGCCGGAAAAAATGAACAGCACGCCTACGACAATACGCAAGATATTCAGGAGTAGTTTCATCGATAGTGGATTAGTTGGTTCTGGTGGTGATTAAAGGATACTTATGCTTCTGCTATTTTGATCAGCGCAAAGAGGGCATAATTGATGATGTCTACGAAGTTGGCGTCTATGCCCTCGGAAACCAGGGTTTTGCCGTCGTTGCGGAGAATTTGTTTAATACGTAAAAGTTTTGTCAGGATGAGGTCTACGAAGGATTCCTGGCTCATGTCGCGCCAGGCCTCGCCGTAGTCGTGGTTCTTGGCTTCCATCACACGTTGTACGAAGGCTGCCTTGGCCTCGTAGCGCTGTTGCACCTCGGGCAGGGGCATGTCTTCGTAAGGGTTCCCTTCCGGCTTGTCTAACTGTATGAGGGCAATGATCCCATAATTCACGATGGCCTGAAACTCGCTGTCAATGCGGTCTTCCACCTTCTGCACGCCCAGCTCCTGGATATTGCGGATGCGTTGTGCCTTGATAAAAAGCTGGTCCACCACGGAAATGGGGCGCAGCACGCGCCAGGAAGTGCCGTAGTCGGCCGCTTTTTTCAGGAAGATCTCTTTACAGCCATCCAGGGCCTGCTGGTATTGATGGAGCGTTTGTTTCATAATGCCTAATGGCGGCCCCGCTTGCGCAGCGGCCTGCCTTCTCACTTATTTTACAGGTTAAAAGCAGGCGTGAATGCCTACCTTTGCTGCAAGACCAAAACATACCGCCTTGGCCCATAGCAGTTTCAAAAATACAGCTTTACGGGGTGATTTTACCATCCGCTGCGGGGGAAAATTACTGGACCTCTCCCAGCCCCGCGTGATGGGCATTATCAATGTGACCGACGATTCCTTTTTTGCAGATAGCCGTACCCGTGCCCTGGCCGATGTGGTGACCAAAGCCGGCCGCCTGCTGTCAGAGGGCGCCACCATCCTGGACCTGGGCGCACAAAGCACCCGGCCCGGCGCCACCAAAGTGGGTGCCCCCGAAGAAGTGGAACGCCTGCTGCCCGCCATCAGGGCCATTTTGCAGGCCCACCCTGATGCCATCATTTCCATCGATACTTTTTATGCCAGCGTGGCCGCCGCTTGCGTGGAAGCCGGTGCGGCCATTATCAACGACATCAGCGCCGGCGACCTGGATGCCGCTATGTTGTCCACCGTGGGCGCCCTTAAAGTGCCGTACATGGCTATGCACATGCAGGGCACGCCGGACACCATGCAGCATAACCCGCAATACGGGGACGTGGTAAAAGAAGTGCTGGACTACTTTGTACAAAAGATAGCTGCCTGCAAGGCCGCCGGCATTGACGATGTGATCATTGACCCTGGCTTTGGCTTTGGCAAAACCATTGCCCACAACTATACCCTGCTCAAACACCTGGAAGCATTTCATATCCTGGAAGTCCCGCTGCTGGTGGGCGTTTCCCGCAAATCCATGATCTACAAAGTACTGGGCAGCACACCCCAGGAAGCACTCAACGGCACCACCGTACTCAATACCCTGGCCCTGGAACGGGGCGCACACCTGCTGCGTGTACACGATGTATCCGCCGCCATGGAGGCGGTGAAGCTGGTGGGGCTGATGAAGGAGATGCCTTAGGTTCCAGGTCTTATGTCCGATGTACCGTTTAACGGGTAGCCAAACATCATGGTAACGCCAATATGTAATAAAGAGACCTGACACGGGACCTGGGGCCCAAGACAGCTTTAACATGAAAAACCCATATATCAACCTCCTGCGCACCGCCTGGAAATATGCGCGCAATGAGCGGAAGCGGTACGTATTCACCTACTTCCTTTTCATTTGTTCCAACGCCTGCGACGCGGCTAACCCGATCATTTTAGGGTGGCTGGTAGGAAAGCTGCAGCATGACACACAACATATTTTAAGGTATACGCTGATCTATGTGGGATTGTACCTCTTCTTCCGGCTGGCGGTGTGGGCCTTTCACGGGCCTGCGCGCATTATGGAAAGGCACCTGGCGTTTAACCTGAGCCGGAATTTCCTGCAGGAGCGGTATCACCAGGTACTGCACCTGCCGGTGAAGTGGCACCAGGATAATCACAGCGGGGCTACCATTAACCGGGTGCGCAAGGCGTATGAGTCGCTGCGCCAGTTCTTTGACCGGGGGTTTATGTACCTGCATGCGCTGGCCAAGTTCCTGTTCTCCGTGATCGCCATGCTGTATTTCTCTCCATTGTATGGTACCATTGGCATCCTGATGGGCCTGGGCGTGATCCTGGTGGTGATCCGGTTTGACAAGCCTTTTATCAAGGCGGAGGAGGAAGTGAATGAAAGAGAGCACACCGTATCGGCCACTTTGTTTGATACCCTGTCCAATATTATGACCGTGATCACGCTCCGGCTGGAAAGCAGCGTGGAAAAGGGTTTGATGGCTAAGGTGCATGCCATCCTGCGCCCGTTTTCGCGCTCGGCCCGCATCAATGAATGGAAGTGGTTTACGGCCGATAATACCATTGGCCTGATCTATTGCGTGATCACGTTTGGCTACGTGTACCAGCACTGGACGCCAGGCACCCTGTTCAATGTGGCCGGGCTGGTAACACTGCTGGGGTTTGTCAATAATTTTACGAGCGTGTTCCAGGATATTACCTGGCAGTACACGGAGATCGTGCAATACAATACCGCCATTGAAACGGCGTCCCTGATCAGCGAGGCCTATGCCGCACAGCACCGGCCGGATGAAGCCCCTGCCCTGCCGGCCCGCTGGCAGCACATCCGCGTGGAAGACCTGCAATTCTCCCATCACGCCAAAGACATGGAGCGGCCTCAAAGCCTGCAACATATCCACCTGGACATCCGCCGGGGACAACGTATTGCGTTTATTGGTGAAAGCGGCAGTGGTAAAAGTACGCTTCTCTCCCTGCTGCGCGGGCTGTATACCCCCGAACGGGCAAGCCTATACGTAGACGGGCAGCCCATGCTGCTGGATACGGTAAATGAATCGGTGACGCTCTTTCCACAGGAACCGGAGATCTTTGAAAACACCATTGCGTACAACATCACGCTGGGGCTGCCTTTCCCGGATGCAGCGGTGCAGGAAGTGACCCGGCGGGCGCACTTTGCCGAAGTGGTGGCGCAGCTTCCCATGGGTATGCAATCAGACATCCGGGAGAAGGGAGTGAACCTGAGCGGCGGCCAGAAACAACGCCTGGCACTGGCCCTGGGCATCCTGGCTGCGCGCGACAGCCAGCTGGTACTGCTGGATGAACCTACGAGCAGCGTGGATCCCAAAACGGAAATGCTGATCTATGAAGACCTGTTCCGTGCCTTTGCAGATAAAGCGGTGATCTCCTCCCTGCATCGCCTGCACCTGCTGCGGCTCTTTGATTATGTGTATGTACTGCGCCAGGGCCGTATCGTGGAGGAAGGCAGTTTTGAATACCTGCGCGCCCACGGTCCCATTTTCCAGGAATTATGGAAACACCAGGAAAATTTATAACTCAACGCTAATTGCTATTTTTACGATATGAAGGATGTGATTCACTTTTATGGAATGGATTTTCGCTGGTTGAATGTACTGGACCTGTTGCTGGTGGTATTTCTGGTGATACAATTATACCGGCTGCTGAAGGGCAGCCTGGCTTTTAATATTTTCCTGGGCCTGCTGGTGGTGTATGCCGTGTACTTCCTGGTCCGTTTCCTGGAAATGCCCATTCTCAGTAACATCCTGCAGAACTTTATCAACGTGGGCATCATTGCCATCATCATTATTTTCCAGCCGGAGATCCGCAAGTTCCTGCTGGTATTGGGCAAGAAAACACCGCTGAGCAAAGACAGTTTTCTCACCAAGTTATTCCTGCCGGACAAGTTTAAAAGCTACCGCGAGGAAGAACATGTCATCAACGAGATCGTCACCGCAGTCAGCCACCTGGCCAACCGGAATGTGGGCGCCCTCATTATCATTGCCACCACCTACCGCGTAAAGTTTGACAGTGCCGCCAGCATCACCATTGACAGCAATGTGAGCGCCCGCCTGATCGAATGTATCTTTGAAAAAGGCAGCCCTTTACATGATGGGGCCCTCATTGTAGTGGGGCACCGCATCCTGGCCGCCAAGGTGATCCTCCCCGTGTCTGATAACCCGGACCTGCCTACCCGCGTGGGCCTGCGCCACCGCTCCGCCGTGGGTATCACAGAGCACAGTGACAACCTGGCCATTGTGGTATCTGAAGAAAGGGGCACGATCTCTTATGCGGAGGATGGAACGTTGACAATGGATGTGTCGCCGGAAGACCTCAAGAGTAAGTTGTATACGCTGCTGGTAGACGGGTATGCGTGATCAGCCGCAGGCCCGCAGACATAAGAACACAAAAAACGCCGGACGATCACTCATCCGGCGTTTTTTTTTATCGCGATACGTTGTACGATCACTATTTCTTAACGGCTGGCGCTGCGGGCGGTGTAGCGGGGGCAGGTTTACCAGCTTTTACATCTACCAGCTGTACGGTGAATACCAGTACAGAGTTAGCAGGAATTGCGGGGGGGCTGCCCTGCAGGCCGTAAGCCAGGGTAGACGGGATCACCAGGGTGGCCTTGTCACCTTTTTTCAGGGTAGCCAGGCCAGCGTCCCAACCTTTGATCACGAAGCCCTGACCCAGGGGGAACTTGATGGGGTTGATGGGCATACCGGGACGCAGGGTAGAATCCAGGCTGGAATCAAACACCTTACCGTTCAGCAGTTTGCCAGTGTAGTGTACATACACGGTATCACCTGTTTTGGGCGCTTCGCCGGTACCGTGTTCAGTTACTGCTACGTATACACCTTCGGGCGTTTTGGTAGTCTGCAGCTTGTTGGTGCTGATGTAGTCCTGGATGGCTTTTTCATCAGCAGCACGCTGTGCGGACTGGCTGTAGAGGCCAGCCACGGCAAAGGTGATGTTAATCTTGTCACCTTTCTTACCAAAGGGAGGACGTTGAAACTCAGGCAATGAATCCCAGGGAATGGTGAAGCGTGCGCTATCGCCTACTTTCAGCAGGGCGATACCTTCCATGAGGTCGTATTTTTCGCCGGACTTCTGTACCAGTACGGGTACCGGTGCGCCGATGATCTTGCGGGAATCGGCCAGTACAGAGTCATTCAGACGTTGCGTGATATTCATCATCGCCGTGTCGCCGACCTTCAGCTGGGGGCCGTTGCCGGCTTTGAACACGGTATATTCGATACCGCCTGGTGTCTTTTTAACGCTTTTACCGCAGCTGGCCAGCATGAAACCGGCAGCAGCAGCGAGCAGCAGTGTGTTCTTTTTCATTTGATTGTATTAGTATTAACAGGTTTTAATGTAGGTTTTGTAAGCCCTAACGCAGTGCCTCTTCGTTTTCTTCCAATGCTTTAATGAAGCGTTCCACGGTCCGTTCCAGGGAATCGGTACTGCGGCCGCCGGCTGCGTTGAAGTGGCCTCCACCCTCAAAATATTTGCGGGCAAAGGTGTTCACATCAAAACCGCCTTTGGAGCGGAAAGACAGTTTCACTTCCTGGTGGCGGTCTATGATGAGGGCCGCCATTTTTATCCCCTGTATCTGCAGGGGAAAGTTTACCAACCCTTCTGTATCACCGGTCTGCAGGTCAAATTTCTTAAGATCTGTGTACGGGATGGCCATCATCACGGTATTGTATTCGTAGAAAACCTCCATGCGGTACAAGAGGCTGTGGCCCAGGAAGCGCAGGCGGTTTTCCAGGAAGTTATCATAAATGGCCTGGTGGATGAGTTCGTGCTTCAGGCCGCGGTCCATCAGGTCTGCTACCATGCGGTGTACGCGGCTGGTGGTGGAAGCGAAACGGAAAGAGCCCGTATCGGTCACCGTGCCGGCATACAGGCATTGGGCAATGGCGTCGTCAATATACTGCGCATCCCCGAGCTTTACAATGGTCTCGTAAATTAAAAGTGCGGTAGCGCTGGCTGTGGTATCGCTCACCCCGTAATCGAAGTTGGGCTGGGGCTCCAGGTGATGGTCCACCAGGATCTTCACGCAATGGAGCGCCTCCAGATAGGGCGCCAGGTTCTTGGTACGGGAAATAGTATTGAAGTCCAGGCAGAAAAGCAGGTCTACCTGTTCCAAAGCCGCCACGGCTTTATCCTGCATGGATTCAAAATCAATCACCTCTTCGCAACCAGGCATCCATTTCAGGAAATCCGGGAAATTTGTGGGCGAGATCACCGTTACCGTATGGCCCAGCTTACGCAAGTAATGATACATGGCCAGGGAAGAGCCCATTGCGTCTGCATCGGGCTTCTGGTGCATAGTAACGATCACTTTTTTGGGGGCTTCCAGTAAAGGTTTGATGTCCTCGATCGGCTTCATTCAGAACTGAAATATTGTTTATTTACTAGCTATGTAATCCCTCGCTTTTTAGGGCAAAGGAAGTGCGAAGTTCTTCATTAAAGCCAGTATTTCAAAATTTTTTATACCGTCCAAAAATGTGGTTACATTTGCGGCCTGAATAAATGGGCAGGTTGATAAATGGCCCCGGTTGATAGACAACACTTAACAATCCATAACAATGAGCAATAGAACATTTACCATGATTAAGCCGGATGCCGTGCAGAACGGCCATATCGGTGGTATTCTTGACATGATCTGCAAAGCTGGCTTCCGCATCGTAGCCATGAAGCAGACCCGCCTCTCCGCTGAAAAAGCAGGTGAATTTTACGCAGTGCACAAAGAACGCCCGTTCTATGGTGAACTGGTAGAATTTATGAGCAGCGGCCATATCGTAGCTGCCATCCTGGAAAAGGACAACGCCGTGGAAGACTTCCGCAAACTGATCGGCGCTACCAACCCTGCAAACGCCGAGGAAGGTACCATCCGCAAGAAATACGCAGAATCCATCGGCCGCAACGCTGTACACGGTTCTGATTCCAATGAGAACGCGCAGATCGAAGGCGACTTTTTCTTCAGCGGTCTCGAAAAATTCTAATCACAACGCTTCGCGTTCCATAAAAAGGCTGCATCCTGCCTAACCTCCGTAGTGCCCCGTTTTAACGGCGCGCATGCTACCGGGTTAGTGATGATGCAGCCTTTCCTTTTTGCCCATAGCCCGGGGATCCACCCTCGCAACGGGTTATGATGTCGTGGAAGCCCCTGCTTCATGCAGTTCCACCACCATATCGTCCTGCATTACCATGGCGCCTTCCGCCAGGTGGATGGCTTTGATCACGGCATTGCGTGTGGCCGTTACCGTTGTTTCCATTTTCATGGCCTCAATGATAAACAGGGGCATGCGCTCCATCACCTTATCGCCCGGGGCCACCAGCAGTTTGGAGAGCTTGCCCTGCAGCGGTGCCCCTATTTCGTGACCGGGATTGCCCACCTTCCGGTTCGATTTAACAATACTTTTCACTTTATGGTCCCTTACCTGTATGCGGCGCGCATAGCCGTTCAGTTCAAACTCCACCCAGCACATCCCGTGCTCATCGGCCGGCAGTACGTATTGCAGTTTTACCAGGATGGTTTTGCCTTTGCTGAGGGTGATGAGTATTTCCTCACCTTGTTTCAGGCCGTAGAAAAAGGCTGGCGTGGGAATGGACTCCACGTTGCCAAAGCGCTGGCGGTGATGATAGTATTCTTCAAACACCTTGGGAAACATGCGGTAGCTCAGGTAATCCAGCACATCGGTGTGCGGGAAACGTAGCTGGAAGCTGGCCATATCCTGGTCGAAATCCGCTACCACCGGAGCTTCCGGCATAGCCTTCTCCCCTTTCAGGACAATGCGTTGCAACTTTTCCGGGAAGCCTCCGTAAGGCTCGCCCAGCGCTCCCCGGAAAAAATCCACCACGGATGCGGGAAAGGCCAGGTTGCGGGTTTCATCCAGTACAGCCGCCGCGTCCAGGTTATTGGCGGTCATGAACAGGGCCATATCCCCTACTGTTTTACTGCTGGGTGTTACTTTGATGATGTCGCCAAAGAGCTGGTTCACCACCTGGTAGTTGTGTTTTATCAGCTCCAGTTTATCTCCCAGGCCCAGGGATTCTGCCTGCTGGCGCAGGTTGGAATATTGCCCGCCGGGAATTTCATTTTCATATACCTGGGCAGTACCGGCTTTCAGGTCGGATTCAAAGGGATAGTAGTATTCCCGCACATCCTCCCAGTAATTACTGTACGCGTTCAGGGAAGGCACATCCAGGTGCTGTGCCCGCGGATGCCCTTCCAGCGCGGCTGCCAGGGCATTGAAGTTGGGCTGGGAGGTAAGCCCGCTCAGGCTTGCAATGGCTACGTCCACCACGTTTACACCGGCGTCAATGGCGTTGAGGTACGTGGCGCCCTGCAGGGAAGACGTATCGTGCGTATGCAGCACCACGGGGAGTTGTACCGCTTCGCGCAATGCATGCACCAGGATGGGCGCTGCCGCGGGTTTGAGGAGGCCCGCCATGTCTTTGATGCAAAGCAGGTGGGCGCCGGCATCCTCCAGTCTTTTGGCCAGGTCTGTGTAGTACTGCAGGTTATACTTACTGCTGGTCCGCACATCGCCCGTGTAGGAAATAGCCGCCTGCGCCAGGGCTTCCGTACGCTCCCGCACAAAGCGGATGCTGGGCGCCATGGCCTTTGCATTGTTCAGTGAATCAAAGATGCGGAACACGTCAATGCCCTGCTCCCAGGCCTTTTCAATGAAGGTAGCAGTGAGGCTTTCCGGGTAGGCGCCGTACCCCACCGCGTTGGTGCCCCGGAAAAGCATTTGCAGCAACATATTGGGCATGGCCTTGCGCAGCTGGCGCAGGCGGGCCCACGGACATTCATGGAGGAAGCGCAAGGCTACATCAAACGTGGCGCCACCCCATACTTCCATGGAAAACAACTGCGGATGCTGGCGGGCAAAACCTTCCGCCACGGCCAGCATATCCCGGGTGCGCACGCGGGTGGCCAGTAAGCTCTGGTGGGCATCGCGGAACGTGGTATCTGTAAAATACACCGGCTGCTCATTGCGCAGCCATTGACTAAAACGTTCCCGCCCCATGGCCTTCAGCCGGTCCCGCTGGCCCGGGGGAAAAGGTTCCCGGGCATCAAATGGAGGAACGGCGGGCGTTCTGAAGCGGCGGTGTGGGCCGGCGTGTTTAATATCCGGGTGCCCGTTCACCGTTACATCCGCCAGGTACAGCAGGGCCTTGGTGCCCCGGTCCTGCGTAAGCCCCAGGTGGAAAAGCTCCGGGTGCTGGTCTATGAAACTCACGGTGCAGTTGCCTTTGCGGAAAATGTCATGGTTGATCACGTTCTCCAGGAAGCGCATATTGGTTTTTACCCCGCGGATGCGGAATTCCCGTAAGGTACGGTGCATGCGGCCGCAAGCCCCTCCCAGCGTGCGTCCCCAGGCAGTTACCTTTACCAGCAGGGAGTCAAAGAAGGGGGAAATCTTTACCCCGGAATACGTGCTGCCTTCATCCAGGCGGATGCCAAAACCACCGGCATTGCGGTAGGCGATCACGGTGCCATAGTCCGGCTTGAAGTGATTTTCCGGGTCTTCCGTGGTGATACGGCATTGAATGGCAAAACCATTCACCTGCACCGCCTCCTGGCTGCCCAGGAATATCTCGGGATCTGACAGCTGATGCCCCTGTGCAATGAGGATCTGGGACCGCACAAGGTCTATACCCGTTACCGCTTCCGTAACGGTATGCTCTACCTGGATGCGGGGATTCACTTCAATAAAATACACGCGGTGGTCTTCATCCACCAGGAACTCCACGGTGCCGGCGTTGTTGTACCCCACGGCCCTGGCCAGTTGCAGGGCATAGTGGTGGATCTCGTTGCGGGTATGCACCGGCAGGTTGGGCGAGGGTGCTATTTCCACTACCTTCTGGAAGCGGCGCTGCACGGAGCAATCGCGCTCATAAAGGTGTACAATATTACCATAGTTGTCGCCCAGCAGCTGCACTTCAATGTGTTTGGGATGGGCAATGAATTTTTCGAGGAACACCGTTCCATCGCCAAAAGCTTTTTCCGCTTCACTGCGGGCTTCCAGCCAGGCCGCTTCCAGCAGGGCGGGGGTATGCACCACGCGCATGCCCCGTCCGCCACCGCCGGCAGCCGCCTTGATAATAACGGGGAAGCCTATACGCGCTGCTTCCTGCAAAGCGGTGGCGGCCGTGAGCAATGGCAACTGGCTGTCTGCAATCATCGGAATACCGGCCTGGCGGGCCATGGCCTTAGCGGCTACCTTATCACCCAGCTGGGCCATTACTTCCGCCCGCGGGCCAATGAAAATGATCCCTTCTTCCTGGCAGCGGCGGGCAAACTGCACGTTCTCGCTGAGAAAGCCGTAGCCCGGGTGGATGGCATCTACCCCTTCCGCTTTGGCCAGGTACAGGATGGCTTCAATGTCCAGGTAAGGCTTCAGGGGCGCATCATCAGGGCCCACCTGGTAAGCCTCATCTGCCTTGAAACGGTGCAGGGAGTAGCGGTCTTCGTACGTAAAGATGGCAACAGTGCGGATACGTAATTCCGCCGCGGCGCGCAGCACGCGCACGGCAATTTCACCACGGTTGGCAACAAGTAGTTTCTGAATTTTCCTGAGCGACATAACGATTGGTTTGGTGGAATGATTGTTTTGGTGGAATGATAGTTCTGGAATGATTGGTTTGGTGGAATGCTTGATTTGATGAAACGATTGATTTGATGGAATGATTGGTTTGGTGGAATGATAGTTTTGATGAAATGATTGGTTGGGTGGAATAATAGTTTTGATGAAATGATTGGTTGGGTGGAATAATAGTTTTGGAATAATAGTTTTGGAATGATTGATTTGATGGAATGATTGGTTTGGTGGAATGATTGGTTTGGTGGAATGATTGGTTTGATGAAACGATTGATTTGACGAAACGATTGGTTTGGTGGAATAATAGTCCTGGAATGATTGTTTTGGTGAAACGATTGCTTCGGAAGGATTGATTTGGTGAAATGATTGTTTTGGTGGAATAATAGTTCTGGAATGATTGGTTTGATGAAACGAGTGTTTTGATGGAATAATAGTTCTGAAATGATTGTTTTGGTGAAACGATAGATGAAACGAGTGTTTTGGTGAAATGATTGTTTTGGTGGAATAATAGTCCTGGAATGATTGTTTTGGTGAAACGATTGATGAAGTTGGTATAATTGACGAAGTTGGAACAAGGAAAAGCGGACCTGCCTCGGAGCAAACCGGCAAAATAATGCAAGCCCGCCGGGTGGCCAAATAGCAATCGAATGCAGAAGGAAAAATTATTCCAGTGCCCAGGTGCAGTTCCAGGTTCAACGCGATCCTATCAACCTACCCTTTCAACCGCGGCCCCTCCAACCTAAGACTTAAGGCATAAGACTTAAGACCTAAGACCTAAAACTTAAGACCTAAGACTTAAGACTTAAGACCTAAGACCTAAGACTTAAGACCTAAGACCTAAGACTTAAGACCTAAGACTTAAGACAATTTTATACCTTTAGCCCCATGTGGCCATCCTACCTGAAAAGCTTCAAAGCCTATCTGCAACTGGAACGCTCGCTGAGTGAGCATTCTGTGGCCGCGTACCTGCATGACGTGGAGTTGCTGGTGCAGTACCTGGAAAGCATGGGGCGGGCGCTCTCCCCGCAGGAAGTAACGCTGACGGTGCTGCAGGAATGTATTCACTGGATAGCCGGCCTGGGCATGACGGCTACTTCGCAGGCCCGCATTATCTCAGGCATCAAGGCGTTTTACAAATTTTTATTGCTGGAAAACGTTATCCAGGAAGACCCCACACAACTGCTGGAGGCTCCCAAGACCCGGCGCAAATTGCCGGATGTGCTCACATTTGAAGAAATAGAACAGATCATTGCACAGATAGACCTGAGCACCCCGGAAGGGCATCGCAACAAGGCGATCCTGGAGATCATGTATAGCTGCGGGCTGCGCGTGAGCGAAGTAGTGGGGCTTAAAATATCACAGCTGCATTTTAACGATGGGTTTATCCGCGTGATCGGCAAGGGGGATAAGGAAAGGCTGGTCCCCATTGGCCGCCAGGCCATCCAGTATGTAAATATGTACCGGGAAACCGACCGGCGCCAGCTGGATATTAAGAAAGGCCAGGAAGACATTCTCTTCCTGAACCGCCGTGGCAACGGCCTTACCCGGGTAATGATCTTCCTGGTGATCAAAAAACTGGTAGAGCAGGCGGGCATAAAAAAACAGGTATCTCCCCACACCTTCCGCCACTCCTTTGCCACCCACCTGGTGGAAGGCGGCGCCAACCTGCGGGCCGTGCAGGAAATGCTGGGCCACGAAAGCATCACCACCACCGAGATCTATACCCACCTGGACCGGGAGTACCTCCGGGATACACTGGCGCGGTATCATCCAAGGTTTTAGATTGTTAGCCGGCAGCAGTGCAGGTTCAAAATAAGGGGCTGTCTCAAACTTCGAGACAGCCCTTTTTTATTTCAGGTACCTGATGGAGAAAATTTTCATACAGGCGATTCTCAGAGCCTTCATTTTACTTATGAGATTTCCCCATTGAATGACGCTAACATATCATGCACATCAGTTAAAAGATCTGATATAAGGATAAAATGTTACCGCCATTTAGCTAACCATCACGCCCCCTGCCCCCCGGCGTAGCCGGGCTATCTGTACCAGCTGGCGCCAGCCGGAAAGGGGGATCATGCTTTTGAGGATGGGAGAAGGCTTGATGAAGATGTCCTGTTTACTGCAGGCGGGCACCCCCAGGCGGTCATCGCGCAGGCCTTCGCTGCGGTCTTCCGACCACAGGAGGAAACCTTCTATAGTGAGCACTTTAAAGAATACATCGGGGCCGGTGCGGATCTGGCCATTGCGCACCAGCAGGAGATGGCGGTGTGGAGGCTCAAAGGCAAACCGGATACGGAAACGGCCCTGCTCATTGGCAAAGGCTTCGCCCAGTTTTTTACCGTTGCGGGCATTAAAGGCCTGCACCAGTACCCGGCCGATGGGGCTGTGATTACGGTAATGGCGCAGTACGCCGGTGATGGCCCAGGATTGCAGCCGGTGACGGATGCTGGTCCAGCACTCAGAAGGAATGATGTAGGCAAAGGCAGCGATGTAACGCTCTTTGCTGCGGCGCCAGTGAGGTACAAACACACCCAGGTTAAAGTGCAGGGATACGGACAGGCCCTTGCGGCTACCGGCAACGTTTTCTATGCAGATATCAATTTCCAGTGGCTCGGTGAAAAGATGCATCTCCTGCCAGGAAAGGCGGAAGTTGCCTTCCACATCCAGCTTCACGGATGCCAGGAGGCGGTCTGCCTTGGCTGCTACCTGGGCTTCCGGGAGCGCCTGGGGCTCGCGGAAAACGCCGTTGCGTGCGGGCAGTTGTGCTGTGTGTATAGGTGGCAGGTATACTTTCAGGGTGGCATGCGCCAGGGGCTCAATGCCGTCATCGCAGATGAGGGCGGATACATTGCCGATTAGCTGGTAACTCATGGTTCAATTTTTTGGGGCGGGCGTAATTGATAACAGTGAAACAAGCAGGAACAGACAAGAAGAAAAGCTGTTGTGATAATGGTGTGCCGGTCAGAAAGAAATGCGTCCTGCCTTACAAAGATGCAAAAGATAAGATTGCGAAGCAAGCGTTGGGGCACCTGAAAACAGGAATGCGTATTTATACGTATTCTGCCTGGGAAAGTACGGAATTGCCCTTGACAGCGCAGCGCTTAACAAAACGATAACCCTGCACCAGCGCGGCTTTTCGGCAGCTTGGCGCCAAACCAATGCCCTCCGGGTGCAGGATGATGCTTTTTAAAGTTGATTTTTATGATATTTTTACCCCATTAAAACTAATCCCTATGAGCGAAAAATCCTCTAACAATCCGTTCACGCCCGATGCTGGTACCTTTATTTCCCATAAGGATGCGCATGAACTGGTTAAAAATTACATGGACCAGAATGCGAACCAGAAGCACACGGTGACACGGGCCATTTTTTATGGTGCAGACAAAGTGAGAGCGTTGCTGGACACGCCAGGCGCTGTAGGTATCCGTGTATATTACGGCCTGCATCCCAACCCGGGCATTGGCCAGCCCTATTCCAAGAAGATGGTGCTGGTAGCGGTTGACAAAGATGGCTACGACATCCCGGGCAACCCGTCCAAAGCCCCGGACCCGAACGCCTCCCTTGCAAAGGGCCCTGACAAAGGTGGTTACCTGGACGACGGCGTTCCCTGCCCGGACCAGTGCCCCGGTCAGTAATTACGCCGAATTCATCCCTGATTTTAATCTGGTTTCTTAGTGTACAATTTCAGCATCATTTTCTATATAATGTTGGGGATCGAATGCTTGCTGCTGGTCCCCTTCATTATAAAGCTCCCCCAGCTTAGCGACAGCGGCAAGTGGATGCTTTCGTATATTCTTTGCAGCGTCATATTCGCAAGCGGATCGGCCTTGGTGGGTCAGTTGTTTGGAAACAACATGATCTTCTTTTCCATTATGTACATGCTGCAGTTCATTATACTGTCTATGTACTACATGGCCGTCATAAAAAACCGGGTCACCAGACTCGTTATCCTGCTGACCATCATTCCTGTATTCATCATCTTCCTGCTGGACCTGTACCGCTGGGAAGGGTTTTCCGTGTACAACTCCTATTTCGCATCCGCGAGGAATATCATCCTGATCGTTTACGCCATCCTCTTTTTCCTGCAGTTACTCGGCGACGAACAATTGATCAAACATTCCGTTTTTATCAATACCCTGCCGGATTTCTGGTTCAATGCCGGCCTTTTCATTTACCTCTGCAGCACCGTGATGAGAAACCTCTCCTACAACTATTTCTCCTCCCACCCCGGCGCCGCCACCAACTACATCCTGTCCCTGTCGTTCGTAGCAGGCATCATCCAATTAATCCTTATTTTTATCGGGTTGATGAAAGTAAAAAAATCCAAGCATGGGTATCGTTGAGATCATTGTGATCGGCACTGCGGTGATGCTTTTATTTGGCGTGCTGGTGGTGATCCTGGTGATTGCCCAGCAAAAACAGGTGATCCAGCACAAGCTGACCCTGCGCGACAAAGACCTGCAACTGCAACAGGAAAGGCTGGCAGCCATCCTGCAGGGGCAGGAAGATGAAAGACGCCGCATTGCAGAAGACCTGCACGATGAAGTGGGCGCCCAGCTCAGCGTACTTAAACTGAACCTCAGCGCCCTCCAGCAACAATTCAAGAATGGCAACTGTGAGGCAGAACGCCTCAAAGAAACCCGCGACTTTACCGATACCATTATACAGGAACTCCGTTTTATCAGCCAGCGCCTGCACCCCCAGGCGCTGGACAACCTGGGCCTGGCCAACGCACTGGACTCGTTTTGCAGCCTGATGAACAAGAACCGGCAAACGAGTATTCGGTTCCAGCGCGCTGACGATACCGCCCCGGTGGACCGCACGGCGGCCCTCAATATTTACCGCATTGTGCAGGAGCTGATCAGCAACATCCTCAAGCATGCAGGGGCTTCCCAGGTAGTGATCCGCTACCAGACCACGCCCGCCCAACTGCTGGTGGAGGTGGAAGATGATGGAAACGGCCTGCTGGTGGGCGACCTGGAAGCTAAAAAACAGCAACATGGCAGCCTGGGATTAAAAAATATTGAAAGCCGTTTGACAATTATCGGGGGAAACATCAACTTTGCAGCAGGAAAGACCGGGGGAACCATCGCAAGCATCAGTGTATCAGACTACAGCCCCCGTGTAAATACGCCGATATGGACCGATCCATTAAAGTAGCTATCGCCGACGACCATAAGATCTTCCGCAGTGGCGTGATCAACACGCTCATCCCCTATGACAACATCAACGTGGTGTTTGAAGCGGACGACGGAGAGCACCTGCTGGAGATCATGCGCCAGCAGCAGCCAGACGTTATTCTCATGGACCTGAAAATGCCCCGTATGGACGGCATCCAGGCCACTGTAAAAGTCAAAGAAAAGTATCCCGATGTAAAGATCATCATCCTCACCATGTACGAGGATGATAACTTCATTGTACACATGGTGGAGAACGGGGCCAATGCCTACCTGCTCAAAAACGCGGAGCCGGACGAGATCTATGAAGCCATCTGTACTACCTACGAGAAAGGATTTTATTTCAATGAAAATGTGAACCTGGCGCTTCTCAAAAAGGTGCTCCATAAGAATAAACAACACTTCAAACCCACGCTGAAGAACGATGTACAGCTGAATGAGCGGGAGTTGGAAGTGCTGAAACTGATCTGCGCGGAACTAACCACGCAGGAGATCTCTGAGCAGATCTTTTTATCACCGAGAACAGTGGAAGGCATCCGGCAGAAGTTGTTGGAGAAGCTGAACGTGAAGAATTCCGTGGGGCTGGTGTTATATGCGTTCAGGAATGGGATGATTGAGTAAATATCTTCCATCGTATAAAAGAAAATCCCCGGCCTTGTGAGCCGGGGATTTTTAGTTCGGAACAATATTATGTGTGGTTACTAAAATACTCCCGTATTCCCTTTTCAACATCAGCAGCGTTCCTACTGGCTATCGCAAACCGGTACTTTCTACCATCTTTCAGGCGTAAACTCAAAAGATGCTGCGCAGTACCAGATCTTGTAGGCATGGCCCACCCCTCTTCAATACAGCGGAATTGGTCTATAGGTATTCTCCGCTTTTTAAAGTACAGATTACTGATCACAAAATCGTTCCCGTCTATCACGATGTCGAAAAAAGTGACCTGCCAAAGATTTCTTGCAGCTAAAATCACAATAGCCAAGGCCAGTGGCCATGACAGCCCGCGATCTCCAATACTCAACACCACCCAGGTAAAGAAGAATACACATAGCGCTAATAACACGTTATTGGTGACCTGCCAAAAAGAATTGTTGTTGTCGATAATATACATTGAAATAGCATTACACCGCTGCCGTACCTTTCCTGCGCCGCATCACCGCCTGCAACACCGTCCCCAGCCCCACTACCAATCCACACCCAATCACATTCAACCACAAAAAAGACACGATCTCCAGCTTAAAAATAGTGATCACCAGCACTTCCGCCACCACAGCGGCCCAGAAGGTAGCACTCCCTCCTATCCATTTGCAATAAAAGGCCACCAGGAAGATCCCCAGCATCACCCCGTAAAACAAAGACCCCAACACATTCACCGCCTCGATCAGGCTGCCCAGGCTGGTAGCAAATTGCGCCACCACCACGCAGAAAATGCCCCATCCCAGCGTACACCATTGAGACACCAGCAAAAAATGCCGGTCGGAATAATCCTGCTTGCACAGCATGCGTTTGTAAATATCCACTACCGTAGTAGATGCCAGTGAATTGAGCGCCGCCGCAATGCTGCTCCATGCGGCCAGGAAGATCACTGCCACCAGCAAGCCTACCAGGCCCCTGGGCAGGTTCTTCACCACGAAATACAGGAAGATGTAATTGGTATCGTTCGTATCGGCCTGCGGGTCTGCGGCCTGCATGAGCGCCGTGGCCTTGGCCCGTAGTGCCTGTGCTTCCGCATCGCTGGTGCGCAGGGCCCGGGTAGCGGTATTGATCTCCGCGCTATGGCCCGCTGCCAGCGCGGCGGAAAGGGTCTTTACTTCCCCCTGTTTACGGGTGGTCACGACTTCATACTGCTGCTCCACCTGGGCCAGCGCTTTCCCCTGCGGGCCGCTGCGGGCGTGGGCCAGCTGGCTTTCATTGAACGACAAAGGCGCCCGGAAATACAGGTAAAACACGAACACCACAGCCCCGATCAACAGGATAAAGAACTGCATGGGCACTTTCACAAAACCATTCATCAGCAGGCCTATGCGGCTTTCTCTCACAGACCGCGCCGTGAGGTAGCGCCCTACCTGCGACTGGTCCGTGCCGAAATAGGATAAGGCCAGGAAAAACCCACCTATCAACCCGCTCCAGATATTGTATTTGTCTTTCCAATCAAAATGCGTGGTCACTACATTCAGCTTGCCCATCTTGCCTGCCACGCGCAAGGCATCTTTAAACCCAATACCCTCCGGTAGCAAATGCACCACCATCCAGCCAGCGAGGAACATGCCGGCAAAAATAATGATGAGCTGTGCCGTTTGCGTGTAAGATACCGCGCGGGTGCCGCCGCTCACGGTGTAGATGATGAGCAGGCCGCCCATGATCAGGTTCGTATAATAAATATTCCAGCCCAGGAGCGCAGATAAAATAATGGAAGGCGCACAAATGCTGATGCCCGTAGAAAGCCCCCGCTGCAGCAAGAAGAGCACAGAAGTAAGCGTGCGCGTTTTCAGGTCAAAGCGCTGCTCCAGGAATTCGTATGCGGTGTAAATATTCAGCTTGTTAAAGATGGGTACAAACGTGATGCAAAGCACTACCATGGCCAGCGGCAGCCCAAAGTAATACTGCACAAAACGCATCCCGTCTGTATAGGCCTGGCCCGGTGCGGAGAGGAAGGTGACCGCGCTGGCCTGGGTGCCAATAATGCTGAGCAGCACAATATACCAGGGCATGCCTTTGTCTGCCAGGAAATAGCTATCCATGTTCCGCTGCCCGCGGCTTTTGTAAACACCGTACGCAATGATCACCGACAGCGTAACGCCCAGTACCAGCCAATCTAAACCACTCATGAAAATGCTTTGGTGAATGCGTGAAACAATAGGATCATCACCGCCAGGCTCAGTACCAGCAGCACGTACCAATAAGACCAGCGCGGGAATACGGGTGGTCGCTCTCCGGGTGGCATGTCGGGCATGGAATTACAGGTTAGGTTCAGTTTTTTGCTATTACGGTCAGTCGCGGCTCTTGGACCACATGCTGCCCGTGAGCAGCCCTATGCCAATGCCTATCATCAATCCTATATGCACTCTTTCTATCATAAAGCCCAGCAACACGCCCAGCACTATGCAAAAGACGGCGGTGATGCTCAGCCGGGAACGGTCCGGCGCTTTCTCTTCTTTTCTCCTTGCCATGGTTTATTGCTTCGTAGAGATCAAATTCACAAACAGGCGGTACGCACCGGGTACACCGGCCGGCAATTCCCGGAAGAAATCCAGGCTGGTGTACACGTATTTGCCTTTGCCATAGCGGGTCACCAGGGTGCTGCCATCCAGGTCGCTTTCGCCCTTGTCGTGCATGGCAAACAGGCGGGTGTAATGTTCATCCACATTCGTGGTGAAGTACAGCCCCCGCTCCTGCACCCATCCATCAAAATCAGCAGGCGTGATCTCGTTAGGATAGTGCAGGGCGTCGTTTTCCGGGTGCAGCACGGTCACTTTCGCCGTTTCATCCGTTACGCGGGCATTGCTTAGCGAGAATGGATAAGGGCCTATCTCCGGCGTCACCAGCTGCCCGTTGGTATTGTATTGCACCAGCATGGTGCCCCCATTTTTCACGTATTCCATCAATGCCGGCTGCCAGAACTTCATGCGGGGCTGCATATTGTAAGCCCGCACGCCAACGATGATGGCATCGTACTGTTGCAGGTGGCCGCCCAGGATATCTTTTTCATCCAGTTGGGTTACATCGTAGCCTACTGCTTTGAGGGATGCGGCCACCATATCGCCCGCACCGGGAATGTACCCCAGGTGGCGGCCATTATGTTTCAGGTCCACGCTCACCAGCTTGGCCGTAGCCTCGGGAAACAGCGTAATGTCCGGGATATGGTCGTAATTGATCTTAGTGATGCCCTGGGTATAATCCTGGCCACCGGTATTCATCACCACGGTCATGGTGTCTACCGTGTTAGTACTCCGTGTAGCCGTAGCCGTTACATTGAACGTCACCTGGCTTTCATCGCCGGATTTAAGGTCAAACGGGATGGATGCCGGTGCCACTGTGAAGCCTTTGGGCAGGCGCAGGCTTACATTGCCTTTCACGCCGTCTGTATGGGCGGCCAGCTTGATGGTTACGGGCTGGGTGCCGCCGTTGGCAAAGATGATCACGCGGTTATCCAGGTTGCCGGTAATAGGCGGCGCCACTACAAGGGGTTGGTAGATCTCCCCTTTCACGGGGTCTGTATGTTTATATTGGATGGGCCGGGTTACGGTAAGATCTTCCCCATCCACTGTCAGTTTCCAGGTTACCTGCAGGGGTGGCACATTTTCCGGGCGGCCTACCAACTGCTGGTCGGTAATGGTGTACATGCCCAGCGGGTGGGGCAAGGCCAGCCAGTAGGGTTGCGTGGTGAGGGTATTTTGCGGAATGTTTTCCTTTACGGGAATATTCAGGGGCTGGTCCTGGTCCAGGGACTTGCCTTGCGCCAGCTTGTTATCGCCGATGGCCACACTTTCCAGCTGCATGGGTACGCGGCTGCGGTTCAGGGCCTGAACGTTCACTGTCATTTCATGGCCAGGCACCACGGTGGGCAGGTTGCTGGTGGCTTCCAGCCAGGTGCCGGTGCAGGCCAGTATAAGCTGTTCTGTTTCTTTCAGCTTTTGCTGCTGCCAGTACCCCTTGGGCAGGGCAAGCAATGCTTTCCGTATAGCCATTAGCGTGGGTACGGAAGCGGCCGGGTCTTCATCTTTATAATTGCTGATGGCTTTGTCGACCAGTTTGCCAATGGCGGCTCCGCCTTCCACGCGGGACCAGCCCGTGTTTACCCCGTCCAGCAGGCCTTCCTTCGGCGCATCGCCCTTGATGGGCTGGAAATATTCAAATGACTCGCCCCGGGTGGCGGCTACGCCAAAGCCCTGGCTTTTGTGCATGGAGCGGCTCTGGGCGGCAATTTCACCAAAACCCTTGCCCAGCAGGGGGTTGAACACCCCTACGTTCACGGTGAACTCCCCGTCTGTAGCGGCGTTGCGGTTATTAAAATTATAGGTGTTCCACAACAGGCGTTTGGCCTGCCAGGGTTTTACGTATTGCAGTTGTTCGGGAAAACGGCTGGGGTCTGCCGCCGCAGTGAAGGCCTCCGCAGCAATCATGGCCGATGCGGTATGATGCCCGTGCCCTGCGCGGCTGTCTGCCGGGAAGCGGCAGATGATCACATCCGGCTGGAAATTGCGGATCACCCACACGGCGTCTGCCAGCAGTTGCTGGCGGTCCCAGAAAGTGAAGGTCTCATCCGGGTTCTTGGAAAAGCCAAAGTCATTGGCCCGGCTGAAGAACTGCTCCGCGCCATCCGTGCGGCGGGCGGCCAGCAGTTCCTGGGTACGGATCAGGCCCAGGAGCGCTGCCTGTTCGTTGCCAATGAGGTTCTGCCCCCCGTCTCCGCGGGTAAGCGCCATGTAACCGGTGCGGTACAGTTTCCCCTTGGCCAGGAAGGCCAGCAGGCGGGTATTCTCATCATCCGGGTGCGCGGCAAAATAGAGCACGCTGCCCAGGGTATCCAGTTTATGCAATTGCAGCCGGATATCTGCTGCGTTATATACAGTGGGCTGCTGTGCCAGTGCCTTTCCGCCTATCAAACCAATAAATGCCCAAACGACGATCTTTTTAAACATGCGCTGATTTTACAAGTGTCCAAAAATAGCGATTAGATCGTTAAATTCTCAGTTTGTTAGATGGCTGGATGGGAGGCTGGTTAAATGGCGGTTTATGTGTATATAAAAAAGTGCCCCTGTTTGCAGGACTGTCATGAGGCCGTCCCGTCTCATCAGCAATAAGATGGCACTGCACTGGGATGCCCCCGGATAAATTCCCCAATCTGTCTTATTTTTGGAGCCTAAATCAATCAATTTGAAGACCATCCTGAATGCAAGGCAACTGGAGATCACAGTAGACCGGCTTTGCCATCAACTCATAGAAAACCACGGGGACTTCTCCAACACTGTGCTGCTGGGCCTTCAGCCCCGGGGCGTATGGCTAGGCAACCGTATCTACAACCACCTCCAGCCCCTGCTGCCCGGGGCAGATATCCGCTATGGGAAGATCGACATCACTTTTTACCGGGATGACTTCAGCAAAAAGGGCAAGCACATTCCCGTGCCCAACGAAACCACCATCAAGTTCCCGATCGAAAATAAACGCATCGTGCTCATTGACGATG
Source organism: Chitinophaga parva (assembly GCF_003071345.1). Classification (NCBI taxonomy): domain Bacteria; kingdom Pseudomonadati; phylum Bacteroidota; class Chitinophagia; order Chitinophagales; family Chitinophagaceae; genus Chitinophaga; species Chitinophaga parva. Next base: position 725,065 of record NZ_QCYK01000003.1, on the reverse strand, counting down.
TGCTCTATACCGGCCGCAGCACCCGCGCCGCGCTGGATGCTATGTTGGATTTTGGCCGTCCCTCCTCGGTGGAACTGCTGGCCCTCATAGACCGCCGCTTTAGCCGGGAACTGCCTATACAGGCCACTTACGTGGGCCGCACGGTGGATGCTAACGTGACCGAAAACGTACGGGTACTGTGGACAGAGCGCGATGGGCGCGACGAAGTAGTGCTTGAGTAAATATTTCACCCTATATTTGCAGCTTAATGTCACTCTCTGTTAAACACTTACTCGGTATACGCGATCTGACGCGTCAGGATATTGAACAGATTTTTCAAACGGCTGACGAGTTTAAAGCGGTATTGCAACGGCCCATCAAAAAAGTGCCGACCCTGCGCGATACCACGATCGTGAATGTATTTTTCGAAAATTCTACCCGCACCCGCATTTCATTTGAACTGGCCGAAAAAAGGCTGGGGGCAGATGTGATCAACTTTTCCGCCTCCGGCTCCTCCGTGTCCAAAGGCGAAACCCTGATCGACACGGTGCACAACATCCTGTCCATGAAAGTGGACATGGTGGTGATGCGCCACTCTGCCAGCGGGGCGCCGCATTTCCTCTCCCGCCACATTGATGTGCCCATTGTAAACGCCGGGGACGGCATCAATGAGCACCCCACCCAGGCCCTGCTGGACGCCTTTTCCATCCGGGAAAAACTGGGCGGCGTGGAGGGTAAAAAGATCGCCATCTGCGGTGACATTATGCATAGCCGCGTAGCCCTCTCCAACATCTATGCACTGAAAAAGCTGGGTGCTGAAGTGACCGTGGTAGGCCCTCCTACCCTCATTCCCAAGCACCTGGCCGAAGCCCTGGGTGTTAACGTGACGTATAACATGCGCGAAGCCCTGGAATGGGCCGATGTGGCCAACGTACTGCGCATCCAACTGGAACGCCAGAACATGCCCCTGTTCTCCTCCCTCCGGGAATACAACCTGGCTTACGGTGTTACCCGCGAGCTGCTGGACAGCCTGAAAAAAGAAGTAGTGATCATGCACCCCGGCCCTATCAACCGCGGCGTGGAACTGGATTCTGCCGTAGCAGACGGTAATGAGTCTATCATCCTCCAGCAGGTAGAGAATGGCGTAGCCATCCGCATGGCGGTGTTGTACCTGCTGTCTGGAAGAAAGGGATAAATTTTTTACACATGCGCACCATCCTCCTCCTTTTTTGCTCCAACCTCTTCATGACCTACGCCTGGTACGGGCACCTGAAACATACGGACATCCCGCTGTGGAAAACGGTGCTGCTCAGCTGGGGCATTGCTTTTTTTGAATATTGCTTCCAGGTGCCGGCTAACCGGTACGGGGCGCTGGAAGGATTTTCCGGGTTCCAGTTAAAGACCATCCAGGAAGTGGTGTCGCTCACCATTTTTGCGGCGTTTGCGGTGCTGTACCTGAAAGAGCCCCTGCGCTGGAACTATCTTGCCAGCTTTGTATGCATCCTGGGGGCCGTGTATTTTATGTTTAAAAAATAGGCTACCTTTCCTTGTATGAAAATGTTATGGCAAATGGGCATATTAGCAGCTACCCTGCAGCTTTTTGGCTGTAGCAGCGAAGCGCAGATCAAAGTGGGGGATAAGATCCCCAGCTTTACCCTCCGGGACCAGGATGGAAAAAATTTCAATATCGATACGGTGATCGGCAAGTACCCGCTGGTCATTTACTTTTACCCGAAAGACGAGACCAGTGGCTGCACCAAAGAGGCCTGCACCTTCCGCGATGCCTATGACGCCTTTCACCAGTACGGCGCAAAAGTGATCGGCATCAGCGGCGACGATGTGGACAGCCATCAGAAATTTGCGCAGCACCACCAGCTCAACTTCACGCTGCTGGCTGATCCTGGCAATAAAGTACGCAAACTGTTCGGCGTGCCCAAGACCATGATGATACCCGGCCGTGTTACCTACATTGTGGACAAGCAGGGCGTGGTAGTGCATACGTTCAACTCCCTCACCAAAGCAGAACAACACGTGGCAGAATCACTGGATGCTTTGAAAAAAATGGACCATCACTAATTAACTATTGCCGGCATAAACAAAGGGCTTTACGGTCAATGCAGATCATTGACCGTAAAGCCCTTCTTCTTTCCTGCTGTGGCTTACAGGTTGCGCAGGTCACGGAAGGCCGTGATCTCTTCGCGCAGCGAAAATAATTTCAGACCGCGCGTCAGGCCCCTTACCAATATGGCGCTGGTGAGCAGGATGATGGAGTACACGAGGATGTGCATAGATATATCGCCCTGCTGCCGTTCAAACAGGGTGGGCAGCAACAGTACATCTACCAGGATCACTACAAACACCATAATGAAATTGGCCAGGTTCACGCGCAACAGGCGCTTGTAAAAATGCGTGTAGGCCTCCAGTGCCAGGCTGGCGGCTTCCGCAGGCGGCACCTCTTTTTTAAGCAGCAGTTGTTCCAGCTCGGGCAGGTTGGTGCGGCGGGTGTACAGGAAATATTCCCTGATCACTGCAGCAGCTGTTTCTGACACCGTGGCGCTTTGTTCCATCATAATTCAATAAAAGCGGGAAGCGGCTACCAAGGCTACTTCCCGCCATTTTTATGCGTTTAAAAAGAGCTAGGCCTCCTGTACAAACGGGTATTTGTAGTCGGTGGGCGGCACCAGGGTTTCCTTGATGGTGCGGGCGCTCATCCAGCGGTACAGGTTCATGGCAGATCCTGCCTTGTCGTTGGTGCCGGATGCGCGTGCGCCGCCAAAGGGCTGCTGGCCTACCACTGCGCCGGTGGGCTTGTCATTGATATAGAAGTTGCCGGCGGCATTTACCAGCTTGTCCGTAGCCAGGTTAATGGCATAACGGTCCTGGGCAATGATGGAGCCGGTGAGGGCATACGGGGAAGTTGTGTTCACCACTTCGAGGATCTCCTCAAACTTGTTTTCATCGTACACATGAATGGTGAGCACCGGGCCAAAGATCTCTTCGCACATGGTCACATACTTCGGGTCTTTGGTTTCGATCACGGTGGGCTCAATGAAGTAGCCCACGGATTTGTCGTACTTACCACCGGCAATGATCTGCACGCCTTCGGCCTGCTTTGCATTGTCGATATACTTCGCGATCTTATTGAAAGAGCGCTCGTCTATCACGGCGTTAATGAAGTTGCTGAAATCTTCTGTGGTACCCACTTTCATGGTTTTCAGCTGCGCCACCAGTTTCTCTTTTACTTCCTGGGCAATGTTACCCGGCAGGTATGCGCGGGAGGCAGCGGAGCATTTCTGTCCCTGGTACTCAAAAGCGCCACGGGCCAGTGCCGTAGCCACCACGGCCGGATCGGCAGACTTGTGGGCCACTACGAAGTCCTTACCACCGGTTTCACCCACAATGCGCGGGTAAGTTTTATAACGCTGAATGTTCTCCCCAATGGTCTTCCACATCTGCTGGAACACGCCGGTAGAACCGGTGAAGTGAATACCGGCAAAGTCGGGGTGTTTGAACACCACATCGCCCAGCACGGGGCCATCTACGTATACCAGGTTGATAACCCCTGCAGGCAGGCCTGCTTCGATCATGATCTTCATAAATTCATGGGCGGCAAACACCTGGGTATCGGCAGGTTTCCATACCACTACGTTGCCGCACATGGCAGCAGAAGCAGGAAGGTTACCGGCGATAGCAGTGAAATTGAACGGGGTCACGGCCAGTACAAAACCTTCCAGGCCGCGGTACTCCAGGCGGTTGTGCACCCCGGCGGAGCTCACCGGCTGCTGGCGGTAGATCTCGCTTACATAGTGCACGTTAAAGCGCAGGAAGTCGATCAGCTCACAGGCGCTGTCTATTTCCGCCTGGTAGGCATTTTTGCTCTGACCCAGCATGGTGGCCGCATTCATGTGGTAGCGGTACTTGCCGGCAATGAGCTCAGCGGCCTTCAGGAAGATGGCGGCGCGCTGTTCCCAGGGCATGGCGGCCCATTGTGCACGGGCAGCCAGGGCTGCGTCAATAGCGGCATTCACGTGAGACGCATCCCCATAATGGAAGTGCCCCAGCTTGTGCTGGTGCTCATGCGGCGGACGCAGGTCCACCGTTTTGCCCGTGCGCACTTCCTGGCCGTTGATATACATGGGAATATCGGCCTGGGTGGCTTTGAAAGCGGCCAGCTGTTTCTTCAGCGCGGCCTTCTCCGGGCTGCCCGGAGCGTAAGCATATACCGGCTCATTTGCCGGCGCTGCGAAATCGAAATAAGCGTTATGCATGGCAGATCTTGTTGTAACTGGTGGTGTGGTTGTTTAACTTTTTTCTTCTTCTTTGGCAGACATCAAATATGCTTTGATAAACCCGCCCAGGTCGCCGTCCATGACGGGGCCCACGTTGCCTACTTCAAAGTCCGTGCGGTGGTCCTTGATCATCTTGTACGGATGGAACACGTAGGAACGGATCTGGCTCCCCCACTCGATCTTACGCTTGTTGGCGTTGGCTGCATTTTTCAGCTCTTCACGGCGGCGTAATTCTTCTTCGTAGAGGCGGCTTTTCAGCATGGTGAGCGCTTTCTCCCGGTTCTCCCCCTGCGTACGGGCCTGCTGGCACTCGATGATGATGCCGGAGGGCACGTGTTTCAGGCGCACGGCGGTTTCTACCTTGTTTACGTTCTGCCCGCCTTTACCACCTGAACGATAAAATTCCCATACCAGGTCTGCCGGGTTTACGGCGATCTCGATGGAATCGTCTACCAGGGGGTATACGAATACGGAGGCAAAAGAAGTATGACGGCGGGCGTTGGCATCAAACGGGGAGATGCGCACCAGGCGGTGCACGCCGCTTTCTGCCTTGAGCAGTCCATAGGCAAACTCGCCTTCAAACTCCAGGGTGGCGGATTTGATACCGGCACCTTCCCCGTATTGCACGTCCACTTCGTATACTTTCCAGCCCTGCTTTTCACCATACATGCGGTACATGCGCAGCAGCATTTCTGCCCAGTCCTGGCTTTCGGTGCCACCGGCGCCGGAGTTGATGGTGAGCATGGCCGCCATCTCATCTTCCGGCTGGTTCAGGGTGGATTTAAATTCAAGCTCGTCCACCGCGGCCAGCGCCTTTTCGTAGGCGGCGTTCACCTCCTCTTCGGTGGCTTCGCCCTCCTTCTGGAAGTCGTATAGTACAGCGGCGTCTTCCACGGCGGTTTCCACGCCCTGGTAAAGGTCTACCCAGAATTTATTGACCTTGATCTCTTTGAGAATGCCCGTGGCGCGTTCATTATTATCCCAGAAGCCCGGGGCCAGGGTCATCTGCTTATCATTTTCTATTTTGGCTATACGGTCAGGGACGTTAAAGAAAACCTCCCAGGACATACAAACGGTCCCTAATAGCTTTAAGTTGCTCAATTGTCATAGGGCGCAAAGGTAGGCAAAAAAGCCGTTCGGCGGCCTGCCGTTTATCACGCAAACGCCTGTGTTTTTTTAGCTGGCATCCTTGTATATTTACATACACGCCCCGTGCATATGCGTGATGGTGCCTACCTTAGCCCCACAGCCCCTAAAAGGCACGCTCTATAAGGCCCAGCCCCTGCAAGGCGCAGGCAGGCAGACAGTGGTAAAAGGGCCTGAATTTTGTTGCATGCAAATCCGTCGCATCCAGTTAAAAACGCTCCATTTATGATGTCTCCGGAACGCTCCTCCTACCATCAGAAAAATCTGTCTGTATTTAACCTGCTCGCTTTCGTCATCGTTATTGTGCTCAACGTGCTGTCGGCCACCGGCCGCATTAACGGGCGCACGCCGGGCATGATCTCTGCACAGTATCCCACCCTTGTTACCCCAGCCCACTTTACTTTCCTGATCTGGAGCGTGATCTATCTTGCCCTCTTTGGCTTTTGCATTTACCAGTGCTGGCTCGCCTTCCAGCCGGACCGGGAAGAAGCGCGCCACCACATGGCCATCCGCCTGCAACACTGGTGGCTGGTAAGCTGCATGGCCAATGCCGGCTGGCTGGTATCCTGGCACTACGACTGGATCCCCCTGAGCATGGCCGTGATGGCCGTCCTGTGGTTTTCCGTCTGGAATATCCAGCAGCGCTTCCAGGTGGCGGCCCCCGAGGCGCCTCTCTCCATCAAGATCTTCGTGTTCATCCCCTTTGGCCTGTACCTGGGCTGGATGAGCATTGCTTTTATGGCAAATATGGCCGTGGCCCTGGTGTACATGAAGATGCCCGCCCACGGCTGGCTGCCGGTGCTGGCCACCATCGGCGCACTGCTGGCGGGCGCCGGCCTTACCGGGTACTTCCTGTTGCTGCACAATAATGTGCCATATGCATTGGTGACCATCTGGGCTTTCATTGGTATCATTGCACAAAGACTGACAGAAGGCACCTCCGGCAGCACCATTATTATACAAACCTGCGTGGTGCTCATAGGCCTCATGCTGGCAGCCGTGATCTGGCAGTTTTTCCGCCAGCGGCACTGGCGCAACACGGCCATCCATTGATAGCGTATATCAATTTTTTTTATAAAAATTCAACGGTGAAAGGATGTACCTTGTGTGGTGTTTAGTTAAAAAAACAAAAATTGCGAAATATGTTTCCAAGCATTAATCCAACGACGACCAAAGCCTGGCCTCAGCTTCAACAACAGGCTGCGGTGATGAAACAGGCCAGCCTGCGCGAGCTCTTTGCCAAAGACCCGCAGCGCTTTGCCAAATTCCACCTGCAGTTTGAAGAGATCCTTTTCGATTATTCCAAGAACCTCATTACGCAGGAAACACTGGACACTTTGCTGTCCCTGGCAAATGAAAGCAACGTAAAAGCCGCTATAGACGCCATGTTTGGCGCAGAAAAGATCAACCGTACAGAAGACCGCGCCGTGCTGCACACCGCCCTGCGCAACTTCTCCGGCAAGCCCGTGATGCTGGATGGCAAAGACGTGCTGCAGGATGTACACGCCGTACAGCAGAAAATGAAAGCTTTCTGCGAAAACATTCACAGCCACAAATGGCTTGGCTACACCGGCAAGCCTATTAAATATGTAGTGAACATCGGTATTGGCGGCTCCGACCTGGGCCCCGTGATGGTCACTGAGGCGCTGAAACCCTATGCTACCAAAGGCATCACGCCCTTCTTCGTGTCTAACGTAGACGGTACACACATCGTGGAAACGCTGAAAAAGGTCACACCGGAAGAAACCCTTTTCCTCGTGGCTTCCAAGACCTTTACCACCCAGGAAACCATGACCAACGCTAACACCGCCCGTGAATGGTTCCTGCAATCCGCTAAAGATCCTGCACACATTGCCAAACATTTTGCCGCCCTCTCTACTAACGAAAAGGATGTAAAAGCCTTTGGCATTGACCCGGCAAACATGTTTGAATTCTGGGACTGGGTAGGCGGCCGCTACTCCCTGTGGTCCGCCATTGGCCTGAGCATTGCGCTCACCATTGGTTACGACAACTTTGAAGCCCTGCTGAAAGGCGCCGAAGCTGTGGACAACCACTTCCGCACCACCCCGTTTGAAAAAAACATTCCCGTGATCATGGCGCTGGTAGGCCTCTGGTATGGCAATTTCTTTGGCACCGCCACAGAAGCCATCCTGCCCTACGACCAGTACATGCACCGCTTTGCTGCTTACTTCCAGCAAGGCAATATGGAGAGCAATGGTAAATATGTAGACCGCGACGGCAAGCCGGTAGCCTGGGAAACAGGCCCTATCGTATGGGGCGAACCCGGTACCAACGGCCAGCACGCCTTCTACCAGCTCATTCACCAGGGCACCCGCATCGTACCTGCAGACTTCATCGCTCCCGCCATCAGCCATAACCCTGTAGGCGACCACCATGTGAAGCTGATGTCTAACTTCTTTGCACAGACAGAAGCCCTCATGAACGGTAAAACGGAAGCAGAAGTGCGCGCAGAGCTGGAGAAAGCCGGCAAGAGCGAAGCCGAGATCAAGGAACTGCTGCCCTACAAGGTATTTACCGGTAACCGGCCTACTAACTCTTTCCTGGTGAAGGAGATCACCCCGCGCAGCCTGGGTTCCCTGATCGCGCTGTATGAGCACAAGATCTTTGTACAGGGCGTTATCTGGAATATTTACAGTTTTGACCAGTGGGGCGTGGAACTGGGTAAGCAGCTGGCGGGACGCATCTTGCCGGAGCTGATGAATGATACGCCGGTGTCTAACCATGACGCCTCTACGAATGGACTGATCAATGCGTTTAAGGACATGAGGAAGTAGTGACGCTTGTTCAAGATATGAAAGCCGCTGGTTGTTGTGACCAGCGGCTTTTTTTCGTCTTTGCCCTTACTGGAAAAGACTGTATATCTTTCGTATATCCCACCCCGTAAGGCTCATGCGTCATTGCCATTTATAGCGTATGCCCAAATCCGGCACCACCCAATCCCCCAGCATCCTCATATCACGCATCCCAAAACCGGCACCACGGGCACGCTTCACTCCCCCACTCCTTCCCCGGCACGCACCTCCTACAAAAAAAGACCCCCGGAAAAATCCGGGGGTCTTCTCTATAAAGTAAGAAAGTAAAATTAGTGCATAGTGTTAATTACCATTTGTCTACATCTTCAGTGCTGGCGGATACCGGAACGGAGGCTTCTGCTTCTACAGGAGCTGTTACTGCTGTGGCGGTAGCAACTGCTTCTACTGCATCCACTTCTCCACCTTCTTCACCGTCTTCGTCACGGGAGTAGTCGTGATTGTAAGCATCAAAATCAAAATCAGGCATCAACTCGGTCTTCACGTAATTGATGGTCTCTGTCAGGGCATTCAGGAACTTGTTGAAGTCCTCCTTGTACAGGAACACCTTGTGCCTGTCGTAACCATTGTCGTTGAAGCGCTTTTTGCTTTCGGTAATGGTCAGAAAGTAATCGTTGCCCCGAGTAGTCTTAACATCAAAGAAGTAAGTCCTTCTTTTACCCGCCTTCAATCGCTTGGAAAAGATGCTGTCGTTGTTTCTTTCCTGCTGATTGTTGTTTTCGTACGCCACAGTGTGAATGATTTAAGTGTTAACGAATCAAATCCTGTTTTCTATAAGGAACAAATATACTATTGTTTTCCAAATATCAAAATAAATTTCAATAGTATCGGGAAATGATCTGTACCGGCCTAAAAGTCACGGCTATGGCTATATCAAGCACTTCATTATGAAGCCATTACCGGGTCCTCTTCGCCAGACTGCTGTCGGGCATACAGCGTGGCATAATAACCATTTAATGACAATAATTCTTCATGTGTACCCTGCTCCACGATGGCCCCTTCATCCAGCACGATGATCTTATCAAATTCAAACAATGAAAAGATACGGTGCGTGATAATGATAGCTGTTTTATGACGCAGGTATTCATACAGGTTGCCAATGATCTCTTTCTCCGTTTTGGCATCCACGGCAGACAGGCAATCGTCAAACACCAGCAGGTTCGGATCTTTCAGCAATCCCCTTGCAATGGAGATGCGTTGCTTTTGCCCGCCGCTCAGTGTTACGCCCCGCTCCCCGATCACGGTTTCAAAGCCTTCACGGAACTGCGTGCTGATGTCCTTTTCAATGGAAGCCTGTCTTGCAGCGCGTTTCACTGTTTCAATATCTGCCTCCGGCCGTGCAAAGCGGATGTTGTTGGCAATGGTATCTGAGAAAAGGAACACGTCTTGCGGCACATAACTGATCTGTTCCCGCAGGCTTTGCAGCTTCATGCCACGGATGTCCAGCCCGTCCAGCTCCACCCGTCCTTCCTGCGGATCGTACATGCGGATGAGGAGCTGTGCCAGCGTGGACTTACCGGAGCCGGTACGGCCTATCACGGCCACCTTCTGGCCGGGTTGTATGGCCAGGTTAAAGTTCTTCAGGGCAGTGATGCCGGTATGCGGATACGTAAATGTTACATTTTCCAGGCGTACAGCCCCTTTGAGCACCACCGTTTGTGCATCCGGGCTATCCTTGATCTCGGGTTGTATCTCCAAAAATTCGTTCAGGCGTTGCTGTGAGGCTGCTGCACGCTGCACCATGGAGGCCACCCAGCCAATGGAAAAGAACGGGAAGGTGAGCATGTTCACATAGATCACAAACTCCGCCAGGTTGCCCACGGTGATGTTGCCCCGCATTACCTGCAGCCCGCCTATAAAAATAGTGAGTATCACGCTGAGACCTATCATCAGCTGCATGGTAGGCTGGTACAAGGCATCTGTTTTAGCCAGGCTGATGGAACTTTCCCGGTATTCATTACTGGCCTTGTCAAAGTATTCCGCGGTGGCATCTTCCTGCACATAAGACTTGATCACGCGGATACCTGAGTAGGATTCCTGTGCAATGGTCGTAATGCCGGATAGTTGTGCCTGGATGCGCTCACTCTTGCGGTGGATGATACGGTTCACGTAATAGATGGTCACTGCCAGGAAAGGCAAAGGCAGTAACGTGTAGAGCGTAAGCAGCGGGTTCACTTCCAGCATCAGGTACACGATGATGATGAGCATGATCACGGTGCGGGTAGCATACATCACGGCGGGGCCTACATACATGCGCACACGGGACACATCTTCCGTAATGCGGCTCATCAGGTCGCCGGTGCGGTGCATCTTAAAGAAATTGAGATCGAGGCGCTGGTATTGTTCATACACTTCATTTTTGAGATCGTACTCAATGAAGCGGGACATTACAATGAGGGTCTGTCTTTGCAGGAACATGAAAAAACCACTGAGCAGTGCAAACGCCAGGATGGTGAGGCCGTAGAAAGCCAGCACCTTGGTGAAATCCCCGCGGAACGCGCCTTTCAGGTGGGTATCACTTACGAGCCCGTAGGTATTGAGGTTCTGTTCCAGCAGGTCAAAGATCTGCCGTACCATGATGGGCTGGAATATGCTGAATACAATGGAAACGGCGGTAAATAAAAGCCCCAGGAGGAAGCGCCATTTATATTTTACAAAGTATTTATTGAGTGCTGCTAGATGTTTCAAAATGCCAGTCGGTTTATATGTACGTAAAGGTAAGGAATTCATGCCGGTTTCCCGGCGAACTGTTATTTAGTGTTATTTACTGTTAACCAAAGCCGCTACGCATTTAAACGTCCCCTAATTTGTGCGTCTAATCCGCTGTCATATCATATCGAGCGCCTAAAAAAAAATTGACCATGCGAACTAAACCTTTGCGTATCCTCGAGTTAAATTTTGAGCGGACCTGGCGGGGAGGAGAAAGACAGACGTTGTACAACATGACCGGCTTTGCGAACGCCGGTGTTGAAACAGCGCTGCTTTGCCGCAGGAACTGCCCCCTGGCTGAAAAGTCGGGCGCCGCAGGATTTAACACCTATGCCTACGGCAACGTATTTGGTGTCATGTATTTTCTCATGCGCCATGGCCGTCAGTACAATATCCTGCATGTGCAAACTTCGCACGTGCTCACGTATGCAGTGCTGACCAAGCCTTTTCACCGGGGCGCTATCGTATTTACCCGCCGGGTAGACTTTACGCCCAAAGGCCGGTTCACCCGGCTGAAATACCGGCTCACCGATAAAGTGGTGGCCATCAGTACCGCCATCCGCGACATCCTGGAAAACTTTGGTGTCCCTGACGTTTCCGTGATCTCCAGTGCAGTGGTGCACAAAGACCTGGACCATTCACGTGCACTGCGCCTGCTCAATGGCCTGCACATTCCCCGCGGCACCCGCATACTGGGCACTACGGCGGCTTTGGTAGGGCATAAAGATCCGCTGACCATGGTGGAAGCCATTGCAAAGCTGGCAGAAAAACGCCAGGATTTTATGTTCCTCCATTTTGGTAAAGGAGACCTGGAACCCGTGGTGAAAGCCCGCATTGAGGAACTAGGACTGGAGCCTTACTACAAACTGATGGGCTTCCGCGATGGTGTGGAAGACGTCTTTACCCTGCTGGACATTTTTGTAATGAGCTCCGAGCAGGAAGGGTTGGGCAGCAGCGTACTGGATGCATTCCTGTACCATGTGCCCGTAGTGGCCACAGATGCCGGCGGCCTGCCGGACCTGCTGGCAGATGGCCGTGGGACCATGTGCCCCATAAAATCACCCGAGGCACTGGCCCACGGTATCAACAACCTCCTGGACAATCCTGCGCTGGCACAGGCACAGGTGCACAAGGCTTATACCTTTGCCGCCCAGGAACATAACCTGCAATATTTGACCACCAAATACCTCAGCATCATGCATACACTGCAAGGCGAGCCGGAAGCGGCGGCCGCAGAAGTGCTGGTGTAAGGAAACGTCTTTTTCTATGTTGAAATTGGTAAATGCAAATGAGAGACGCCCGGAATTCTTTCCGGGCGTTCCTGTTTTCAGACGGGCCCATTGCCATCATAGGTGTGCGCCTTGCCATTTTTAACCGCATACGTTACATACGATACCGATAAGCCTGCACACAGGAACGCCCGGGATTGCTCCCGGGCGTCCTTTTTTTATAGCTATCGGTTCGGTTGGTTCTACACGGCTTCCGTGTTCATTTCTTTTCGTGTATGCCTTGGCGTTATAACCTGCTCCCTGCTTTCGACTAATTGGCTGATCCTGCTGTTGAATAATGTCCGTCTGTTGTTAAAGCCAACCTGTTATGCCGTGCAAAACAAACCTTTCTGCTTACAACTTCACTTCAAATTTTTCCCTTGGGCGGCGTACCTTCTTCGCATTGGCAAACATATCGTTTGCTTCATCCCGGTGGCCAAGGGCCAGCAGGGTTACAGCGCGGAGGCCTTTTTTATCGAGGCCCAGGAATGCATCCAGGGCAGGACCGTTAAAGCCTTCCATGGGGCTGGCGTCAATTCTTTCCGTTGCTGCAGCGGCAATGGCGGTACCAAAAGCGATGTAGGTCTGGCGTACAAACCATTCATACCGGTGCTCGGGTGTCTTGCCGGATACAGCGCCCCAGGCCATATCTTTCAGGCCTTTCAGGTTAGCCACGGGAATACCGCGCTCGTTGGCAACGTGCTGTACAAATTCATCTACCTGTGCTTCCGTCATATCTGCCCAGGCGGCAAATACCAGCAGGTGGGATGATTCCGTGATCTGGGGCTGGTTAAATGCAATGGGGGCAATTTGTTTACGCAGTTCGGGATCTTCGATCACGATCACGCTGAAGGGCTGCAGGCCAATGGAGGTGGCTGCGTGACGGGCTGCTTCCACTACTACGTCTACTTTCTCCTGGGCTACTTTTTCGCCGGTCATGCGTTTAACCGCGTAGCGCCATTTGAGAGAATCAAGAATGCTCATATTTATTCCTTTTTATTTATCAGATCCGCCAGGGGCGGTGATTGTTTAAACTTTTAGTGTTATAACACCATTTAGGGTCAAAAAAAGCCGGAATACTAACACTGTTAGCTATTACGGTTTTAGTCCTTTGATAAAGGTGTGGATCATGTCGGATAAGATCAATTCCTGCTGCTGCTCACAGTGGGCGTCATTGTCTTCCATGATATAGGCGGCGTTTACGCCCTGCAGCATAGCCCAGAGGCAGCGGAACTTCACGTGCACGTTCAGGGTAGCGTGGTACTGCTCCCCTACGGCCGCAATGGCCTGTTCCAGCAGGGCTTCCATATCGCCCAGCCGGGGCACCTGGCGGAACATTTCACAACTGTTCATGCCCACCCCGAACATTAACTGGTACTGCGCCGTGTTGGCCCGTGCATAATCACAATAAGCGTAGGCCATAGCCTCCAGCCGGGCTTCCGGCGCCGCATGGCGGGCTTTGGCCTTCTGCACCGCTTCGTACATCCCTTCGTAGCCGCGTTTTGCAAACTCCAGGAGGATGTCGTTCTTATTGGCAAAATGATCATAGATCACAGGCACACTGTAGTCAATGGCATCTGCAATCCTGCGGATGGAAAGCGACTGCCATCCATCCGCCTGCACCAGTTCCCAGGCCGCCTGGAGGATGGCGCTGCGCACTGCTGCCTTCTGCCTTTGTTTACGTTCTGTAGTACCCATTGTATAACCCGGTGCCGGCATTTACCTAACACTGTTAGCAAAGTTAAAAAGGGATTTTGAATCCACCAAATAAATGTTACAACATATAATTATCTGGATAAAGCTATATTTGCCAGGGGCTTCCGGCGCGGCCGGCGGGCCAATCTGTAAGGGCGCAATCCCGCTGCAGTGGGCTCATCCTGCAGAATAGCCGCAGTTATTGATTTTCCGCCAAAAATTTTGGCAAAAATTTCCGGGCTTATTTTGTATATTTATTTCAAGACACACACACATGCCCGCGGCAATTCTTGTTTGTTTGGGACCGGGGCGGCGCATTGTATGTAACCTTTCAACCAGTTAAAGAATAAATCAAAAGTAATCGCGTTAAACACGAAGGGAGTAAATAAGGAAATTCAATTAATTTTTTAAATCCATTACAGTAACCGCACAAGCAGGCTTTGAGGCATTTCTGTCAAAGTTGGCTATCTGTTTGCAGTACCCGTTTAAACCACTTATCGTATGACACACCTGCCACATGTCATCCTGGTCGATGAGCAAGATCAGCCCACCGGTACCATGGAAAAAATGGAGGCGCACCGGCAGGGATTACTGCACCGTGCTTTTTCTGTTTTTATTCTCAATGAGCACGAGGAAATGCTGCTGCAGCAGAGGGCTATCCACAAATACCACTCCGGCGGGCTGTGGACCAATGCCTGTTGCAGCCATCCTATGCCCGGTGAGCACGTGGAAGCTGCCGCCCACCGCCGCCTTGGCGAAGAACTCGGCATCGACTGTTACCTCACCCCCCTGTTCTCATTCAGCTACCGCACGGAGTTCGACAACGGGCTTACCGAACATGAATTTGATCATGTATTGCTGGGCCATTACAGTGGGCCGGTAAAGCCCAACCCCGAAGAAGTGGCCGGCTACCGGTATCTTTCTTTCTCGGAAATAGACCGGTTGCTCGAAAGCACGCCACATGTCTTTACCAGCTGGTTCCACCTGGCGTATCCCATGCTGAAGCAGCACCTGGCTACACAGGTGCCGGTGAACGTTCCCTGACACAAACATCATGCGTTGAGAAAAGTAAACGGATAAAACTGGCAGGCCTCTCTGCTACATTTAAGGCCTGCTTTGAAACACACAACACTTATTACTGCCGGCTTGCCGGTAGCAGACCTTGCCATTTTTTTGAATAGAACCATTAACAAATCTTGATGCCAACATTCCGTACGATCGATTAATCCCTGCGCACGCACATGCGACAGCGGACTTGTATCATCAACACTTATTACCAAACACGCCAAGCGGTGCCCGTAACACAATACGGGCGCGGCCCGCGCTTATCTGCCCGTCATCGTTAACTATTAAAAAATACACAACATGAATGTTTTAAATTTCCCTAAGATCACGTATCCTTTCCCCTCACAGATCAATGTGTTTGTACACGAAGCCGATGCGCACACCACCGCCTGGGTAAAACAATTTGATCTGCTGTCAACCCCCAAAGCTGCGGCCCGTTTTGACCGCGCCCGCTTTCCATGGCTGGCCGCCCGTGCATTCCCCAATGCCAGCCTGTTTGAGCTTTGCGTGATCGCAGATTTCAACACCTGGCTATTCATGCTGGACGACCAGTGCGATGAGGCCAGCCTGGGACTGAAAGCGGAGTACCTGCAAACCATTACTTCCCAGCTGATGGCCATCCTGTATGAGAACAAAGTGGCTACCCTGGAAGCAGATGGCAACCTGGCCGCATCCCTGAGCGACATCTGGCAGCGCATGCTCCGCATCAGCCGCCCGGAATGGAGGCCCCGCTTCATCCGCAGCATTGAAGAGTATTTCGATTCGTGCCTGTGGGAAGCCAACAACCGCGCGGCACACTGCACGCCCACGGTAGACAAGTACGTGGAAATGCGCCCTTACACCGGCGCCCTCTATGCCGATGTGGAAGCCATCGAGATCATTGAAAAAGTGTATCTCCCCGACGCCGTGCTGGAACACCCGGTGGTAAAACGCATGGTGCTGGCGTGCAACAACGTGGTTTGCTGGGCCAATGACCTGTTCTCCTGCTTCAAGGAATTCCAGGCCGGAGACGTCCACAACCTGGTGCTGGTGCTGAAGCATGAGCGCCAATACGGCTTTATGGACGCCATGCAGGAAACCGCCCGCATGCACAACGAAGAAGTAGCCCTGTTTCAACGCCTCAAAAAATCACTGCCCGTGTACGAGCCCACGCTGCAGCAGGAACTGAACCGCTACATCAACGTACTCCAATCCTGGATCACCGCCAATTACGACTGGAGCTTCCATGACACCAAACGTTACACGGTAGACTTCAGCGCTGCCATGCTGCAGGAAGCAGAAGGAGCCACAAGGGAGGGATGACGCCCGCATGGTACGGAAGTACAGGAATGAGGATAGGCGATTTGGAAGTAGTGGGAAAACAATAAAGAAGCCGTAGTGCGGGGACCGTTATGCAACGCCCCGCACTACGCTTGCAGGCTTGCGTTTGTTTAGCCTTCACCGCCCATGGTAAAGATGCACGGGATATCCCGCGCCGGCGGAGCTATGTGCAGACTGATAAAAGCACCGAGGCGTGTGCATGGGTTAACTATATGCCGTTTCCAGCAAATGCTTTTTCAGTAGCTGGTACAGGGTGGCGTATTCCACGGGTTTTGTGAGATATTCATCAATGCCTGATTCCAGCGCCTTTTGCCGCTGCTCTGCAAATGCATTGGCCGAGGTGGCCAGTATGGGAATGTGCCGCAGGTAGGCATCCTGGCGGATGCGCTGTACCACCTTCTCTCCTGCCATGCGGGGCATCTGCATATCCATGATAATGAGGTCCGGTGGCATTGCCTGCGCCTGGGCCAGGCCCTCTTCCCCATCGCCTGCTATCATTATATCGCGTACGCCCATCTGCTGCAGCATGCGGCGCATGATCACCTGGTTCAGCGGGTCGTCTTCCATGATGAGGATGCGGGCATCCTGCAACACTGGCTGCATGCGCAGGTCTGGTGTAAATTCTTCTACCAGGGCGGCGGTACCCTCTTTCAGCGGCAGCCTTACCGTGATAGTAGTGCCTTGCCCCTGCACGCTTTCAATATCAATACGCCCACCCAGCATTTCACTCATGCGGTGTGCAATGGTGAGGCCCAGCCCGGAGCTGCCATACGTGGGCAGTGCACCCTGTTCAAAAGGTTTGAAAATATCACCCAGCTTATCCGCTGCTATGCCTACCCCTTCGTCCTGTACCTGGATGCAAAGGCTTCCTTCTTTTACAAAACAACGCAGGGTAATGTTGCGGAATGCGGGCGTATACTTAATGGCGTTTGTAAGCAGGTTGTTGACCACCTGGCGCAGGCGGATGCGGTCTATGATCACAAAGGGCGGCACCGTGGGATCTGTTTTTAATTGCAGGTTGATCTTCTTCAGTCGCGTGGTGTAAGCGTAGATATTCACAATGCCCTGCAGCCATTCACGCAGTGAGAAGCAGGTCTCATGCAGCTCATCGGCTTTGCCGGCCTCTATGCGCGACAGCTCCAGCACATTGTTGATGATCTCCGACAGCGCATTGCTGGTGGAGTACAGGTTTTCTATCAGTAATTGCTCATCCGCACTGGCCTGGCGTTGTGCCTGCGCATGCCGCAACAGCTGTGTAATACCGGAAATAGCATGCAGCGCATTGCGGATCTCGTGGCTGGTTTCCTGCAGGAACACCGTTTTGGAGGCATTGGACCTATTGAGCTGGCTCACGGTGTTCTGCAGTTCCATGGTGCGCTCTTTCACCATCTCCGCCAGTGTTTCCCGCTGCTGCTTTACACTGGCCAGCAGGCGGTGAAAACGGCGCTGGTAAAAATAGATCACCAGGAAGTTGAGCGCGATCACCACGATCATGATGAGCCAGCGGTAAATATACTGGGCGGTATCGCCCAGCTGCAGTGGTGCGATCCAGCCATAATATTCATTCATTTCCAGCAGTACCAGCCCGGTAAGCGGCAACAGGATGCTGATAATGCAAAGCAATCTTTCTTCCCAGGAAAAAATAAGGAGCGACAGGCTCACCATGAAAACGGCCAGCAGCTGTGTATTGGCAATGCGGCCCAGGTAAGCACCGTAATACATGATCACGAAGGCAAAAGTGCATTGCAGGCCTAGCTTGGCCGCCCTGTAATGATGCCGGTGATTGGCATACAACACCGCGCAGAAAGCCACGCACAAACCAACTGCGGGCAGCAGGATGCCAAGGGCGGGCCACACCAGGTAAAACACAATGCCATAGACTAATACCAGCACCGCCGTAAGCGACGCAATGGCATTGACCACGCGCGATTGCTCCGTTGTCTCGTCTTTCTGGTGACCGGCTAAACCAATGTTTAAAATAGAATCGATCAATGGCATCGTTCTACTGGTGTTTTAGGGTTCGTGAGGAATATGCACCGGAATGGCGGGTACAGCCATACGTGAATGTACGCAGTACCGGGCAACATTGGATTTTTGAAACGCCTCATAATTACGGGTTCCCGGTGTTTTTTGTAAAATAAGAAAGTGTAGATATCGTTCTGAAATCTTTTTGTTCATTCTGAGATACACATACTCGTCTTTTGTTCATTCTGAGATATACATACTCACCTTCAGCACGCCGGGGAAATGCATCTACAACCTGTTTACCCGCCCGGCCGCATTTACCCGCACCTGCTATATATTAAGGACACACCCGGTTGTAATTAAACAGGTGGTACTGTTTTTGGTTCATGAAGGTAGCCAAGCATATGAGCTGAACTGTATGCAAAATCATATCACTAAAAAATTGTAACCATGAAAAGAGTTAGTTTATTTGCCCTCCTCCTCTCCGGTGCGTGGGCGCTGAGTTCCTGCGGTGATGGCCACAGTACGACCACCAAAGACAGCACCGGCACCGAAGTTACGGATGCCAAGGCCGTGGCGGATTCCAGCAACAGAGTGAACAAACCGGTGGACAAGGAAAGTGCTGACTTTGCCGTAAAGGTAGCAGACGTGGGCCTTACCGAAGTAGCCATGGGCAAGCTGGCCCAGGAAAAAGCAACGGACCAGCGGGTAAAAGACTTTGGCGGCATGATGATCTCTGATCACACCAAAGCGGGCGACGAACTGAAAGCCATTGCAGACCGCAAAGGTATCACCATCCCCACCACACCCAGCCCCGAGCACCAGAGCGCCATGGAAAAACTGAATGATAAGAAAGGACTGGACTGGGATAAAGCGTACATCGACCACATGATCGACGGTCATAAGGCCACGGTGGATGACCTGGACAAAGCATCAAAGAACCTGGAAGATCCGGACCTGAAAGCTTTTGCCACCAATACGCTGCCCGTGATAAAAATGCACCTGGACAGCGCGCAGGCGATCAAAGAATACCTGAAGAATGTAAAAAAGCATAAATAGTAGAAGATTGTTTGATGTGAAAAGGACCGCGGGCACTGCCTTCCGGTCCTTTTCTGTTATTACTTCCCTATCATTATATTTTTGATCTCAATAGGCCCTGTGAGCAGCTTATGCACCGGGCATGCCTCCGCGATCTCCATTAGCCGCAGCTTCTCTTCGTGGCTCAAATTGCCTTCCAGTGCCAGCTCACAAACAATATGTGTTGCCGTGATAGAGGCATCATGCTCAGTGCTGTGGCGCAGCGTAACGGTGACACCATCCAGTGCTATTCCCTTCCGCCTGGCGTACATCCGCACCGTGATCGCCGTACAGGCTCCCAGGCTGGAGAGCAGCAACGCAGTGGGTGGCGGCGCGGTATCCGCTCCACCAGCCATTTTCGGTTCATCTGCAAACCACTGGTGCTCGTCCATTATTATTTCTGTGCGGTAAGGCTCACCCGCGCTTTTCACGATAACATCCTGCATAAAAAAAATTGGGTTGATGCTGTAAAGATAAACTTACACCGCATCCACCCAATTTTTTATTGATGACAGATCTATTCCTTATGCAGGTTGTTTGATCAGCTGAACCTCCGCAGCCAGTTTCACTTCATCGCTGATCACCAGGCCACCGGCTTCCGTGAGGGCGTTGTAAGTGAGGCCATAATCCTTACGGTTGATCTTACCATGGATGGTAAAACCCGCTTTGGTCTGCCCATAGGGATCCTTGATCACGCCGCCAAATTCCACATCCAGTTTCACAGGCTTGGTCACATCACGGATCGTGAGGTCTCCATACACTTCGTAAGAACCATCGTTGTCTACCGATTCAATTTTAGTAGCCTTGAATTTGATCTCGGGGAATTTGTTCACGTCAAAGAAGTCCGGGGAACGCAGGTGCTCATCGCGCTGTGCGTTGTTAGTGCTTACGGAATCCACCTTGGCAGCAAAGTTTACGGTAGCAGTTTTAAAATCTTCTTCTTCCGTTTCTACATCCACGGTGTAATGGTTAAAGCTGCCGGTGATGTTAGTGATAGCCAGGTGCTTCACTTTAAATTGCAGTTCGCTGTGCATGGGGTCCAGTGCCCATTTGTACTTAGCCATAATATTCGTTTTGTAATGAATGTTAAACAGAGTTCCGGTGTCGTTTGTTCGCCCGCAAGGCGTGATGGCGCGGCGTGGGTATGCTAAATTAAGGATAATTGGCGTTGCAACACCGTTTGCAAAGATTTGCTCATAAAAAAATAACAGCCTTGCAGGCAGATACGTGCGTACCCTGTGCAACAAATCTCTACAATCCGGATGGCCTCCGCAACACCGCCCGGTATTTGTACAAAAAGGATGCGGATAAATACAAGGATTGCTTTTAACAGGCCCTTCACTAAAAATTATGGTATACGTTACTAAATTTATTAGTTTTGGGGTATGTATGCGATCGTAGATATTGAAACCACCGGCGGCCACGCCAGTGCCAATGGCATCACGGAGATTGCCATTTTTGTGCACGACGGCCACCAGGTGCTGGAGCAGTTTGAGACGCTGGTAAATCCCGGCCGGCCCATACCCTATTACATCCAGTCCCTCACCGGCATCACCAATGAAATGGTGGAAGAAGCGCCCTTCTTCGAGGACGTGGCCTACCGCGTGCATGAGCTGCTGCGCAACAATATCTTCATTGCGCATAACGTAAATTTCGATTACTCTTTTTTACACCATCATCTCCAGGGTTGCGGGTACGAGCTCCAGGTAAAAAAACTGTGCACCGTGCGCATGGCCCGCAAGATCATTCCCGGCCTGCCTTCCTACAGCCTGGGTAAATTGTGCCGCAGCCTGGACATTCCCCTGCACGACCGCCACCGCGCCGCCGGCGATGCCGAAGCCACCGTACGCCTCTTTGAACGCCTCCTGGCCAGCGACAGCCAGCAGCACATCCCTGCCATGCTGAAACGGGGCAGCAAAGAGCATTTCCTGCCGCCTAACCTGGCGCCTGAATACGTGGTGCAGTTGCCCAGCCGCCCCGGCGTGTACTACTTCCACAATGAAAAAGGAAAAGTAGTGTATGTGGGCAAGGCCAAGGATCTCAGGAAGCGCGTGAACAGCCATTTTACCGGCAATAACAGCGGGGCCAAACGGCAGGAGTTCCTGCGCAACATCCACTCCATCAGCCATGAAGTGACCGGCACAGAACTGATGGCCTGTATCCTGGAATCCATCGAGATCAAGCGCCTGTGGCCTATTTACAACCAGTCACAGAAAAGACCGGAGCAGCGCTTCGGCTTCTATACCTTTGAAGACCAGCACGGCTACCTGCGCCTGGCCATTGATAAAAAACGCAAGTACACCCACCCGGTCTACGCCTTTGATATCCTGGCAGCCGGCCAGCAACAACTCCGCCGCCTCCTGCGCGATTTCCAGCTATGCCCTAAACTCTGCTTCCTGCAAACGGATAATGATGCCTGCGTGGGTATGGATGAAGGCCACTGCCTGGGCGCCTGTGAAAAACAGGAACCCGCGGAAACCTACAACCAGCGCGTGCTGGCGGCGATAGACAGCCTGAAGGCCAGCCAGCCTAGTTTCGTTATCCTGGGCGCGGGCCGCAACATCGCAGAGCAAAGCGCCATCCTCATGGAAAGCGGCCGCTTTTACGGCATGGGTTACCTTCCCAAAGATACCGGCATCACCGATCCCGCCACCCTCAAAGACCTGCTCACCCCCTACCCGGAAAACGAGTATATCATTAACCTGCTGAAGCAACATGCTGAGCACAGCGAAATTTTGGTCTTAGGGCATGGTGTTAAGTCTTAGGTATTAGGTCTTAAGTCCTAGGTATTAGGTACTACGTTTTAGGTATTAGTTCTTAAATTTCACCTATTACCTACCTAGGACTTAAGACCTAAGACCTAGGACCTTTATTACGTACCTAGGACCTTCTACAATTATTCCCTACCTTTGCCCCACCAGCTGAAACACATTCATACAATTAATCATAAGAGTAATGCAGGAGCCTAATTTCCATTTTCCAAAACAAACGGCTTTTTACAAAGGCAAGGTGCGTGACGTTTATACCATCGAGGACAAACTGATGGTAATGGTGGTAAGTGACCGTATTTCTGCATTTGACGTGGTGCTGCCCCGCCCCATCCCTTACAAAGGACAGGTGCTCAACCAGGTGGCGGCTATCATGCTGGATGCTACCAAAGACATTGCACCAAACTGGGTAAAAAGCGTTCCGCTGCCCAATGTAACCATTGGTATAAAATGTGAAACGTTCCCGGTGGAAATGGTAGTACGCGGCAACCTTACCGGCCATGCATGGCGCACCTACAAAAGCGGCGGGCGTATGCTCTGCGGCGTAGCGCTGCCCGAAGGCATGAAGGAAAATGATTTCTTCCCCGCTCCCATCATTACGCCCACTACCAAGGCGCATGAAGGGCACGACCAGGATATTTCCCGTGAAGAGATCATCCAATCCGGCCTGGTAAGCGAAAAGGACTATACACAACTGGAAAAAATAGCCCTGGCCCTGTTCCAGCGGGGTAAGGAACTGGCTGCCAAACAAGGCCTGATCCTGGTAGATACCAAATATGAATTCGGCAAAGCCGGCGATACCATCTACGTGATCGATGAGATCCATACCCCCGATTCTTCCCGCTATTTCTATGCAGAAGGTTACGAAGAAAACCAGGCTGCCGGCAGGCAACAGCGCCAGCTCTCCAAGGAGTTTGTGCGTGAATGGCTGATGGCAAATGGGTTCCAGGGTAAGGAAGGCCAGACCGTTCCCGAAATGACCGACGAATTTGTGCACAGTGTGACCGAACGTTACATAGAGCTGTTTGAAAAGATCACCGGTAAAAAATTCGTGAAACAACAGGTATCTGCACTGGACGCGGAAAAACAGATCATTGCACAGCTGCAGGAATTGATGTAGGCAGCAATGATCCCAGATAAATCAAAAGCACGCAGCCATTTGGCCTGCGTGCTTTTTTATTGCGGTAAAGATAAGATGGCAGGAAAACCGTTTTTATTTATACGCCTTCATCTCTTCCACGTGCAGCTCTTTCCGTAAGCATACACTGCTCTCACACCCCACGTAAGGCCCATAATTCTCAATGGTCTGGTAGCCGCGCTCATGCAGCATTTTGATGCCCTCTGTCTGCTTTACGCCGGTTTCCAGCACGGCGCTGTGAAAGCCTTCGTCCAGCAGTTTCATTTCTATCACATCCAGCAGCTGCGCTGCTATGCCCAGGCCACGGTATCCGGGCATTACATACATGCGTTTGATCTCGGCCACCCCGTCGCCTACATTGGCAAAGGTGCCGCACCCTACCGCCATGTCATCATAATAAGCGATCCATACCGGGGTGCCGGCTGGTACAGCGTTGTACGCATCGTATTTACCAGTGATAGCGGGATAGCGCCTGAGCAGTTCTTTGTCCAGCGAAGCAGTGAGTTGCTGAAAGTCAGCGTGCTGGCTGTCCGTGGAAAGGATAGAAATAGCCATAACGTTTCGTGGAATTAGGTTTTCCATAAGTTAAGCATTTGCCCCGGGATAACCTAAAAATGCCCGCATTAAAATACGAACGGGCGCCCTGTTTGCGCCCGTTCGTTTGCTATAAATTGAATTATGTATTAATAAAAATCAAACTGCATTTTCCGCCGGCTGTTGCTCCGCGGTGTGGATATACGCTACCAGCTGTGACAGGGCAGCGGCAGGATCGTACCACCAGTTGGCAGACCAGATGCGGTGGAACTTCAGGCCCTGTTGCTCCAGTTGCTGCTGGCGGAAAAGATCCCACGCGTAGGCTTCCTGGCGCTGGCTATGCTTGCTGCCATCGCACTCAACAGCGATGAAGGGCTGGCCCGTAATGGCGCTGCGGATGGCAATGTCTATCCGGAAACCACCCACCGTGTAGTGCTGCATCACGCGCTCCGGTGCTATCACTTCTTTCAGGCGGCGCACTACCTCGCTGGTGAACACGGAGGCCCCCTCCTGCAGCGGGTTTCCGTCCTGCTGGAACACGTTATCGCAATTCTCCGCCAGCATGGCCAGGATGCTTTGCCGGGTTTGCTCGTCACCGGCTTCCACTGCTTTTACGTAGGCCAGGTAAGCGTAGAACACGGCGCGGCCATTGTTCTTCATTTGCTGCAGCAGTACCGGGTACTGGCGTATAGCCGTTTCCGGTATAGAGCTTACCACGTACACGGCCTGGCGCGCACGGGTGATGATCACATTGAGCAACTTAAACCCGTTTGCCTGCTGTATGGGCCCGAACGCCTGGCGGAAAGCCCCGTCTTTCCGGGGCCCGTAGGTAGTGGAGATGATGAGGATATCCCGTTCATCCCCCTGTATATTTTCCAGGTTCTTTACAAACAGGGATGTTCCCAGGTCGCGGATGCGCTGATCGTATACGGGGTCTGTCTGCCGTGCCTTACTGATCTCTTCCAGGATAAGGTTACGCTGGTAAATGTTGAACGTGGCAATGCCCACCGTGGGGAAATGCCCGTCTGCAAAGGGGGCTATGTCCGTGAGCAGCATCTGCACCACTTTCCGGGCTTCAATGAGGTTCATCTGCTCTTCATACACACCAGCTACTTCCACATAGCGCATCGGCTTATAAGGCGTGCGCGCCGGCATGGGAATAAGGCGTTTGCCATAAAAAGCATGATTGGAAAAATCAATGAGGTAAGGATGCTGGGAGCGGTAGTGCACCTTCAGGTAGGAAGGCTTGTAGTGGCTGTTTTCCGCGTACATGAGCAGTGACTCACTGTCTGCCATGTCCAGGCTCTGGGCCGTGCGCGGAACTTCCGGCAGGTCTTCCTCTTCTTCTTCCGCCGGATTGAGCAGGGCATTGCCCCCCTGGAAATACGCTGCCGGTGGCATTTGCTGGCTATCCCCGGAAATGATCTTAATGCGCCCGCGCACCAGGGATGGATAGGTATCTTCCAAACGCAGCTGGGACGCTTCGTCAAAGATCACCATGTCAAACAAGCCTTCCTGCAAGGGCAGGATGGAACTGCACACACTGGGATTCACCATCAGCACGGGGAAAAAGTTGGTGAACAATGATACATCACTGGCCACGATCTTGCGCAGGGAATTGCGGCGCTGGCCTTTATTGCCCCGCTTATTATACAGGCCTGCTACAGACAGGCCCTGGTCTGTGAACTGCTGTACGGCTTCTACCTGCCGGCTGTGCCACTGTGCCACGATCTGCTCCTGCTGCAGCTTTTTAAGGCCCTCCTGCAGGAAACGCAAACGCTGTATGGCGGCATCATTGGTGGGCAGCGACATATTTTCCAAATGCGAAAGCAGCCAGTTATAGTACCAGGCGCCAAACGCTTCTGCCCACTGCGGATAGCCGCTGATGGCCATGGTACGGATCACGTCTTTTTCCAGCTCCGGCAGGGGCTCAAAAAAACGGCGCCATGCAAAGTAGCTGCGGAAGTTGGGCAACTGCTGGCGCACCACATCCATTTCCAGCCACAAGCGGCTGATCACGCTCATGCGCGCCGGCAATGCCAGCGGTTCCTGGGGCACCACGTTGCGCTGGAAAACAAGGTTCTGCTGCAGGTTGTTCCAGAAGGCCTGGGTAGCCGTTTCTATTTGCTGTACCTGCGGTTGATTGTTCTTGAACGTGCCATGCAGGTAGGCACTGGTGCACCGGTCTATGTAATGCGTTATCAATGCCGCGGGTGGCATCACCTCTGCCAGCAATCCCCGGAGCAATGCCAGCAAGGCGTCCGTATGCGTGGCCTGGGTACCGTAACGGCTTTGCAGCTCGGGATCTATTTTTATGCGGCTGTTCAGCGCTATGTAGGCTTTCCAGCATTGCTGCAATGCATTGGAAGTATAAGCGGCGTGATAGCGCTGGGGGCTAAAATCCGCTGTCCAGCTGCGTTTCAGGGCATCCACACCGGCGTTCCATTGTGCCAGTTCCTGTTCCAGCAGGCGCACATCGTCCGGCAGTACCTGTAGCGTGGGCTGGTTTTCCGGCTGCACGTAGCTGTGGGGGAAATAGTCGTATTGCTGGTGGGCTTGTTGCACGGAGCCATAGCGCGTTTGCAGCTGTTCCCGGTCCGCGGTCATGCGCTTGTATTTACCGGAAAAAATGCTGCCCAGCCTGAGGATGAATTTTGCAAAGCCACTGTTCTTGTAGAACTGGTCGCCGTAAGTGCGGCGGGCATTGTCTGCAAAGCTAAGATATTCGCTGGTAGCGGCTTTCACGGCATCGTGGTATTGCACGTAGTGCCGGGCGAGGGCCTGCTCGTATAACGTGGCCTCTTGTGAAAGCTGGTCGTACAGTTTCTGTGCATTGGAGCCCAGTGTGGTGTAATAATCCTGCAAAGCCTGCTCGTACGCGGCTTTCAGGGCTTTCATGCTTTCGCTGAGGTTATTGGCTTCCAGTAAATGTTTTTGCAGGAACAGCTCCAGTTCCTGCTGCACCAGGCGGGGATTTTCTCCCGTGAACAGGCGGCTGTGCAGGATATCCAGCGGATGTTCCATGCTGTTCACTTCCGCATACAGGCGCTGTGCTGCTGTAAGGTGCTGCTGGTAAACATTCAGTTCCTGCGGATCGTCTTCAAACTTAAACCGGCGGTGGTCCAGCTTTTCCCGCAGGGGCTGGATGTCCGTTTTGGCCTTCATGGTGAGGAACTCCCCTACCAGGGTGGTCCAGTTCTTCCCGTTGTACAAGGGCGTATGCAATGCGCTGTGCTGGGTATTGATCTCGCTGATGGTGTTGTCTATATCTGCCTTGGATTGCAGGTAGGGATGTTCATTCACCGGGTGCCCGTTCTGTTGCTGCTGCGCAATGCGGTCCCGCACGGCGTTTACAATTTTATCCCGGTCCTTGATGATGTCTTCCACTACCACAGACAGTGCGCCCAGCGGCTCCCCTGTTTTTTCCAGGTTGCTTTTGATCACATCCAGCGCCGTTTTCTTTTCACACACTACCAGGCACTTCATCCCATTGGACAGCGCATTGGTGATGAGCGCCGTGAGCGACTGGCTTTTACCAGTGCCGGGCGGGCCCTGGATGATCTTTGCCGGTGCGTCCAGCAGTGTGTGCAGGATCTCCTGCTGGCTGGGATCTGTATCCACGATGGCGTAGGGCGATACCTGCTGTGCTTTGTCGATCTCCGGCGTTTTACCAAAAGCATCATGGTTTTCGATCAGCTTGTCCATGTCGGAAATGATGCTTTCCTTTTGGGTGCGGAACAGGCCAAACACGCCGCTGAACTGGATCCATGGCTGTGTGCCGGTGCTGGCTTCCAGCTCGCCGGCTTCCGGCAGCAGTTCCACCGGTGCATTGAGCTTGGTAGAAAGCACGGACTGGCTCACGGTATCGGTGTTGTGAAATGCCTTGAGCACACCCACCAGCAGGTTCAGTAGTTCTTCCCGGTCCACCACGGCATCTTCCAGCAGTTCTTCATTGATCTGGGGCAGGGTAATATTTTCATCTGTACGCAGGAAAGACAGCAGCACTTCATTAATGCTCACAGAGTGCAGGTCTTCGTCCACCACGCGGCCATTATCGTTGAGGGTTTTATTGCGCAGCACCGACCAGGTATTCACTTTATCCGGCGCCTTCAATATTTCCAGGGGCCAGATAAAAAGCGGGGCTTTGATCACCTTGTCCGGGTCCTGGCGGGTACGTTTTACCAGGATAGGATACCCGAACCCAAAGGTGCGGATACCGTGCTCCCTGAAATTATCGTCGTTCTCAATGCAGATGGCATTCAGCCGGCGGGCCAGGATATTGAGTTTGCGCTGTTCTTCCACCGGGCGGATATGGGCCGGGTCGTCATGAAAGTCAATGCTGAAATCAAATTTTGTAGCGCTGAACAATTGCTGTAAAAAGGCATCGGCCAGGTGGGGCTTTATTACATTGAGGTCTGCCAGGTCCAGGCGGGTGGCAAATTTTCCAGGCAGGGCGTTCAGGTGTATGGAGCGGCTGTTTCCGCCTTTCAGTTTGTCCCTTAGTGCTTTCAGAAATACTAAATCCGTCATTTACATGGTTTTAGAGCGGGCGGCCGTAGCCACCTGCAAAACAGGGCCTTCTGCGCTGTGCAAAAGGGGGTGTATGTAAACGTTAAAGATAGCAATAGTCTTGTGTTGCGCAGGAAAATTTACGCCCTTACCACCAGTTCTTCCCCTGCTGCCTTCTCTTTCATTTTCCGGAGATGCAGGGCAAAGGCCACAGACGCGGCCAGGCCGATAGTGCCCTGTATGGCCAGGGTGACGCTGGTACCCAGGTGCTGGGCAGAAAGGCCTACCAGCAGCGCGCCGATGGGAATAGTGCCCTGGAAAGCCATGACATAATAGCTGATCACGCGGCTGCGCATATTTTCAGCTACGTGCGTTTGTACATAGGTGTTAGTGCAGGAAATAGTGCCCATCATACCGGCGCCGGCCAGCATCATCAGTGCCAGGCCACCAGGCAGCCAGTGACACGCGGCAAAGAGCAGGATAGCGCCTGCAAATACAGTGCTCATTAAGTTCTGGAGGCGTTGTATATCACGGTCTGCTTTGAGAGCGGCCATGTAGATGGCCATACAGAAAGCGCCTACCCCTACGCAGGCCTGCAAAGCAGTGTACACGGCCTTATCCGCGTGGAAGGTTTCTTTGGCAAATACCGGCATCAGCGTATTATACGGCGTTACGCACATGCTGATCACCGCCAGCAGCAGGATACTGGCCTTAATGTCTTTTGCGCCCCTGAGGTAGTTGTAACCGGATATCAGCCCGTCAAGCACGCTGCCCTTGGAAGCCTTGCGGGGCGGGAGGTTCAGCCGCATCATGAGCAGGGAAATGATCACTGCCACGAAGCTGAGGAAGTCAATGAAAAAGCACACGCCTTCCCCCCACAGTTGCAGCAATACGCCGGCCAGCGCGGGTCCCAGCAGGCGGGCAAAGTTCACCATGGAAGAGTTGAGTGCAATGGCATTGGGCAGATCTTCTTTATTGTCGATCAATGATACCATGAGCGATTGCCGCGACGTGGTATCAAACGCGTTGATCATACCCTGTGCAGCACTGAGGATGATAACGCCGGTCATGCTTTCCCAGCCAAAGATCACCATAGCGGCCATAGCGCCGGATTGCAGCATGGAAGCCACCTGGCTGATGAAGAGGATATTGTAGCGGTTATGCCGGTCAGACAGGGCGCCGGCATACGGTGATAACACCAGGGAAGGAATAAGGCCAATAAAGCTGACAAAGCCCAGCATTTGCGCACTGTGGGTCATGCGGTACACGAGCCAGGCAATGGCCACGCGTTGCATCCAGGTACCAATGAGGGAAATAAATTGCCCGGTGAAATACAGCCGGTAGTTGCGGGAGCGTAAAGAACGGAAAAGTAGCGCAGGTTTCATAAATGCGGTGATCGAAAAATGGTGAATGCATATGCTGATGGCTTTCATCTTTTCACCAGGTACCTGGTGAGCGATAACCGCGTAGCATCAGCTTCTGCACAGGTACCGCTATTCTCCTTTAGCCAGCTCCTGCAGGAGCGCCGCGCTATGCTTCAGGATCTTTTTGTCTTCCGGAGAGAGCCCTGCCATGGCGTTGCTCAACCATTCAGAGCGCACGTGGCGCATCCGGGCCAGGGTCTCTTTTCCCTTTTTGGTAAGGGTGACCACGACTTTGCGCTTATCATCGGGGTCCTGGTTCTTGTGCACAAATTCCAGCTCGTGCAGGCGGTTCAGCGTTTGCGACATAGACTGGGCAGACACTTTTTCAATAGCCGCCAGTTCGGAAGGCAGCATACTTCCCTTGCGGTCCAAAATAGCCATGACGGCCTGTTCCAGCATAGACACCGAAAAACCGGTGATCTGCCGGCGGAACTGCCGGTGCATGTGCGATACCGCAATGCGGATCTCTGTGGCGAGTGCCAGGTCTTCTGCTTTGGATGGCATTTAGTAAAGTATTTTAATAAATTTACTTTGTAAAGTTAGTTTATTAATCTGAATAGGCAAAACCTGTGGCATAAAACCTGTATCTGCATTATAAACCTTGTTCCCATGGACCCATTGCAACAGCTCATCCTCAATATACCCGACACGGCCAAACCCCGTGTGGTTGTGGTTGGTGGCGGATTTGGCGGCATTAACGCGGTGAAGCATCTTGATAGTAATAAATTCCAGGTGGTGCTGCTGGACAAGCACAACTACAACAGTTTCTGGCCCCTCCTCTACCAGGTGGCCACCGCCGGCCTGCAGGCAGAAACCATTGCCGGCCCCCTCCGCCGGGAGTTCAATAAGAAAAAGGACTTCTACTTCCGCCCGTTAAAGGTGCTGAGCGTGGACGTAACCACGCAAACCCTTACCACGCTGGCCGGCCCGCTGCATTATGACCACCTCATCCTGGCCAATGGCAGCAAGTCTAATTTCTTTGGCAACAAGTCCATGCAGCAATATGCCCTTGGCCTCAAATCCATTCCCGATGCACTGAACCTCCGCTCCCAGCTCATCCAGGCCTTTGAGCGCGCAGAAATGACGCCCGATCCTGAAGAGCGCGCCCGCGTCCTCACGCTGGTGCTGGTGGGCGCCGGCCCCACCGGTGTGGAAACCGCCGGGGCGCTGGCGGAGCTGCGCCGCTATTCCCTGCCCAAAGACTACCCGCACATTGATTTCAGCCAGATGAAAATTTACCTGCTGGACGGGTTGGACCGCGTGCTGCCACCCATGAGCCCCAAGGCCAGTGCCAAAGCGCAGCGCTACCTGGAAAACATGGGCATTATTATTAAAACCTCCACGATGGTGGAAAGTTATGACGGTGCCGTGTTAACCATGAAAGGTGGGGAACAGATCCAGACCTACTCCGTGATCTGGAGCGCCGGTGTGACGGGTGATATCCTGGATGGTTTAAAACCGGAATGGACCGAGAAGGGCCGCCTGCTTACGGATGAGCAGTGCAGGATCATTGGTGCCAATAACATCTTTGCCATCGGGGATATTGCGCTCATGAAAACAAAGGACTACCCCAAGGGCCATCCCGGCCTGGCACAGCCTGCCATGCAAATGGGCAAATACCTGGGCAAAAATATGGAAGCCCTGCACCAGGGCCGGCCGGTAAAACCGTTTAAATATTTTGATAAGGGCTCACTGGCCACTATAGGCCGTGGCAAGGCGGTGGCAGACCTTCCGGGCAACCTGCACTTTGGTGGCCGCATTGCCTGGTATATCTGGCTTTTCGTGCACATTTCCTTCCTTATCAGCTTCCGCAACAAGCTGCTGGTATTTGCCAACTGGGTGTGGAATTATTTCACCTTCGATAAGGCCAACCGCCTCATTATACGGCCTTATGTACGCCGGGGCGATACGGTAGCACAAGAGGTGTTTACGGTGAATGAGCAGGAAGGCGGTAAGTAATAACTATTTCATCCCCTTCACCACCAACCCTGCATAATAATTACGGCCCGGGGCGGCATTGTAATAACGGGCACCGGCGGCGTTGATGTCATTGCCTAAGCTGTAGGTTTCGTCCAGCAGATTATCAGCGCCCGCGTTGATGGCAAATTGCAGGTGCCTGCCTGCAGCTACGGTGTATTGCAGGCGAAGGCCCAGTAAATGATAAGCCTTTGCATACTCACTGTTTGCATCATTCATCGGGACCTTACTGTTGCTGGTGTAGGTAACGTGCAGTTGCACACCTGCGCGCAAACGCATGTCCACACCGGCGCTCCAGCTTTCTTTGGGCACGCCCGGCAGCTGCCTGCCGGTAAAATCACTGCCCACAACTTTGTACCCGCGATAGGTAAAATCGCTGCCGGTAAAGCTGCCCCATACACCGGCGTAAGCAAAGCTACTCATAGGCCGGTCAAAGATGTCGTACGATAGATAGGCTTCCAGGCCGTGCTGGCGGGTGCCGCCCGCATTCACATAATAATCCGCACCACTACTGTCCCTGCGCTGGGAAATGCTTTGGGAAAGGTTGAATATAAAGGCATTTACATCATAGTACAGCTTTCCGCGCAGCAGGCGCCCCCGGGTGCCCAGCTCATAGTCCACCCCTTCTTCCGGTTGCAGGTTGGTATTGATCACAGACGTAGAGGGCAGTATTTCCTGGGTGGCCGGTGGCGAAAATCCTCTGGATACATTGCCATAGATCACCAGCTTGTCTGCCAGCAACTGTTTGGCAATGGCCACGCGGGGCGCAAACACGCCATTGTAACTGCTTTTAAAGCTAAACACCGGCACCGGCGTGCGGCGGGTAATGAACAGGTGGCCGTAATTTAAACTGGCCCCCGCGGTGATGCTCCAGCCATGGGCAAAGTTGACATCGCCCTGCAGGAATACATTGGCGGTGAAATTATTGATCTCATCGTCCGTCTGGATGGAGTCAGATACGCCGCTTTTGGTCTTGTATACCCTGTCTCCAAAAAATCCCTGCTGGGCCTCCACGCCCCCTGCAATACTATATTGCGTATACCCGTTACCGTTATGATAGCGCATTACGCTGCGGCCCCCGAAGTGGGGCTCCAGGCGGTCTTCCACGTTGCGGATGGCGGGGTTGGAAAAATTGGTGAATGCACCATATATCGCCGTCACATTGTCCCAATGATTGTTGATGTAGTAAGTGTTCGTCAACCCGGCAAAGAAAGTTTGCTGGTGGATGGCCGCTTTGGCATCCACAGCAGAAGGGTTGCCACCGGCGGCGGGCCTTGCTGCACGAGGGTTTGCGTGGTATTCCTTCAGCGTCAGGGCGCCGGGTGTTTCATAAAATAAATTGGCGTAATGGGTAAAGAAGGCCAGTTGTTGCTTACCGGTCTGTTTCAATACGCCTTCATAGTTCAGCACCTGGCGGTGCAGGGCGCTGTGATCGCGGTAGCCATCGCTTTGCAGGTCGCTATAGCGGAGGGTGTTACGGTGGCCGTCCTCGCCCCAGTTAAGGGCTGCGGTGAACTGGCGCAGGCCGTAACTCCCGCCGGTGAAGCCCACGCTGGCAGTGTGCATGCTATCTGTCCACAAGGGGCTGCGCAGCAGCAACACGCCTCCATCCCCCGCCCCGTACAGGCTGCCACCGGGGCCTTTGATCACCTCCACGCTGGCAATATTATCAAACGACAGCTGGTTCAGGTAGGTATTGCCACCCGGATCCGTATAGGGGATACCGTTATAGTACACTTTTACGTTGCGCACGCCAAACGGGGAGCGCAGGGTGCTGCCCCGCACATTGATGCGGTAACTGCCGGGAGAGCGCTCTTCCATGCGCACGCCGGGCATGCTGTTTACCGCGCTTACCAGGCTGGTAGCGGCATAGCGGTCAAAGGCCTGGCGGCCAATATAGCTCACCGCCGACGATTGATTCATCAGTTTTTTATCTGCCGTAAAGCCTGTCACCTGCACTTCGGAAAGGTGGATAGCCGTATCGCGCTGTGCGATGGACGCCAGCGGCAACACACAGCAAAGCAGGAAAGTAATAAGACGCATACAGCAGGGTTAGTATAAGATCCTAGTATTCTGAGTAAGCTGCCGGGTGCAGGAAAATAATATCTGCATGCGACACATTGTGCTGGTAGCGCGGATCGCCGGAAAGCGATTTCCAGTATGCATCATCACTGAACGACTTCCAGTGCGCGTCCCGGTCTGCCTTGTTCTCAAAGGAGGTCATGTACATCAGGTTGGGCATATGAGCGCCGGCAATCACGGAGCCATAGAACACGGCATTAAAACCCAGGCGGCTGAAAATACCCATCTCATCGCCCTTGTTAAACATCTGCACTTTGTTACCAAACAACCCATCTGTAGGGCCTTCGTAGCTGCGCAGCTCATACACGCGTTCCGTTTTGGGGCCCGTCAGTTTAGACGTGGTGGGCACCGGCGCACCGGTGAAGGCCTGTAGAAGAATGGTTTCGTAGCGGGTAAACGGAGCATTGTTGAAATCTGCGTCTGTAAAGGCTTTCCCCTGGTCGGCAAATTTTTCATCCTGGTTCAGCGCATTGGGCAGTTTCTCAAACTGGTCCAGTGATTTGAAGGGGATGAACACGTAGGTGCGCAGGCCCAGGGTGTCTGTCTCCACGGGCTTAAATACCCCCACTTTAGGAATACCATACCGGTGCAATGCAGGCAGGTAGGCCTTCTCCAGAAAGCTGTCCAGGCGCGCGGCCTGGGCGGCGTTATTGAAGTGATACACGCGGATGGCGTAAAAATAGCGGCCGGTGTTATCGGCGGCATGAGCACCGGCACCGAAGGCCAGCAACAAGCTCATAAAGATGGCAGCAATGGTTCGCTTCATGATCATTTCAGGTGTGGATGTAAAAAACACGGGCCCGCGCCTGTCAGAAGGCGGGCCCGCGGTTGTATTTTTTGCTGGTGTGCAAGCTGTTATTTGGTGGCCGGCAGCGTAGCGCGCACCTGCTTTACCTGGTCTGGCTGCACGGCTTTGGACTTGTTACCAAAGCTCTTGCGCACATAGGTGAGCACGTCAGCTATCTGCTGGTCCGTAAGGAAGTTGTGGGCGGGCATGGTGTTGGAATAAATGTCGCCCTCAATTTCCACTTTCTCGCTGAAGCCCTGCAGGATCACTTTGACCAGGCGCGCATCGTCGCCGGTCACGTAATCTGTCGCGATCAGCGGTGGGTTCATCCGTGGCACCCCGCCTCCGTCTACCTGGTGGCAGGTGAGGCAATATTGCGTGTACACTGCTTTCCCCCTGGCTATAGATGCGCTAAGACCTCCGCCGGCAGCGGGTTTGGCGGTAGTTTTAGTCGCAGCCTTCGCAGCGGGTTTTGTCGTGGTAGCAGGTTTCTTCGTTTGTGCGGCAGCAGGCTGCAGGCTCATACTGAGCAGCAGCGCGCCGGCCGCCAGGAAATACTTCATATTTTATTTACCCTTGTAAGTGATCTTATAAATAGTGCCCTTGGCATCGTCAGAAACGTAGAGTGAGCCATCAGGGCCTTGTGCCAGGCCGCAGGGGCGGTGTTTTGCCTGGCCGGGAGAGGTGATCTTTTCCACGCCGGCAAAACCGTTTGCAAATACTTCCCATTTGCCGGAAGGCTTGCCGTCTTTGAATGGAACAAACACCACATAGTAACCTTCCTGGGGTTGCGGGGCACGGTTCCAGCTGCCGTGGAAGGCAATGAAAGCACCGTTGTGGTATTTGGCGGGGAACTGGGTACCCGTGTAGAACAGGAGGCCATTAGGTGCCAGGTGGCCGGGGAAGGCCATTACCGGGTCATTTGCCTTTTCGCCGGCTGTTTTCCTGCCATCGCCGCCATATTCCGGTGCGAGGATCTTTTTATGCTGGAACTGGTCGTAGTAGATATAAGGCCAGCCGCAGTCGTCCCCTTTCTTTACCATGTACATGCACTCCGCCGGCAGTTCGGCAGATTGCTGTACGGTATACATATCAGGGAAGAGGTCATGCAGCTGGTCGCGGCCATGCTGCATCACAAAAAGTTCGTTGTTGGTATAGTTGAAGTCCATGCCTACCACGTTGCGCAGGCCGGTGGCGTAGCGGGAGCCATCGCCATAGTGCTGGTTGGCCTGGTCTGCCTTAAATTCCCAGATACCGCCGGCAGAGTCCAGGATAGGGCAGCCTTGCACGCCCATGGAGCCCTTTTTACGGTCTTCGCCCTGGCAGGAATTGGAATAAGCGCCGATGTTCACAAACAGGCGGTTGGAATTATCTACCAGGATGGCCTTTGCTTCGTGCTCACCGCGGCTCAGCAGGCCGGTCACCAGTTTTTCAGGCGTTTCATCGGCTACGTTCTCGCTGCCATCCAGTTTAAAACGGAACACTTCTTCATCGGAAGACGCGTACAGGAAACCATTCTTGAGGTACATACCGGTGCCGCGGAAATCGCCGAACGCCTTTTCGATCGTGGCTTTGCCGCCTGCATCCTGGTGCAGCTGCACAATGCCTTTACCGTCTTTCAGTTTGCCCAGTTTCACATACACGTCGCCATTTTTATTCACGGCAATATGGCGGGGCTGGGGCAGGCCTTCAATGATAGCGGTAGCGGAGAAGCCTGCGGGCAGTTTCAGGCCTGCGTTCACTACGGCCGGGGCAGCCTTTGCGGGTTTATCACCTTCATGCACGGGCTTTGCAGCGTGGAGCAGGGCCGGGGCACTTAGTACAGGCGCCATGCCGATCAGCAGGCGGAGAATAGTACTCTTCATGGTTAGCGTTTATAGTTTTAGGTGGAACAAGAATGCGGGCCTAAGGTAATGAAAAAGTCGGGGCAGCACCCCGACTTTTCCACCAGTGTTTTAGAGGGTGGCCATGTCTATCACAAACCGGTATTTCACATCGCTTTTCAGCATCCGATCATACGCCGTGTTGATGTCTTTGATGGCGATCACTTCCACATCGGAGGCAATGTTGTGCTCCGCGCAGTAGTCCAGCATTTCCTGGGTTTCTTTAATGCCGCCTATCATGGAGCCGGCCAGGGTCTTGCGGCCCGGGATAAGGCTGAATGCATGCACTGCCTCGGGTGCCGGCGGTGCGCCTACCATCACCATGGTACCGTCGCGTTTCAGGAGCGACAGGTACAGGTTCAGGTCGTGCTGAGCCGATACGCAGTCGAGGATGAAGTCGAAGCGGCCACGCTGCGCTTTCATCGCCTCGGCGTCCTTGCTTACTACGAAATGGTGGGCACCCAGGTCCATTGCGTCCTTTTCCTTGCTGGCAGAGGTGCTCAGCACGGTCACTTCCGCGCCCAGGGAGGCGGCCAGCTTTACGGCCATATGGCCCAGGCCACCCAGGCCTACAATGGCTACCTGGTGTCCTTTGCCTACTTTCCAGTGGCGGAGGGGGGACCAGGTGGTGATGCCGGCGCAGAGCAGGGGCGCTACGCGGTCCAGGGGCAGGTTGGGCGCTACTTTGAGGGTGTAATTTTCGTCGGTCACGATGGTGTTGGAATAACCGCCGTAAGTGGGCGTTTTACGATCCATTTCGGTACCATTGTAAGTGGAGGCAGATCCTACTTCACAGTACTGCTCCAGGCCTTCCTGGCAGCTGGGGCAGGTACGGCAGGAGTCTACAAAACAGCCGATGCCGGCCAGGTCTCCTACCTTGAATTTCTTCACATGGTCTCCCACTTTCACGATGCGGCCTACGATCTCATGCCCGGGCACCATCGGGAAGATGCCGGCGCCCCACTCATTGCGGGCCTGGTGAAGATCAGAGTGGCACACACCGCAGTACAGGATCTCGATCTGTACATCGTGGGGGCCTACTTCCCTGCGTTCAAAGCTGAACGGTGCCAGTGGCGCGGAGGGCGTTGGTGCCGCATAGCCTTTTGCTGCAATCATAAATTGTTTGGTTTGGTTTTGGTTAATTTGCTCATTAATAGGTAAATTGCAGCGGATTGGTCAGATGTTGCTCCACCAATTTGCTCCTCTTTCTCCTATCATTCGGGTCTCGGATTACAAAGCAACATCATCTGGCCAAAGTAGCCAACAACTCACCGATTAAATAGTAACTAACAAAAAAGAAAGCGATGGCCACACGCAAGACGAATTCATCCAACTACCTGAACCAGGAATTCCTTGAAAGCCGCTGCGCCCTCAATGAGCTGATCTATCTGCTGAGCAAGCGCTGGATCACGGACGTACTGTTCACCATTGAAGAAGGCAACGACCGCTTCTCCAGCATCAAGGAAGCGCTGGAACATATCACCGATCACATTCTCTCCGACCGTTTAAAGCTCCTGGAAAAAAATGGTTTAATATCCAAACAGCAGCACGCTGGTGTACCCGCTAAGGTTACCTACGCGCTGACCGACAAAGGCATGGAGCTGTCTAATATGCTGGAAAGCCTTTGCCACTTTGCCGGCGACATCTTTGAGCGCGACGAATGCGCAGTACCGGTGACCGTGGAAGCGTAAGGAAATAACTGGATTGTAAAATAAAAACAGCCGCAAAATGTGATTTTGCGGCTGTTTTTTTATTGGCCCCTGTCATCCGTTATACCTGCTGCGCAGCTTTCACTTCCTCTTTCGGCGCTGCCGGTTTAGGCACGCTGCCACGGTCATAGCGACGGATGATCAGGCGGGTAATACTGTTAAACGTAAAATAACTACCGGCCCAGTTGATGAACACAATGAGGCGGTTGCGCGCCCCTACCAGCGACATCAGGTGTACAAACATCCACACCAGCCATGCAAAGAAGCCCTGGAAACGGATGAAGCCCAGGTCTGCCACCGCTTTATTACGGCCAATGGTGGCCAGGGAGCCTTTGTTGAAATATCTGAAGGGTTTCAGTGGCTCCTGTTTCAGCAGGCGCACCAGGTTCCTGGCCAGTTGCATGCCCTGCTGGATGGCCACCTGCGCTACGCCGGGGTAGCCTTCGGGGTTGGCCTCCGTTACCACTACCGATACGTCGCCGATGGCAAATACATTATCGAGCCCTTTTACACGGAAAAATTCATCCGTTTGCAGGCGGTTGCCCCGTACTACGGCCCCGCTTTCAATACCGGGAGGTGCAGCGCCCATTACCCCGGCGCTCCACAACACGTTGCGGGTGCGGATGCAGCGGCCGTCGTCAATGCGGAGCTCATACCCGTCATAACTTTGTACGTGCACACCATTGCTTACGTCTACGCCCATTTTGCGCAGGAAATGCGCCGCTTTTGCGGAAGCCTGCTCCGTGAAGGTGCCCAGTACACGCGGTTTGCCTTCTACCAGGAATACCCGCATTTCACTGGCATCCAGTTCAGGATATTCTTTTACCAGTACCTTGTTGCGCAGCTCTGCCAGCGCACCGCTCAGCTCCACACCGGTAGGGCCGCCGCCCACCACCACAAAGGTCATGAGGGCTTTTTTCCTTTCGGGGTCCGGCTCTACCAGGGCAGCTTCCAGGTTCTGCAGGATGAGGCTGCGCAGGTTCAGGGCCTCGGGAATGCTCTTCATGGGCATAGAGTAGTGCTTGATCTGCTCATTGCCAAAGAAGTTGGTATCCGCACCGGTTGCGATCACCAGGTAATCATAACGGATAGGCCCGATCTCGGTATGGACCAGGTTTTCCTCCGGCTCTACCCGGAGCACTTCCGCCATGCGGAACATGAAATTCTTTTGTCGGGAAAAAATGCGGCGGATGGGGAATGCGATCGACTCAGCCTCTATACCCCCGGATGCAACCTGGTAAAGCAGGGGCTGAAATGTATGGTAATTGTGCTTGTCGATCAGCAGCACGTCTACCGGGGCCTTGCGCAGGGTTTTGGCTACTTCCAGCCCCGCAAATCCGCCTCCTACAATCACTACCCTAGGCAGTGGGCCGCTGGTGTCCAGGTGTTCCATTGGTGTCATAATCAATTGCTTTAAGGCTTGAGTCCCGTCGTTCGTTCTAAAATCGTACCGCAAAGATACATCGTTTCGGCTGTTTTGCGCCCGGCCGCCCTCCGCCCCTGTTACTGCACTTCCGGCACACAATACCCGGCAAAACCAGCCACCATAGCCAGTTTGCAAACACTACACCGCATGGTGCGCCGGATGTAACGAAAAAATAGGCGGCAAATAGTACAAGGAAAAGGGTAAAAACAGCAAATGCCAGCCACAGGGGCCGGCACTTGCCAGTAATATCCACCAGGCGGGGCCCGTTTGCTGCAAAGCAACCACCAGTGCCCGCCAGGCGTAATAAGCATGCAACGCTTATACTGCGTCTGATAATGACGTAAACGTAAAATCGCGCAGCTTCATGGGCGGTACCATGGCGTGGGTACTGGACTCCCCGCTCACTGTGCGTTCCGGCTTGCCCAATGCCTCCAGGTTATTGAGCATGATCACCGGGCTTTCATTGAAGCGCAGGTTTTTCACCGGGTATTTTATCTCGCCGTTCTCAATGTAGAAAGTCCCGTCGCGGGTAAGGCCGGTGAAAAGCAGGGTCTGCGGGTCCACCTCGCGGATGTACCAGAGCCGCGTTACCAATATGCCTTTCTCGGTGCTTTTGATCAGCTCTTCCAGGCTGGCATTGGTACCGTCCATGATGAATGCATCGCCCTGGGGCACAGCTTTCACGCCTTTCTTTTCTGCCCAGTAGCGGCTGTAGGCCAGGTTCTTTACCACCCCGTTCTCTATCCAGGAGGTACGCTCCATAGGGCGCCCATCCTGGTTGTAGCTGCTGGTGGGCAGTGCAGGGTTAAAGGGATCGCTGTAAATATTGACACGCTCGTCCACCAGCTTCTCTCCCAGCCTGGTTTTGCCACCGGGCAGGCTCAGGAAACTGCGGCCCTCATCCGCGCTGCGGGCGTCCATCCCAAATGCGAGGTTCTCCAGCAGCACGATGGCGGCAGCGGGTTCCAGGATCACCGTGTATTTGCCCGGCTCTATGGCTTTAGCATTGGCAGAGCCGGCCGATTTTTGCGCTGCCCGTTTGGCAATAGCGGGTACATCCAGCTGGCTCACATCGTTGTATCCCTTGGTGCCATAGCCGGAGCCTTGTGCATCGGCCGTGCGCATGGTCACGTTGAAGTTTACATTGGTAGCGGTATCATAGGCAAACAAGCCCTTGCTATTGGCCATCGCGGAATAAGCCGCGCTGTTTTCCAGGAAACCCGCCGCGGTAAGCTTGTTATCCTTTGCCACCTGCAATACGCCCGATACGGCATCCGCCCTCCATTTAGGATCTATGGCGGCGGTGGCATCAATAAAACGCTTGCTCTCCTTGTATTGCTGCGGGCCCAGGATGCCTACATACTCCGGATTTTCCGGCGCCAGGCGGGCCAGTTCCTCTGCGCGGCGCACCACTTTTTCCAGCGATGCATCGTCATATTCATTGATGGTGGCTATGCCATTGCGCTTCCCAAAAGTGGCGCTCACCGCCAGTTGTGTCTGAAACACGCCGCCACTGGTGGACGCTGCGTTGCGGGCAAAACGGATATTGCCGCTATCCGCCCCGTAAATGCTCACTTCACACTCATCCGCCTTTGAATAGCCCAGCACCTTCTTCAGCAAGGCTTCGCATTGTTCTCTGCTAAGTATAGACATGATTAAGATTGTTAGATAGTTGAATTGTTAGATGATGAACCCTTACCCGATTTTCCTGGCGGTGTTGATCACGTTCACTTTATCAAAACGTGCGGTGGACGAGCCGTGGGAAACCGCGCTGGCCTGCATGGGCTGGCCTTTACCGTCAAAGAAGGAGCCGCCCAGGCGGTAGTCGTTCTTGTCTGCCACAGCGGAACAACTGTTCCAGAATTCGCGGGTATTGGCCTGGTAGGCTACATCTTTCAATGCACCTACGATCTTACCCTGTTTGATCTCGTAAAACAGCTGGCCGGCAAACTGGAAGTTGTAGCGTTGCTGGTCAATGGAGAACGATCCGTCACCAATGATGTAAATGCCTTTCTCCACGTTCTTGATCATATCCTGGGGGGAAAGGGTTTGTTTGCCCGGCTGCAATGACACGTTGGCCATGCGTTGGAACTGCACATCACTCCAGCTTTGCGCGTAGCAGCAGCCTTGCGATGCAGGAAGGTTAATGATATGCGCCTGGTCGCGGATGGCCTGGTAGTTGACCAGCACCCCGTCTTTGATCAGGTCCCATTCCTGGGTGCCCACCCCTTCATCGTCATAACCCACGGCGCCGAGGGAGCCTGGCTGTGTTTTATCCGCTTTGATGTTTACATGCTTGCTGCCAAACTGGAAATTCCTGGATTCCCATTTATCGAGGGTTAAGAAACTGGTGCCCGCAAAGTTGGCTTCATAGCCCAGCACACGATCCAGCTCCGTGGGATGGCCCACGCTTTCATGAATGGTAAGCCAGAGGTGAGAAGGGTCCAGGATCAGGTCGTACTTGCCCGGCTCCACGCTTTTGGCGGCCATTTTTTCCGCCACCTGTTTAGCGCCCTGAGCGGCGTCTTCCACCATATCGTACCGTTTTTTGTACAGCGTGGAAATACCGTGGATCTTATCTTCCGGCCGGGGCAACAAGTACTCGTAACCCATGCCCACCGGGGCACTCAGGGCATTGCGCGTTTCAAATTTGCCGGTGGCTTTATCAATTTTTGTAATGGTAAAGGTGGGCCAGATCCGGTGAATGTCCTGGTCTATGTAAGACCCATCGGACGATGCAAAATATTTCTGCTCATTCACCAGGAAAAGATAACTGTTCATGTAATCCGCGCCTCCTTTCATGGCGGCGGCATTCACATTGAGCAGCAGGTCTACCTTTTCCTTGATGGGCACTTCAAAGGCATTCTTTTCAATCGGCGTTTTCCAGCTTACTTCCCCATAACCCTTTTGCGGGGCCAGTTGTACCGGCTCAGAGAGCAGGCGGGAGTTTTCCTTGGCAATGGCCACGGCCAGTGCGGCCGTATGGGCAATGCTGTCGTTATCCAGCTTGTCTGTGGCCGCAAAGCCCCAGCTGCCATTGGCTATCACGCGGATGCCCATGCCGTAGCTCTCAGTGTTCACCACGTTCTCTACCTTGTCTTCGCGGGTAATGATAAACTGGTTCAGGTAGCGGCCTATGCGCACGTCCGTATAGGTAGCGCCTTTGCTGCGGGCGGCATTGAGGGCCACATCGGCCAGTTGCTTTTTGATGGCTGCATCTACCGTGTACCACGGTGCGTCCAGGGGCAATGCTTTGCCCACCAGCGGCATACCGGACAACATGGTGGCGCCCAGCCCCATGCCCGTCCATTGCAGGAAGTCTCTTCTTTTCAAGTTAAGCAGATTTAGATGGCTGAATAAAAGTTTGATTGAATCAGAAAAAGGTAATGCTCCAGCGTATTGTTGATACCTTATGAATTTACAATAAAAAAACGGGGCATATACCGCCTTTTTGGGGAATGTATTTTTCAAGACAACTTAAACAAAAAAACAGTGGGCTGCGGCTTTATTACCGGCAGCCCACTGTGATCCTGTTACACTGCGTCTGAAAGGGACGTGAAGGTGAAGTCACGGATCTTCATGGGCGGAATGAGATAGCTGCGGTAAGATTCCACGCTGATGCTGCGTTCCACTTTGCCCAGTGCTTCCACGTTATTGAGCATGATCACGGGGCTTTCGTTAAAGCGCATGTTCTTGATCGGGAATTTGATCTCCCCATTCTCAATGTAGAAGGTCCCGTCGCGGGTAAGGCCGGTGAGCAACAGGGTCTGCGCATCCACCAGGCGGATGTACCAGAGCCGGCTTACCAGGATGCCTTTCTCCGTGCTTTTGATCATGTCTTCAATGGTCTGGTCGCCACCTTCCATGATATAGTTGGCGCCGAAGGGCAAGGGTTTTGCGCCTTTCTTTTCTGCCCAATAACGGCTGTAGGCCAGGTTTTCCACCTTCCCGTTCCTGATCCAGTCCGTGCGCTCCAGCGGAAAGCCTTCACGGTTCCACGTGGCGGAGGGCAGGTCTTTGTTGAAAGGATCGGAATAGATGTTCACCTTTTCGTCCATGAGCTGCTCGCCCAGGCGGTTCCCACCACCGGGTTTGCTCATGAAGCTGCGGCCTTCATCGGCACTGCGGGCGTCAAAACCGCGGAACATGTTTTCAATCATGTAGGTTGCCGCCACCGGTTCCAGGATCACTGTGTATTTGCCGGGCTCAATGGCTTTGGCGCCTGCAGAACCGTTGGCCTTGGAAGCCGCCACTTTGGTAGCGCCCAGCGTATCCAGCTTACGCACGTCATTGAAGCCACGGGCAGCATAACCGGAGCCGGTGCCTTCTTCATTTCGGGTGGTGATGGAGAAGATCACATCCGTACCCTGGTTATAGGCAAAGAGGCCTTTGGAATTGGCCACCACATCAAAGCTGGTGGTATTTTCAATATAGCCGGCGGCCTGCAGTTTTGCATCTTTGGATGCCTGCACGCTCTGCGCCACTGCATCCGCGCGGCTTTCCGGCGTCATATCCGCCGTGGCCTGCACGTAGGTGATCGCATCTTTAAAAGTCTGGGGACCCATCAGCGGCATGTGCTCAGGGTTTTCCGGCGCCAGTTGTGCCAGTTCTTCTGCACGGCGCACTACCTTTTCCAGGGATGCATCGTCAAATTCATTGATGCTGGCGGAGCCCGTCTTTTTTCCATAA
Source organism: Chitinophaga parva (assembly GCF_003071345.1). Lineage (NCBI taxonomy): Bacteria > Pseudomonadati > Bacteroidota > Chitinophagia > Chitinophagales > Chitinophagaceae > Chitinophaga > Chitinophaga parva. Next base: position 680,795 of record NZ_QCYK01000003.1, on the reverse strand, counting down.
GTGGCGCTTACGGAAAGTGTGAGGGTACTGATATCACCCGCGGTGGAGATCGCATTGCGCGCATAGCGGATGTTGCCGCCTTCCGTACCGGAAAGGCTTACTTCACACTCATCCGATTTTGAAAAGGCCAGTACTTTTTTCAATAGTGCCTGGGCTTCTTCTTTTGTCAGTATGGACATTGTCAGGTTGTTAAGCGTTAATGGTTAATAGTTAATGGCATTAATCGTTAAGCGTTAATGGTGATTGTTAATGGTAAACGGTTATCGCAGGTTGCTTGCCCGGGTGCATGACCTACCATTAAGGGTTAGCTTTTAACGATCCACCTTTAACCGATTTTCCTTGCCGTATTGATCACGTTCACGCCGTCAAAGCGGGCCGTGGAGCTGCCGTGCGACACTGCGTTTGACTGCGAAGGCTGGCCCTTACCATCGTTAAAGGCGCCGCCCAGGCGGTAATCGCGTTTGTCTGCAATGGCGCTGCAGGAGTTCCAGAACTCACGGGTGTTTGCCTGGTAGGCTACATCCTTGAGCATGCCGGTGATCTTGCCTTCTTTGATCTCGTAAAAGGTTTGCCCGCCAAACTGGAAGTTGTAGCGCTGCTGGTCAATGGAGAAAGAACCATTGCCGATGATATAGATGCCTTTCTTGATGTTCTTGATCATGTCATCCACGCTGAGGGTATCCTTACCGGGTTGCAGGGATACGTTGGGCATACGCTGGAACTGCACATCAGACCAGCTTTGCGCGTAGCAGCAGCCTTGTGATTCCTTGAGACCAATGATGTGCGCCTGGTCACGGATGGCCTGGTAGTTCACCAGCACCCCATCCTTGATCAGGTCCCATTTCTTGGGGGCCACGCCCTCATCATCGTACCCTACGGCGCCCAGGGAATGGGGCTGGGCCTTGTCTGCCACGATGTTTACCAGCTTGCTGCCAAACTGGAAATTACCGGAGCGCCACTTGTCCAGCGTCAGGAAACTGGTACCGGCGTAGTTGGCTTCATAGCCCAGTACGCGGTCCAGCTCCGTGGGGTGGGCCACTGATTCGTGGATAGTGAGCCAGAGGTGGGAAGGGTCCAGCAGCAGGTCGTACTTACCCGGTTCCACGCTCTTGGCGCTGATCTTCTGGGTTACGTCTGCCGCGGCGTTCTTCACATCTTCCAGCATATCGTAGCGGTCTTTATACCGCGTTACAATGCCGCTCACTTTTGCTTCCGGGGTGGGTGTCAGGTATTCATACCCCATACCCATGGGAGAGCTAAGCGAGGCACGGGTTTCAAACTTGCCGGAGGCCTTGTCTATTTTGGTCACATTGAATTGCGGGTAGATCCGGTGAATGTCCTGGTCTATGTACGAACCATCCGTGGAGGCAAAATATTTCTGCTCATTGGAAGCAAAGATGCCCGAGTTCACAAAGTTAGCGCCGGCGCCCATGGCAATGCTGTTCACCTTCAGCAGCAGGTCCACCTTGTCTTTTACCGGTACGGAAAAGGCGCTGGTCTCAATGGGTGTTTTCCACGCCACTTCCCCATAACCTTTCTGGGGCGCCAGCTGCACCGGGTCTGCCGGCACGCGGCTGTTGGCTTTGGCCACGGCCACCGCACGTTCCGCGGTTCTGGCAATATCTTCTTTGGTCACCTTGTTTGTAGCGGCAAAGCCCCAGCAACCATTTGCGATGACGCGGATGCCTACACCAAACGATTCCGTGTTGGCCACATTCTGCACGCGGTTTTCACGGGTCAGTACAAACTGGTTGAGGTAACGGCCTATGCGCACATCTGCATAGGTGGCGCCTTTGGCTTTGGCGGCGCTAAGGGCCACATCAGCGAGCTCTTTTTTGAGCCTCACATCAATGCCCTCATTGAGCGCTTCTGCCGGGTCTATTGCCCGGGCAAATGCCGGCAGGGAAGGCACCATGAATGCCCCCAGGCCCATAGCGGACCACTGTAGAAATTCTTTTCTTTTCAAAATGTAACCCTTTTCAGATTTAGATAATGGTATTTGTTGATATGGACAATAGCAATGGCGTACACACAAGCTAATTAAAAATGCACGGGCCCGGAAACCGTTTATCACAATTTTCGCTCTACCCACAGGAAACCCGCGGCCAGTAAGAAAGCCAGGAAAGGCCAGAGCGGGGGCACAGGCCGCCCTTCGGGCGTTTGCGCAATAGATGCAGTATCCCCGCTGCCTGCCAGTGCCGCGGTGGCTGTGGTTCTTTCGCGGGCGCGCAGGGTGGCCCAGTCCCCGCGGCCATACACATACCACACCTGCCCCTGCGGGCCATACTGCCATCCACTGCGGCGGGGCCACTGCATGCACGCCCACAGGAAGGGTATATCACTGTTACGGGCAAACGAAAAGCTGGCATCCACCGGCATTTCAGTGCTGTATGCCTGCAACAGTACCGGGGCATCCTGCAGCGGGAACGCAGTGCCCGTGCGCCATTCCATGGATACCGGCTTTTCCCGGGCTATAGTGTGCAGCAGCATCGCCCACAGCCGGTCATAGTCATCCGGGTGTGATGCCAGCTGCCAGGTGTAAGTATTATGCAGCGTAGTGTGCAGGATATTGCCCCTTCCGTAAGGCGTCACCGCGCAGAACACGCGGCCTTTTTCATCCGAGATCAATGGCTGCTGTGCCGCACCAGGCTTCATGTATACGGCTTGTTCATCTTTCAGCGGGACGGCCTGCGGCAGCCGAATACTTTCTCCCGGCGGTAAGGTCTGCAGGACAATGCCGCTATTATAAAACCCGGTACTGCCTTGCCCACTATCCGTTTTTACCAGGAGGCCCATCCCTTCCTCCACCTGCCGGCGCAGGCCGTTAAGCGTGGCCATGGGCAAGGATTGCAGGGCGGCGGCATCGGCTACCACCAGGTCGTAAGGCGCAAAGTTGCCTGCATTGCCTGCCTCCTTTTTATCCTGGTTCATAAACGCCTGGTCTGCTTTGCCCCTGCTGATAACTGTGCGCACAGCCACTTTGCTGCCATGGCTGCCCAGCCAGTCTTTCAGGAAACGGTTCTCCGCGTCCGGCACTGCTGCCAGCAGCAGCACATTTAGTGTATCCGCCGCCGTTACAAACACGGGCAGTGGGTCATTAGACAAAGTATCTTTCCCCTGCAGGGTGATCAGCCGGTATACCGCGCCCCCCCGGTGTTTGGGCCGGGTGGTTAGCGTAAAGGGGGATGCAGTAGCAGAGTCCAATGGCGCATTCAATCCATACAATAACACTTTCAATGGCCGCCGGCTTTGAAACTGCCCCTGCACGCGTAACGCAGCGCCCCCGGGCATTTGCTGGTTCCAGTGCAGGTGGGTGATGCCATCCCGTACAGGCGCAGGATGAAATACATAGCGGATATGCCCCCGCTGCCAGCTTTCCAGCCCACTGCCGGTCACGTGCACCGTACGGCCTGGCTGTGGCCAGTTTCCGGGGAATGGCATCCATTGCGCCTGCCAGCGCCGCCCTCTTACCCAGGATACGCTATCCGTTGCATATACGGGGGTATGTGGCTGGTACAATGCGCGCACCGTGTCTGCATCAAAGCCCTCCGTGAGCACTAACACCTTATCTGCCTGCAGCGTATCAGTTGCCGGTATACGCAGCGGCAGGGCCAGCGCCAGCAGGGAGGCCAGCGCCACTAACGTGGCCAGCAGCCGCCATCCCAGCCGGGCCTTGCGGGCACGCCGCCACTCCAGCACCACCAGTGTGACGGTAACCAGGCCGGTGGCAGCAACGACCATAATCTGTCCTGTATCCATTCCCGGTGCAATCATTTATTTTTCCCTTCCTTCAATTGTTCAAAATAAGTTTTAGACAGGTTCATGTCCACCACCTGCGGCCGCCGGTAAGGCTGAAAGGGGGGCACCGGCACTAATTGCTGCAAGGCCCGTTCTGCCACCTGCAGATCCATTGCAGACGGACCCGTTGCCAGCATACGGCGCAGGGCGGCCACCGCGGGCAGGTAGCCCCCCGGATCGCGCACGGCCTGGGTGGCCAGTTGTATGCCTGCGCGCTGCAACAGTTGCTGCTGGTGCCCGTCCGGCGCTTGGCCATCGCGCCATTGTTCCAGCAGGCCAAGGCTGATGCGGTATAATGTGTCCGGGTTTAAATTACGTATATCCCTTTCCGTTAGTGGGCCGGCAATTTTACCCAGTTCACCGGTCAGTCGCTTTTCCGGTTTCAGGGGCGCCAGTTTTGCGCCGGTTTTGGCCACGTAGGCGCGGCTTTGCTGCTGCAGGTCCTTGAGCATGCGAAGGGCCTTGTAAGCAAAAGGCAGGGCACCCGCGGGATCGTACGTGCGCAGGCGTAATTCCGCATTCCACATTTCGGTGAGCGTGGCTTTGAGTTGTGCTTTGGTCTTTGGATCAAAGAAGGTGGCATCTTCCGCGTTATCATGCTTGTCTGTTACCAGGTCCAGTATCTTGGCCGCGTTGCTGAAATCAGCCGGGTTGTTCAGCGCATCCAGGGCCTCGCGGTGCTCCGTTCCTTCCTCCGCTTCTTCGCCCAGGAACTGGCCGTAGCGCAGGCGCAGCAGTTTCTGGTCCATGCCCAGGTCACTGCTTTTTTCCTGGAAGTGCTGCAGGGATATGGTGTCCTTATCGCGCAGCAGTTGTTCTGTTTCAATGATGATCTGGCGCTCACTGCGGAAGAAAGCCGGTTTCAGGTCCACCCCGTTGGTCATGCCTTCCAGTTTCATGAGTTGGGCGGTATCCTGCCATACGATCATGGCGCGCTCAGAGCGGGCCTCCTGGTGCAGGGCATCTGCTGCGCTGATGTAGCAGTAAAGCTCATCCCCCGGCTGCATGTTGAATGCGCGGAGGCTTAGCAGCTTTGTTGCCCCTGCCTGGCGGGCGCCAGGCTGCAATGGCAGCGGAAATTGCAGGTCCCTGAACTTTACCGCCTCCCCGCTTCCACTGGCCACCGTGACAAACAGCGTGGCCTTTTGCAGCCCATAATCATCTTCCAGGCGGGCCTGCAGTTGTACCTGCGGCGGTTGCCCATAGTCTATGAGCGTGTAAGCAGCGGGTGCTGTGATCTCCACCTGGGGCGGCTGGTCCCTGATCACTTCCAGTTTATATAACGCAGATAAGACGCCATGTAATTTCACCTGGTAAAATCCTGGCAGCTGCACCACTCTTTCGAGTTGCCAGTGCACGCTGTCCTTTGTTTGCAAAGGCACTTCCAGTGAATCATTGAACCGGAGCGCCAGTTGTGCCGTGGGTTTATCAGTGCGCAGCATCCATTGCACATGGCTGCCCGCTGGCACCTTCAGGTCAAAATCAGCCTGGGTAGTTTTTCCCTGACGGGTATAAGCCGGTGCTTCCACCATCACCTGCACCGCGGCAATACCTGCGGGGCGGGGTGCCGGTGCGCCTGCTGCCGCCGTGTGATTGGCGCCTGCCGGAACCTGCCGGCTGCTCACGTACCACATCATCACCAGCACCAGCAGGCTGCCGCCAGCCAGTAACAAGGCGCTACGCAAGGCATGACCCAGTGGCGCCGGCACGTGCAGGCCTTCCAGCACGTTTCCCACTTTATCTGCCTGCAAAGCCGCCAGCCCTGCGGGCGCCGGCTCCAGCAGCAGGGCGCTGCTGTCTTCCATTTCCGGGCAGTGTTGGTCTATCCAGGTGGTTACATCTTTTGCGGTGATCCTGCGGTAAGGAAATATGAAATAAAATGCCAGCGTGGAAAGTATCCATAAAGGCAGCAGCCAGCACACACTCCATTGCCGGCTTACCTGCAGCAGGCCGCACAGGATAAGGCCCAATGCCAGTCCCCGCAAAGCATTTACCAGCAAGCCTTTTAGCTTCCACCGTTGCTGTAGTTGTAATATGATCTCACCACCTTTGTTCAATGCTGTTGTTTTCTGTGTTATAATACTATGCCCCACCGGCCTTCTGCCCCCATCCTGCTGCCAGCCGTTCTGCAACAAACAGCAGCAGGAGCAGGAGCCATCCTGCCCGCACCAATGAAAGTGCAGGTGTGCCTGCCGCCCGGGCCATGCCTTTTACTTGCAGTGGCTGTACCGCTGCATGGTCCGGCAGCTGGGCATCCGGGTAGTTTCCCGGGTAAATAAGCTGCAGCAGCAGTCCCGGCATGCGGGGGCTCCAGGGCAGCCCATTCCACGTACTGTTGAAATGCGTATATGCGCTATAGTTAGTGCCGTCTGTGGTCAGCAGGGCATGCCCAAAGCCATCCTGCCAGCGTGCATCTGCTGCAGCAGACGGCACATACCGGCGAACCACCAGGTCCGTGTAGCCCGCCAGCCATGAGTCTTCCGGCTGGGGCTTTCCAGGCATGTAACGCAGCACATGCTTTGCCTGCACCGCCGGAAGGGGCGCCTCACTGAGCCAGAACAGCCAGTCCTTCGATGCCGGCAGGGCCCCGGTTGTGCTTACCACTTTAATCTCCATTTGCCGCCCGCTGAACTGGCGGATGGCCTGCAACGCGGCCTGCACAAATGCGGCATCCTCCGCGTGCGCGCCCGCCCAGATAGTAAATTGCCGGCTGGTATCCGCCAGTGTATCCGGAGATGCGGGCGCAGGAATAGCAACCGTTTGCCAGTGCAGGTCCATTTCCACGCGGGGGCGCTCCCCGCTGAAATGCCGCAGCTGCCGGTCTGTAAAGAGGTAGACCGGTTGCTCCGGGGTTACGGCCTGCTGCAGCAGCGCCAGTGTGGACCAGTAATCCTGCTGCGGGCCGTTTGCCGTGTCTCCATCCATATCCGGGAAGCCCGGTTCAAAGTAATGCCCGCGGAAGCCGGCCTTCACCAGTGAGTCTACCTGGTGTTGGAAGGCGCCGGCCAGTTGCCGGGGCACCAGCACCCAGCCCCGCTTTGCGGCGGCGGATGCAGGCTGTTTCCACTGCGGGCCAGCCAGTATAACAGAGAGCAGGATAATGATTAAGCAACGCAGCAACAGGAGCCATTTTTCACTGAGCTGCACACGGCGTGCACTGTTACGCGGGGTTTCCTGCAGCAATGCTATGCTGCCTACCGCCAGTACCTTACCCTGGCGGTGGTTCCACAAATGGATCATCACCGGCAATGTTATGCCCGTGATACCGAAAAGCCATATGGGATGTAAGAATTGAAGCAAATTGCAAGTTTAGAACCGGTTGTAAAATTGAAGCAGGCTTGCAGGTTCAGCGCATCATCTTTTGCCGCTGTTGCAGCAGGTCGCGCAGGGCCTGGTCCACCGGCACATCCATGCGCAGCAGGCGGTAAAACACGCCCTGCTCCAGCATCTGGTGGCGGATCATTTCCAGTCGTTCCCGCAGCCGCTCCTGGTAAGCGGCGCGCATTTCCGGTGCATGAATGCTGATGGTTTGCCCGGTTTCCAGGTCGCGCAGGCTGGTGTAATTACCATAATCCAGTTCCAGCTCATTACGTCCCACCAGGTGAAATAACAATAACTCATGCCGGTACGCACCCAGCTCTTTCAGCAAAGCGCTGATCTCCCCTGCCCGCTCGTAAAAATCCGTCACGATCACCGTCAGCTCGCGCGTGGTGCTGGCACCAAATATATTTTTGTAGTAGCCGGGCTCCGTAAACTTTCCGCCGGGCTCCAGGTTTTCCAACTGGTAGTAAAACCGCTGCAGGTGCTGCGGGTCACGGCGGGCTGCCAGTACATGCACTCCTTTTTCAGTCAGTCCATATAACCCGATGGCATCGCCCTGGCGGTGGGCCAGGTAGCCCAGGGTAGCGCACAGGTGCCGGGCATAGTCCATTTTCGTGTAGCCACTGTCGTTATGCGCCATGGAATGGCTGGCATCCACGATAAAGCGCACGGAAATGCTGGTCTCCACCTCGCTTTCGCGGATGTAATACCGGTCGGAGCGGCCATACATTTTCCAGTCCAGCCAGCGCAGGTCGTCCCCGGGCTGGTAACTGCGGTACTGGCTGAACTCCAGGCCCGCGCCCTTGTTCAGGCTTTTATTGATACCGGTCATAAAGCCATCCACCACTGTTCTGGCAAACAGTGACAGGTCTTTTACAGCCATCAGGTGGGCGGGTACCGGTTGCATAAAATGGAAGTTGTTAGTGAATGGATAGGCTACAGGTTGCCTTTAGGTCTTTCCACGCTGCGGAGTAACTCCGCAGTAGCCATGTCGGATGTAATGCCCTCCGCTTCTGCACGGAAGTTCATGAGCAGGCGGTGGCGTAGCACGGGAAAGGCCATGGCGTGCAGGTCTTCCATGGTCACCGCATAGCGGCCATGGCTCAGCGCGCGGGCCTTGGCGGTGAGGATCAGGGCCTGGCCGGCACGGGGCCCCGCGCCCCAGCGCACCCATTCCTTTATATAGGGCACTGTGCTGGTATCCGGGCGTGTGGCGCGCACCAGCAGGGCTACAAAGTGCACCAGTTCTTCACTGATGCTTACTTCCCGTACCAGTGACTGCAATTGTATGATCTCAGCGGCGCCCAGTACCGGCTCCACTTTTGCCTGGCGGGTGCCGGTGGTATTGCTCAATATCTGCACTTCTTCTTCCGCGCTGGGATAGCCGATCTTAATGTACAACAGGAAGCGGTCTAACTGGGCTTCCGGTAAGGGATAGGTGCCTGCCTGCTCTATCGGGTTCTGGGTAGCCAGGATAAAGAAGGGCCGGTCCAGCGGGTAGGTTTGTCCGCCGTAGGTCACGGAAAACTCCTGCATGGCTTCCAGCAGGGCGGCCTGTGTTTTAGGCGGGGTGCGGTTGATCTCATCTGCCAGCACAATATTGGCAAACAGCGGTCCTTTATTGAACTTGAAAAAACGCTTGCCGGTGGCATGATCTTCTTCCAGCACTTCCGTTCCTACAATATCGGTAGGCATCAGGTCTGGTGTGAACTGGATGCGGCGGAAAGGCAGGTCCAGTGCATCGGCCAGGGTGCGTACCATCAGTGTTTTAGCCAGTCCCGGCACTCCTTCCAGCAGGCAATGTCCACCGGCCAGCAGGCTTACCACGATCTCTTCGATAATGTTGTCCTGACCGACTATCACTTTTTGGATGGCTGACTTTAACTGCGGTAATTTATTTAGTAATTTGTCGATCGCAATGCTGGGCTGATTCAAAGCGGTTGATTTTGGTTTAGAATAACGATTTTCTCCGGCAAGATTGCGGGCATAAGCACAGTTGTAAAATAAAACTATAATTGATTGCAGGGCTGAATTTTTATACAAACGGGCAAAAGCTAACCATGAGTGCAGTGACCAAAGAATTACAGGGTGGTAAATTTACTTTCACCAGATTGCGCTACCGTTCCGGCGATTGGGACACGGACCAGCGCATGCCCAACAACCTGCTCAACTCCCTCATTGAATACACGACCGTACCAGTGAACCTGCAGGAAAAGGTAATAGACCTCAGCAGCCCCGATATTTTCAATGCTCCGTTCTGCTACCTGAGCGGGCATAAGCTGGTGCAGTTTGATGCTACGGAAGCCGCCCACTTCAAGCAATATGTGCAAAACGGCGGCTTTGTTTTTGCGGATGACTGCAACCACGATATTGACGGCCTTTTTGCCAAATCATTCGAGGCCCAGATGGAAGCCCTTTTTGGCCACGACGCCCTGCAGAAAATACCCAAAGACCATCCCCTTTACCACAGCTTCTTCACGTTTGACGGCCCGCCCAATACCTCGTTTGAGCTGAATGGCTGGGGCGACGACCTGGTACATGATTACCTGAAGGCCATTACTATCAATGGCCGCATCGGGGTGCTGTACAGCAACAAAGATTATGGCTGTGAGTGGGACTACGACTTCCGCAATAAGCGTTTCCTGGCAGAAGACAATACCAGGTTTGGTGTAAATATTATCATGTATGCGTTGTTGTATTAGCGGGTCACACATTCACCTCGTTACACTTCCCTGCAATCACATGGATCATGCGGTCCAGCTCTTTTACCAACTGGTCAAAGTAGGATAAGATCTCTTTATTGGCCATGTTTGCCGGGTTCTCCACATCCAGCAGTTGGAGAAGGCCCATCAATGATACCACGGGCCTTCTCAGCTCATGGGAACTGATAAAGGCAATCTCTGTAAGGTGGCGGTTGCGGTGTTCCAACTGTTCTATAAAGCGCTTGCGCTCCGTAATATCTGCCTGGATCACTACATGGCTTACGATATCCCCCTGTTCGTTGAGCACCGGTGTGATGTAGAGCATGATCCAGTAAGGCCGGCCGCTCTTATGATAGTTGAGCAACTCCCCAATGAAAGACTGTTTATTGGCCAGGGTATCCCTTATCCGCGCTACCAGCTCCGGGTCCGTGCCCGGCCCGTGCAGCAGCTCCCAGGGGCGGCGTCCTTTCATTTCATCCAGGGTATAGCCGGTAAGGGCGGTAAAGCTTTCATTCACCCACTCCACGCGTCCTTCCCGGTCGTTGATCAGCACCGCGTTATCCGTCTTCTTAGCCACCATGGACAGTTTCAGGATCTCTTCCTCGTACTCTTTTTTCTCCTGTATATCCTGCACGGCCCCGATCATACGCACTGCTTTATGATGTTCGTTGTAGATCAGGTAACCACGGTCGTATACAGATTTATAACTGCCATCGCCGCAGCGGAAGCGGTACATATCAGACCAAAGGTTTTCTCCACGGCCAATGGTATCCTGTATGCTTTTTTCCACGCGTTCACGGTCTTCGGGGTGCACATTTTCCATCCACCAGTCCGGTGAAGGTGACATTTCCCGGTACTTAAATACAGCGTACGCCCGCTTGTTCCACACCACTTTATTGGTTTGCAGGTTCCAGTCCCAGATCGCATCATTGGTAGCGCGCGACAAAACATTGTAACGGTTCAGGGCACGCTGCAGGCGCAGTTCATTGCGCTTGCGGGCGCTGATGTTGCGTACAAACATGGCAATGCCGATGGTCTGCCCATCTGCCTTCACGGGGTTAAGCGTCACTTCCGCATGCTTCCACCCAATGACACCCAGCTCCCGCGTTTCATGCAGGCTGCTCCTCTCCCCCAGCATGGCGCGTTGGTAAATAGTGTTCCAATTGCGGAACAGGCGGCCAAATGGCGCATCTGACAAGGTAATACCCAGGTGGACGTGCACCTGCGTAAGCTGGTAGATAGCTGCGGCAAAGGCTTCGTTAAATGCAATGAGGCGTTGCTGCTTATCCACGGCCCAGATCAGGGCATCAGAACTGTTGATCAGGGCATCCAGCAACTGCTTGTGCTGCATCAGTTCTGCATCTGACAGGTACTTGTCCGTTACGTCCCATACGCTTACGATCTCCGCGTTGTGGTGCTGGTAGCGGGTACGGAACAGGCTTACCTTCACGTACATAGAACTGCCATCTTTCCGGAAATGCTTCCACGTCCCGGATTCCGAGAAACTTTGCGCACGCGGCGCTATGTTGCGCATGCGGGCCGCCTCCTCCGGCGGGCGGATGTCCAGGATGGTCATCTCCAGGAACTCTTCCCGGCTATATCCGTACTTCCGGATGGCGGCTTCATTCACCTCCAGGAAAGCAAAAGACTCCACGTCATAGACCCACATGGGTTGGGGATTTTCCTTGAAGATCCGCATGTACGCAGCCTCTGAACGGCTCAGCCGCAAGTGCTGTTTAAAAATAAGCCAGTACAGTAACAGAGACGTAGAGACCACGTAAAATGATCCTTTGTACAACTGCAGGCGCTGGAACAATTTCACATCGTTGCCTGTAAGCCGGAACAATATGATATCACTAAAATAGATCCATAGAACGCCGCAAACAATATAGGCAGCAACAATCTTTAAGGCGGACCGGTGTAGTCTCCTCATGAAAACACATTTTTTCAACAACAAGAACAAACGCTAAGCGTAGATTTCGGTTAGATATTAAGGTGACAGACTTCCTTATTTGCTTCCTTACTTGGAAAGTACGAAAAAAACTCCTGCGTTTTCTCCTTCAAAAAACGTGCAATAACAAATTATTTTACAACGCGTTAAGTAGAGTCAAAAATAAACCGGGCCAGACCGTTGCAGCAACAACATCATTCTGAAGCGTTTATAACGGGAGCGCCTATACGCGCTCCCGGGCCTGCATGCTCCAGTAATGCAGGGATGCCGCTGCGTGTGGCTTTTCGAGCATGTAGCGCTGCCCGTTCAGCCACTTGCCCTGGCGCAGCCAGTCCGGTAAATGGGTGGTAAATACCAGCTGGGCGTTAAGCGGATTAAGCTCCGGGTGCTGGAAAATACCCAACAGGCCTTGCAGCACTGCAAAGGATAAATGTGCGTCCAGGTCATCGAGGAACAAGGTGCCACCTTCGTTCAACACTTTGAGGATGGACGGCGTAATGGCCAGCAGGCTGCGGGTGCCAGCCGTAATCAGCTCCTGGCGGGCATCCTGGCATATACCGGTAATAGCGGTAACCGGCGGGCTTCCCTCCCCGCGCCGGGCCGCTGCACGGGCCTGCACTAAGGATTGCATGGCACCTACGGTATACTCCATGCCCAGTTCATTGTATAACCTGCGCAGGCTCATGACCGGCGCCGGTATGGCCACCTTGGCCTCCCATGCCGCATCAAACGGATACGGAGCCGCAGCGTCTGTAAAATGGAACCCGCGGAAAAACGTTACCACCGGCGCCACGAGTGCAAACCGGAGACGCGCCGCTATGGTAAGCAGTAAAAGATCCGGTGGTGTAATACCAATAAGGCGGCGCCCTTCCGTAAAAGAAGCGTGGACCAGCAACGCCTGCCCACGGCGTGAAAATAAACGCAGCTCCCGGCGCCCTTTCCGCTCATACAGCCATTCTGCAGCTACCTGCTGTTCCTGCAAAGTGAATCCATAGCGATAGCGGACATCATTGTGGACCAGCAACACTTCAAAAAAGGAAGGTGCCTGCGCTGCATGGCCCTCCGCCCAAAAGGGCGGACAGTGTAAAGCCGCATCCTGCCAGCCCTCCAGCACGGCGCGCTGCATGAAACGCAACGCCTTGCCCAGGTGGCTTTTGCCGGTGGCCGTGTCTCCAAAAACACCCACCACCCGCAAAGCACGGCAGCCCCTGGCCTGCACCACCCGCACATCATGGGGCAGGTGCCGGCCATCAGCTAAAAGTGATAATGATTGTGGTTCTTTAAAGCAGCAGTAGTTCCCTGTAGTAAACGTTAGTAGCATGGCGTCTGGAATTTTGGGTTATCAATGACCCGAATTTCCCACATTCCTCCCGCCCTTTTCTTAACGTTTAGTTAATACTAAACCTTTTCTAAAAAAATCCTACCTCCCACTGGCGCTCAAATGTACCGCCCGCTTCCAGCGCATTGATCCCTTCCTTCTCCGTAAGCTCCCCGCTGGCCAGCACACTGTCTGCAATACCGCACCATGGCTCTATGCATACAAAATCTGCATTGGGCGCCGCCCAGATGCCCAGGTAAGGAAACCCGCCAAAATGAAAGCGCAGCCCCCGTGGCGTAGCATCGCTGCACAGCGTTACCACATCTGACTCCAGGTGCTTCAGCACCAGCGCATCTTCCAGGAATAATTCCTTTTTCAGCGGCAGCACCTTCGTATGGTCCAGCAGCGGCAATGGCGCTTCTTTGATCAGCCCATCCGCGGAGAGCGGCCAGCGGCCAGCGTTTTCCACCCGGTTAAACTCCAGCCGGTAATCCGTGTAAGCAGTTCCTTCCGCCAGCGGTACCTTAAACGCAGGATGCCCGCCCACGGAGAAATACATCGTTTCCCCGCCGGGGTTGTGCACCTGGTATTTCACCGCCAGCACTGTATCCACCAGGGTATAAGTAATGGAAAATGAAAATGCGAAGGGATAACGGGCACGGCTATCCGCAGTGTCCCGCAGCTCCAGGGTAATGCTGGTGGCAGATTGCGCCGCCACGCTAAAGTCCATATCCCGTGCAAAGCCATGACGGCCCAGGGAATAGGATTGCCCCTGGTACGTATAATGGTTGTCCTTTAACCCGCCCACAATGGGAAACAGCACAGGGCTTTTCTTGGCCCAGAACTGCGGGTCTGCGCGCCAGAGATATTCCTGTTGCAGGTCCTTGCGCAGGACCTGTTGCAATTCAGCGCCTTTTGTTGCAATACTTACCTGCAGGCGGTCATTGGAAATTTGTAGCATGGTGATTCGTTTAAAATTGAGCTCCTGCAAGTTACTACAAAGCCGTAATTCACCGCCGGCCTTTACGTGGATTCATACAACAGTTCCCTTCATTGTTACCTGGCCAGCCCCAGGTCCCGCTGCAGGGCCTCTATGCCGCCGCAAAGATATACCAGTGGCGCATTCCAGTTGATCGCAATTTCATTGCTGGCATAAGATGCCGCATCGTCCATATAGGCCAGTTCCGGTGCGGTATGCCCGTAATGCACATGGTCCTGCATGCCCGGGTTAGGCCCTCCCGCCAGGAGCCCCGGTACCGGCGGCACCACGCCGTCCGATACAGAAGGCCGGTGATGCGGATGCATAGTAGCAAAGCTGCCCTGGCCCGTTACAAAACAATATCCTGTGGCATTGCGGCCCAGCAGGTAGTCCAGGTTATCCAGCGCGGCCAGGGCATAGCGCGGGGCATGCGTAAGCCGGTAAGCCGCCAGCAGCAGCATACCCTGGTTTGCCGCCACCGCGTTACTGCCCCATACAAAATCCTTTGTGCTGCCGCCCATTACCGTGGCAAAGGCGGTGTGCTGCAGGGCATTCACATACCCGTCTGCCAGGCGCAGGAGGCTGTCTTTCAGCGCGGGCCGGCCCACGGCACCCGTGCGGAGCAGCGTGTAGTAGCCCAGCAACTGCACATGGCCCCAATCCGGCACACTAACGGGGAGGGATATACGTTTTTCCAATGCCTGCCGGTATACTTTTTCTTTGGTGGTGGTATAGAGTTCACACGCCGCCCAAAACCATTCATCCTCCACGTGGTTATCGCCATAGGTGCCGGTACTGATGGGCGGTGCAAACCTTTTATTCAGCGCATCCTGGTCGTACAGCACCGCGGGATGTGCCTGCGCCCAGTTCCAGGCCGCAATGGCCGCGCGCCGGCAGGAATCTGCCAGCCCGGGCGCTTCTTTTTCAAAGGCACCGAATATGCGTGCCGCCTGGGCAGCCACTGCAGCCAGGTCCAGCGTGGCGGCGGTGCTTTTCTGCACCACGTAGCGGGGCAAGGTGGTGGCTCCCGGCTTCACCCATCCGTCAAAAGCGGCATTGGTGAGCTTGTGGTATACCCCGCCATCCTGCGGGTCCTGCATGGTCAGCATCCAGCGCAGGTTATACAAAGCTTCATCCAGGATATCCGGCAGGTGGTTGCTGCTTTCGGGAATACCGGTACGCAGCGTATCGTAGTACGGTTTAAAATCTTCATAGGCAGCCAGCAACGTGTACACACTGATGCCGGAATTCACCACGTACTTGTTGTAATCCCCTGCATCGTACCATCCGCCAGGGCTGGCCAGCACTGTACCTTCCGGGCGGCGGGCATCTGCCGCAGAGGCATGTACCAGCACGGCCGTATCCGGGTGGCCCGCGGGGCGCTGCCACGGCCCGGCATATGCAACTTCCAGCGGCATGTTGGAGCGCAGGTAATAGTACCCTTTCAAAGCCGCTATGGATGCAGGTTCCATGGCATGGGCCCTCACCGGGAACGCATAAGAAACCCCCACACCGGGAATGCTCAGCACATAGCGTCCCGCTTGCCGCAACGCGGAAAAATCGGCCCTGCGTGTCACGGTGGATGAATTGCGGGAGGCGGTTTCCGGGCCCAGGGTACCTTTAAACACGGTGTCCGCACGGTTTTCCGTGAGCACATAAAAAGGGCCGCCTGGCAGGTGCCCGGTTACAAAGGCCAGCTTAGGGCCCGCGGGATAAAAACCATCCTGGTTCAGCGCAATGCGCTCCTGTGCTGCTGCGGGAAGTGACAGGCAGCAGGCCAGCATAACGTGGAAACAATGAATTCGCATAAGCTTGTCAATAGTTGCGTTAATGTAACAAGTATTTGTCCTGTATGCAAGCAAAAAAAGCCCGGCATTGTACATGCCGGGCCAGGGTTGATTTTATGCAGTGCTCCTTAGTTCTTAATGGGTGCTGAACCGGAAAGCGCGCCGTTGAAATCCAGCTCGTTCTGCGGCACATCCCAGTAGTCCATGTAGTTATACTCAATGAAGCAGGGCAGTGCCTGTGCAGACGCGGAGCCTACCAGCTGGCCGGGCACCATTACAATAGCGTTTGCACGGCCACCGCCTTGCGCGGCAGGCGCGGTAACGCCCCAGCGGCGGGCATCGTAAAATGCCACCCCTCTTTCAAACAGGCCTATGCGGCGTTCCCGGCGCAGTTCTTCAATGGCCTGTGCCTGCGTCAGCCCTGTACCGGCTACATGCGCCAGCCCGGCGCCCTGGTAATCGCGCACTTCGTCAATGATCTTGAGGCCTGCTTCCACATCGGTGGTGCGGATATCGGCTTCTGCCACCATCAGGCGCGCCTCTTCGTAAGACACGCACAGGGGCATAATACCTATGCTATTATTGGTAGCATAGCGGCCTCCATCTTCCACGGCGATGGCATTCCACCGGGTGCCAAACTGCAGCCCGCGGCTGCGCACGTTCACCTGTGCGGCAGGCAGCAGGTTAAAGTTCTTGGTAAAGCGTTGATCGCCCGGTTTGAAATCCTGGATGAGGCGCTCACTTACAAAAGTAAATGCAGAGCCTTCGCCCATGAATGCAAAGGGATGGAAAAAGTTGGCAGACAAGTCATTTGTGGCATCCGGGTCCATACCGAATTTAAACACCTGGTCCGTAGCCAGGGAGCCTTGCTCCGCCAGGGTTTTAACGGCAGTCCAGTCGGCCGCGGTCATAGCAGCCACCTTCTTGTTGGCCAGCAGGTTCCGGGCCTTGTAGGTATTGATCATGCGCACCCAGGCTGCCGGGGTGGTGATGTCTGTATTGTCGTTGAAGGAGGGCACCACCGCCGTCATCACTTCATCATAAGCGCTGTTTTCCGCAATACCATTGAGGATACCGGCCGCCTTGTCAAAGTTGGCATTCGCTTCTGTGATGATGGCGTTATGATCCACATAGTTCCCATTGGTAGTACCTGCGCCTCCCAGGTCGTTGGTGATCACGCCGGCCAGGTACATGGAGCCCACGCGGGAATAGGCATATCCTTTCCACCAGTAAGCCCACGCGCTCAGCACGGCCTTTTTCGTGGCGGCATCGCCGCTCAAGTTCAACGCGGGATTGTCCAGGGCTGCCAGCAGCGTATTGGCCTGTGAGTTGGTGTAATAACATGCATCCCATTCGTACAGGAAAGAGTTGGTAGAGCCGGCCAGGCGGGTATTGGTAGATTGCAACTGCGCTTCCTGCGTGGTACCGATAGGGTTGATCACCTTGGTGCCATTAGGCAGGGTGATGGCATACGTTTGGCCCGTGTAGCGCATGCCGTAGTTACCGTAGGGAGAAAATACTTCATCCCCCATGATAGCGTGGTTATTGGTACCAATGAACATGATATTGGTACCGGCGGCACCCGGCACATCGGCTATCCATTTCTGGAAAATACCCAGTGCAAAACCTTTAATACCGCTTTCCGCCACGAGTGAGCCGGAAGGGGATGGATTGTTCGGGTTTACCTGCTGCAGGGTGGATTTTTTGCAGGCAGTAATACCCAGCGCTGCGCCCACCACGAAATATATAAATAGCTTCTTCATTGTTTTTCCTTTTGTTCACGCAAGATTTTAGAAACCAATATTCAGTCCTACCTGGTAAGATTTCAGGTTAGGAATGGTGAAGTAGTCCACCCCTTTGAAGGCACCCACACCGGAGATGCCGCTACCCTGGGAATCCACGGCGGTAGTGGTTTCCGGGTCCAGGCCTTTGTATTTGGTGAAGGTGGCCAGGTTACGGCCGGAAACAGTTACCGCCAGGCGTTTCATCCAGCGGGCATTGATCAGGCGCGTAGCGTCGTAGGTAAGGGAAAGGTCGCGCAGGCGGATGAAAGAACCATCTTCCACGTACCATCCGTTAGGCTGCAGGGTGTTGTACATGCTGGTGTAATAGGCTGCAAAAGCGCCGCTCTTACCATTCACATTGATCACATCATCATAGTCCTTTGCAATCTTATCGCGGTACAGCCACTGGCGGGTCATGTTGTAGATCTGGTTGCCATGGGTCCAGTCAAACTGGAAAGACACCGTGAAGGCCTGGTAGATAGTGAAGGTATTGATGAGGGAGGCGTTGAAGTCGGGGAAGGATTTACCGATCACTTTCAGATCGTTGGCAGCGGTGAGCTTTGCCGCGTTGGTGCGGGTATCCACCACGTTGCCATTTACCAGCGTGTAATTACCACGGTCTGCTTCGGCAATGTAGGGTGTTTTGCCATCTACCATCAGCTGGTCCAGGCTGTGCAGCGGGGTCTGGCCATAGAAGATGCCAAGGTCCTGTTTTTCCTGGAGGCCAAACATACCGGCTACTACGGTCTGGTGGTTGGAAATATCTTCCACGTGCGTTTTGGCAAAGCCCCAGCGCACCGCCGTGTTCCACTGGAAGTTCTTCATGGAAGCCGTGATAATGTCCAGTGCCAGGTCCACACCCCGGGAACTAAGCGTAGTAAGGTTGGATTTCAATGCACCGGAACCGGTAGAAGGGGCCACGTCTGCATTCTGAATAATATCTTCCGCGCGGCGCTTCCAATACGTTGCGTTCAGGCTCACTTTACTGAACCAATCGCCGGTAGTAGGCAGCACGGCAATGTCGGTGCCTATTTCCAGTTCCTTGGTTTTTTGTGTTACCAGGTCGGGGTTAGAGGCCGTACCGGGTAGTGACACTGCCACACCGCCTACGCCCAGGGTACCTGCATCCAGTGTGATCTGGCGGTCATAAGCGCCGGGAGGTGTACCGGCAGAGGCATAGGCTGCGCGCAGCTTCCAGTCATTGAGCCAGCTTATGCGGAGAAAATGGGAAGGATGCACAAAGAAGGTTCCGCGCGGGAAGGTAGCTGCTTTCTGGCCCGCGCCAAAAGTAGACGCATAGTCAGCACGGAAGCCGCCGGAGATCCCGATCCAGTCATCATAATCAAACGACTGGCTTACCAGGTAACCAAAAGTGCGGATATGCTGGTTGGTACCGTCTCCATCGTTATCATACACCGTTTTGGTGTTGGCAGAGTTCAGGTTGTACGGCGGGAACGTGGGCAGCCCTACGCCCACCGCTTTGAAATAACGTTCATCAAAGGAGCGCCAGTCGTACGCCGCCTGGGTAACGGTGTGCAGCGGCACGTCCAGGTGGAAGTCCTGTTTGAAATCTGTTCTGAAGAACAACGTGGTCAGCGCGTTCTGGTTCAGCTGCCGGTCGTAATAATCCGTGATGGCGCCATCTACAGAAGGGCCCCAGTAGATGTTCTTGGTAACGGCACTTTCCTGGTTTTTGTACATGCTGTAGTTATCATAGATGGCCAGGTTATAGCCATACTTGAAATCCACTTCTACAAACTTCGGGAACTTGTAATTCAGGTTCACGTTCTCAAAGATCTTCGTGCTTTTGTTATTCCGGTCGTGCCATTGCTTTTCAGACAGGGAGTTGATCTGGTTCTCATTCTTGGCCTTGCGCACGATCATACCCGAGGTATCCAGGTGTGTAAGATCAATGAAGGGATAAGAGTTCACCATGGCAAAGCGGTTACCACCCAGCAGGTTGTTATACCCAAAAATGGCCTGCGTAGTGCTACGCAGGGTCAGGCCCTTGGCCAGTTCCATGCCCAGGTTGGCCGTCACGTTCGTACGGTTGAAGTTATTGCTGAACACATCCTGCTGGTCCAGGCGGGATGCGCCGAATGCATAGTCAAAATTGTTACCGCCTCCAATGATGTTCAGCGCGTTGTTGTAGGTCAGCGCGGTACGGTAGCCTTGTTTGAGGTGGTCATAGGTTGGGATGTTGTATGGCTTGTCGTTGCTGGCATTCACGTCCAGGTCCTCCACGGGATCTTCCCAGTAGCCGTTTGCGTCCGGCTTCAGCACTTCCCCGTCTGAGTTCAGGATATTGCCCTGTGCATCTGTTTTCCAGTGGTGCTTTTCCGCCACCAGGGAGCGGCCGGTACGCAGGATCTGGTCACTGCTTATCTTGGAGGTAAGGGTAATGCTGGGGCGTTGATTACGGCTGCCTTTTTTAGTAAATACCTGGATCACCCCGTTGGCACCTTTGGCACCGTACAGCTGGCCGGCAGCAGGGCCTTTGATCACTTCCACATGGTCCACCATGGAAGGATCCAGGGCGCTCATATCGTTGTTTTCAACACCATCCACCAGGATCATGGGGCCGGGATCGTTCAGTGCGTTCACACCACGCAGGATGATGGTGAAGCCGGAACCCGGCTGCCCGTTATCCTGCACGATCTGCGCACCCGCGATCTGTCCCTGCAGGCTTTGTTCCAGCGAAGTGGTGGCACTCTTTGCAAAGTTCTTCGAGTTCACGCTCGCCACATCAATGGGCACTTTCTTACGGGAAGTGGCTTCGCCCAAACCGGTTACCACCACTTCATTGAGCGATTGTACATCCGTTTTCAGTACAACGGCCACCTCGCTCCCATTCACCGTTACATTTACCGGCACATAGCCTACACCGGTTACATTGAGCGTAGCGCCATGCTTTACATTAATGGTAAACAGGCCTTTGGCATCGGCATAGGTACCCGTGTTAGACCCCTTTAATTTTACGGATGCAAACGGCACGGGGCTCCCGTTTTCATCCACGATCTTCCCATTCACGGGATGCACCTGTGCATGTACCACAGACGCCATTACTAACAGCATGCAGCTAAGCAGCAGTAGAATTTTTCGCATAATGATTCAGATTTTGGTTGATGCTTATAAAAACAAATCGTTCAATACCGGCATATGGACCTCCCCTCCCCGCTGCAGCAGGCGCTCAGATCTGTTGACCATCACTCATAACAGGCATACGGGAGCCGCTCCCGTGGAAAACGGGGCCTTTATTGTCAACTGTAAAATAAAAATGTACCGCAGCAACCCTCGTTGCCGTGCGATACATAAGTGTGTTGATGGATTAATGAAATGTCACTGCCGCCGTATGGCGAAAACTGGCAGGGTGAAAGTTTCGATTTTGGTTGTAAAAATAAGTGATACTGTGTTTTCCCTGTATACCCCTACAACGTTACAACATCGCACTGATAAATGATTTCAGGAAAAATTCTCAATCGGCTCAATGCTGGGTGATACTTGTCTATGTTAGCTAAAAGGTAATGTGTTTAGAATTTGGTTGTGGCAAACATCAATAGCCGCGCTCTTTCTTATGTCAAGATAATAATGATAATCCAGACTGAAAAATAAAAACAAAAAAAATTGTTAAATCCGCTGCAAAAAACGGGCGGTCCATGCCACCGGGAAAGCCAAACAAGTACCTCCATGAAAACGTTATAGTAATTATTACCGCCGTTAGCGGCTGTTTTGCTCCTTTTAATTAAATTCAACCTTTATCTTTAAACCCACGTTATCAACCGCATTACCGAAAACCGTCATGTCCAAGAAAAAAATACTTTGCTTCGGGGAGCTCTTGCTGCGCATTTGTCCTGACCTCAGCGGCCAGTGGCTGCATACCCACCAGCTTCCCTTTTTTGTGGGCGGCGCCGAGGCCAATGTAGCTACCGCCCTGGCCCGCTGGGGCTTACAGCCTGCTTACCTCTCCGCCCTGCCAGACAACGCCCTCTCCGCTTCGCTGCTGCAATACCTGCAGGAGCAAGGCATAGATACCACACCGGTGATCCTGCGGGAAGGCCGCCTGGGCCTGTATTACCTGCCCAAGGGCAATGACCTGCAGCACACCGGCGTGATCTACGACCGCGCCCATTCCTCCTTTGCACAATTGCAGCCGGCGGAGATCAACTGGGAGCAGATCCTGGAAGATGTGAGCTGGTTCCATTTCAGCGCCATCACGCCCGCACTGAACGCGTCCCTGGCCGCCATTTGCGAAGCCGCCGTGCTGGCCGCGGCAGACCTGGGCATTCCCATGTCTGTGGATCTTAATTACCGCGCCCGCCTCTGGCAGTACAAGATGACGCCCCACCAGGTGATGCCCTCCCTCGTAAAACATTGTACCTTGGTAATGGGTAATGTGTGGGCGGCAGAGAAAATGCTGGGCATACCGGTGGATGCACTGCGGCCGGAAGGCAATACCCAGGCGGATTACCTGGCACAGGCCACCCGCTCCAGCCAGGCCCTCATGGCGGCTTTCCCTAAAGTGAAAGCCGTGGCAAACACCTTCCGTTTTGACCAGCCGGGCGGCGGCATCTTATATTATGCCGCACTCAATACCCGCACGGAAGCCATCGTATCCCGCACGTACAAAGCTGCATCCATCCTGGATAAGGTAGGCAGCGGCGACTGCTTCATGGCGGGCCTGCTCTATGGCCACACACAGGGGCACAACTGGCCACAAACCCTGGAATTTGCTGCTGCAGCGGCTTTTAATAAACTTTTCATCGAAAGCGATGCTACCACCAGTAGCGTTGATACGATTCATCAAACCATTTTATCAAATGAGCAATAATTCCACGCCCTTGCAACAACTGCTGGACCAAAGCCTGTTGCCCCTCTTTTACTGGCCCGATCCTGCCGTGTGCCTGCAGGTACTGAAATCCCTGTACAACGCCGGCGTACGCGTGGTGGAATTTACCAACCGCGGTGAGAAAGCACTGGAAAACTTCCGTTACCTGAAGGCCGAAACTGGCAAACAATTCCCGGATCTTTTCCTGGGTACCGGCACCATTAAAAGTGCTGCAGAAGCCAAAGCATTCCTGGATGCCGGCGCAGATTTCCTGGTGAGCCCCGTGGTACTGCCCGAAGTGGCCGAAGTGGCAAAAGCCGCCGGCAAAATGTGGGTGCCCGGCTGTATGACCCCCACCGAGATCCTGCAGGCCCAGATGCTCGGCGCCCCGCTGATCAAGATCTTCCCGGCCAATATTGTAGGCCCCGCGTTCATCAGTTCCGTGCGCGAACTTTTCCCCGGCCAGCTGTTCATCCCCACCGGTGGCGTAGAACGTAACAAAGAGAACCTTACCACCTGGTTCAAATCCGGTGTATGCGCCGTGGGCCTGGGCTCCAAGCTCATTACCGCCGGCGTGCTGGAAAACGGCGAGTACGATACCCTGCAGCAGCACACCGCTACCCTGCTCAAGTCTATCAAAGAAGTAAAGTCATCGCTGGCATTGTAAGCCCTGCGATATAGCCATAAAAAAACACCGGTCACTGTTGCAGGATGACCGGTGTTTTTATTTCAGGTAAATGCCGTTTAGAAACCGAAGTACGATGCGGCATTGTTGTAGCAGATATCCTGCACCATCTTGCCTATCCAGGACATGTCGTGCGGCAGTTCCCCGTTCTCTATTTCCGTGCCCAGCATGTCACACAGGATGCGGCGGAAATACTCATGGCGGGGATACGATAAAAAGCTGCGGGAGTCTGTGAGCATGCCTACGAAGCGGCTCAGCAAACCCGTGTTGGACAAGGCATTCAGCTGATCCGTCATTCCATCTTTCTGGTCCAGGAACCACCATGCAGCCCCGTACTGCACCTTGCCGGGTGTGCTGCCGTCATTGAAGCTGGCGGCAATGGTGGAGAACATGGTATTATCAGCCGGGTTCAGGTTATAGACGATGGTCTTGGCCAGCTTACTTTTGCTTTCCAGCAGGTCCAGGAAGCGGCCCAGGGCGATGCCTTGCGGATAATCGCCAATGGCATCCCAGCCGGTATCCGGTCCCAGCAGCTTGAGCATGCGGGAGTTGGTATTGCGCAGCGCCCCCAAATGGAACTGCTGCACCCACCCTTTCTCCGCGTTCCACTCCGCCAGTTGCAGCATCAGGGCCGATTTGAAGGCAGCTACTTCTTCCGGGGAAATGGTTTGCCCTGCTCTTACCTTGTCGAAGCTGGCGTTGATGCCCGCTGCGGTGAAAGGCGCTACATACAGCTTGTCCAGTCCATGGTCTGCTACCGTACCGCCCATAGCCGCAAAGAAATCATGCCGGTTTTTGAGTGCATCCAGCAGGTCCTGGTAGCGGCGGATGTTAATGCCTGCGGCCGCGCCAAGGCGCTCCAGGTAAGCGTTGTAGTGCTCCGGATCTTCCACTGCCAGGGATTTATCCGGGCGGAAAGCCGGGCGCACTTTGATGTCCAGCCCCTGCAACTGCTGGTGAAATTCCAGGCTGTCTGCCGGATCATCCGTAGTGCAGAGGGTTCTTACCTTCATTTTGCGCAGCAGGTGCTGCACGGAATATTCCGGTGATTGCAGTTTTTCACTGCACACGCGGTAAATGCTGGCAGCACTGGCCGGGCTGAGTAATTCCTGTACATCAAAGTAGCGGCGCAGTTCCAGGTGGGTCCAGTGGTACAGGGGATTGCGCATCGTGTAAGGCACGGTGGCCGCCCATTGTTCAAACTTTTCCCAATCGTTCTTAGCGCCGGTACAGTATGCTTCTGCCACGCCGTGTATGCGCATGGCCCTCCATTTGTAATGGTCGCCATACAGCCAGGCCTGGGTCAGGTTTTCAAACTGCTTGTCGGCCGCGATCTGGTCGGGCGGCAGGTGGTTGTGATAATCGATCACCGGCATGGTGGCGGCGTAATCATGGTACAGCTGGCGGGCAACTTCCCCGCGCAGTAAAAAATCTTCGTCGAGAAATTTTCTCATAACTGAATGAAGTAACGTGGGCCCTTGGGCAGGTAAAAAAATAAGGGCATGGTGGGCGCAGATGGTAGCGCACGGGGACGTGCTGCAGCGCAAGACCTTAGGCCCGGTAAACCGGGGCTAAAAGTAAATAAAAAATGGTCACCCTGTTAATGGGCAGCAGGGTTAAATACGATGGCCTTAGTTAGCCCAGGCGTACGTGAACCCGGACCAGGCACGGCGTGCCGCTCTTCCAGCGCCAGCCGTGTTTCATGCGCCTTCCCGGCATCCCAACCAGGACAACGCAGCAGGCGTTTTCCCGCAACCCTTATTTTTCCGCAGCGCCCGGTAGCGCAGGCACAATGCTTGCTTAAATCGATTTTGTTAAGGATTCCTTAAAAAAATAAACCCTTTGCCCATGCGGCTGTCTATAATAACACCTGCGCGTTACAACCACGGCTGTAACAGCTGTAACATTGTTCCATTGAAATCGCTTAACTGAAAAAAAACCTGCAAAATGAAAACGAGAAACATGCTTGCGATGCTGGGCGTCGTGCTCTTGGGAGGCCTGTTCCTGATTGCTTGTAACAAAGATCATGACAACGATCATCCGAATGTACCCGTGGCCGGGATCATGGCCTTTAACCTGGCCCCTGACCAGTCCAATATCGGGGTAGATCTTTCCGGTGGCGGCTTTATCATTGCTCCCATTTATTACCAAAGCTATACCGGCGGCTACCTGGCTGCATGGCCCGGCCAGCGCAATGTACGTTCGTACAACTACTGGAACGGTACCCTGCTGGCCAGCAGCACCGCGCAACTGGACACGACCCAGTATTACTCCATTTTTGTAATGGGCGCCAAAGGCAACTACCGCAACGTAGTAACGAAAGACAATGTAGACAGCCTGCAAACCGACAAAGGCACGGCCCTGGTACGCTATGTGAATGCAGTGCCGGATTCTGCCGCCCTGCATATCAACAATGGGCATGGCGACGTGCAACTGGCCTTTGGTGGCGTGTCTGACTTTGCCGCTGCCAGCGCGGGCAACTTTACGCTGAATGTAAGCAGCAGCGCGGGGGTAAGCACCAGCCGCACTGTAAGCCTCACGGAGGGAAACATTTACACCTTCCTGCTGTCTGGTATTCCTAATGCAAAAGACAGCACCGCGGTGACGATCAAGTACATCATCAACGCCACGGGTGCCGTAAAGCCGGACACCAAATCTGTGACGGATACAGCCCGTGCACAAAACAGCCTGTAATCTCCATTATCCTGATAAACATGGAGGCCCGCCCTGGTGGCGGGCTTTCGTGTTTATACCTCCTTGTCCTTTAAGGAAAGCAGGTGCAGCGCCATGTAATAAAACAACAGGAAACCAATAGCAGGAATAGACACGAAGTAAGACAAAACATCCAATGGGGTGGGCAATCCCGGTGGCAGGATGGAGAGCACCATGGCCACGATACAGATACCGCCCACCACCCGCGCACTACGCGGTTTCATCCAGCCCACCTGTGCCAGTCCGGCCGCCAGTAACAAGGCGCACAGGTAATACAACAGGCCCGCCACGCTGGCAATTTCAAAGAACAGGTATTTCAAAGGCGCCCATAGGTCCGGCCTTGCCTCCGGTGCGCCGCTCGCCATAAAATGTTGCATGGCAATGGGCAGGCAAGCGCCCCAAAAGGCCATATTGATAATGAACAACGGCGTAGCCATGAAACCCGCAGCCACAGCCAGTTGGCCGCGAAGCCCGGCGCCCGCTTCGCGCAATGCCTGGCCTATAACAGACAGCCCCAGCATCACCGAAATGCTGCCTGCAATGAGTATGGCAAACCGCACTTCCTGTTCCGTGGCCAGCAAGGCCCACCCTTCCGTGGTCTGGGGCGGGCGCCCCATGCCTGCAAAAATGGTAAACGCCACCCAGGGCAGCACCGAGAGCCAGGCAAACGTACGTATTGCCGGCCGCGTGCCGGCGCTCAATATGCGCAGCGCCTGTAACATCAACAGGCTATTCAGCATCCATACGGGTACATAATATTGATACGGGACATGGCCTACGGCAAACGCGAGGATGAGGGCCAGTACTGGCACCATGTACAGGTACCAGCGAGCGATCTTTGGTTGCATTGGAGTTGGGGTTTTATCTTCTGAAGTTAATAAAAAAATTCACACTTCCTCCCGTTAAACCACCCCCAATACTGGAAAGTGGCCACAACGGACATTACCGGTTGTGCACCGCAAACAGGCACCTTACCAGGTAGCACCTGTCGTTACCTTTTAATGATCACAAATTTGTACAAAGGATAAGAAGCCGCGATCATACCCAGCACGATCAGCAAACTGCGGGTATCGCTCACCGCAAAAGCCACCAGTAACGCCAGCGTAACAAGGATGGACAGCCAGGTGGAAAACGGATAGCCCCATGCCCGGTAAGGCCGTGGCAGCAAGGGCTCCCGCCGGCGCAGCACAATGAGGGAGGCAAAGGTAAAGGCGGTGGTGATGTTCATCATAAACGCTGCCAGCGTGAACAATTGCTCAAAAGAGCTTACAATGATCAGCACCGCCGTGATCACGTAACAGATGGCCAATGCCACCCAGGGTGTACCGCCTTTATTCACACGGGTTCCCGCCTGCACAAAAAAACCATCGCGCGAAAGGCCAAATAAAATGCGCGCAGGGATCATCATGTAAGCATTTAGAATACTGAGTAAAGAGAACAGGGAAATGATGACCATGAAAGGGGCGCTCCATTTGCCAAATGCCACGCCAGCCGCATCAGCCGCAGCCAGCGGCGAGCTGGCGATGGCCTGCACCGGCAGTACGTACAGGATGGCGGCATTGATCAGCACATAAATGATCATCAGCATCAGGGCGCCCAGTAAGTAAGCACGGGGCACGCTGCGGCCGGGGTCTTCATTTTCTTCCGCAAAAAATGATACCGACATCCACCCGTCATACGTACCCATGATGAGCTGCAATGATTTGATGATACCCAACACCAGTCCACCCTGCAGCAAAGGCCTGGCCGCCGGCGCAAATCCCCTGGCATGCCCGCTGGCAAAACAACCTACAACCAGCACCAGGAAGAGCAACACTTTGAGGCCACTGGTAAATTGCTGGGTAGCCGCGCCGCCCCTGATCCCGGGCAGGTGGATAGCGGTAAACAACGTCAGTACCCCTAGCGCCACCAGGGTCTTGAAAGGCACCATGGCCGGCCATAACAGTACCGCATACTCGCTGATCACAATACAGAAATACGCCGGCGCAGTAATGTTGCAGATATAATCCAGCCACCCGTTCAGGAAACCTGCATAATTACCAAACGCATATTTAATGTAGTTGTAAGCCCCTCCGGCCTTGGGTAGCATGGCGGTAAGCTCCGCGTACGATGCGGCGCACAGCAGGATGTAAAGCCCCAGTACCACCCAGCACGCCATGATGAGCGGGGCGCTGGGCACCAGGGCTGCTATGCTGCCCGGTGTACGCAAAATGCCCACGCCAATGGTGCTGCCCACCACGATGGCGATGCCAAAGGCTACGCCTAATACTTTCCTGAGTTTGTGAACCGGTTGTACGCTCATGCAGGTGGATAGGGATTAAATGCGCTTGTAATAAAGAATGGTGCCCGTTAGCCCGCCATGCGGCTTCAGGGCATAATCCGGGATAAGGCCGGCACGGATATAGCCCAGCTTTTCATACAGGCCGGCCGCACCCTCGTCTTCCGCGGTATCCAGGTTGATAAGGGACTTGCCATGCTGCTTTGCCAGCTTTTCTGCTTCCAGGGCCAGTGCGCGGGCAATGCCCTTGCCACGGTGTGTTACGGCGGTCATCATCTTAGCCAGTTCGGCGCGGTGGGGCTGGTTAGGCGGGCACTCCAGCAGCAGGGTGAGGGTACCGGCCAGCGCACCATCCAGGAAAGCACCCAGCACGATGCGGCTACCCTCCCCTGCCGCGTGCAGGGAACTTTGCCAGAATGCGCGGGCATCTTCCATTGAAAAGGGATGCATGAAGCTCACAGAACCGCCATGGGCCACCGTTTCCACGATCAGCTCCGCCAGGGCCGCTATGGTAGCGTCGTCATATGCCAATGGGCGGATGGTGAGTTGTTCCATAAGTGCAAGTTAAAAAAAGGGTGGTATCAAATATCGCCTGCGAAATTTTTCCCTTCCGGATGCGAATATTTTCACCAACAGAAAACGGCTGCATCCATTGGGATACAACCGCTTACGGGTATGGATCTCACACTATTGCCTAATGGTATTGCTGCATTTTCAGCGCCAGCTTATGTTCCCGCTCCCGGTAGTGGCGGAATACGCTCTGGGTCACGAAATGCCCCAGGGCCATCCCCACCAGGATATCACTGCTCCAGTGGCGGTTCTCATACATGCGGGTAATGCCCGTAAGACCAGCCACACTGTAGGCCACATACGGCACCCAGGGATAGTCCTTGCCATACAGCTCCGCAAGGGCAGTGGCCACTGTCATCACGGTGTTGCTATGCCCCGAGGGGAACGAGGTATGGTATTTATCTGAACTGAATGGAGGCCTGAAATTCACGTTGCCATCATAATAGGTGGGGCGTCCCCGCCGCACTACGCTCTTGATAGCGGTGTAGATAGCCGTGGAGATCACGAGGGATTTAGCGGCCATCAGGCTGCCGCTTTCCAGCTTACGGTCGTGCAGCACCACCCCGGTAAGGTAGCCCACGCCTATCAGGTAAGGCGCATACGCATTGCCCCAGGGCTCCACCTGGTTGGTAATATGGGTAGTAGTGACCGTCTGGTTATGC
Source organism: Chitinophaga parva (assembly GCF_003071345.1). Classification (NCBI taxonomy): domain Bacteria; kingdom Pseudomonadati; phylum Bacteroidota; class Chitinophagia; order Chitinophagales; family Chitinophagaceae; genus Chitinophaga; species Chitinophaga parva. The sequence continues at coordinate 651,423 of NZ_QCYK01000003.1, read as the reverse complement.
ATCATGAACTGCTTGATGGAGTGATCTGCCCCAAGCAGCACACCGGTGCCGGCGGCTACGGCGCCAAATTGCAGCCAGTTCTTTTTCTCCCAGTGGGCAGGCCTGGCCACCGTGTATTTCAGGTCTTGCCAGATGCTCAGGAAATAAGTGCTGTTAATGCGGTAAAGCACGGTGGTATCGGCCGCGGTGATGGCGGGGGACCCATGCGGCAGCGTGTCCGTGGGCAGGGTGTCCGTGAGCAGGGTATCCACGGCATTGGGCGACCCTGCCACCGCCCGCGCAAACCCGCTACCAGCAAAGGCGCACAAGCATATTATGATAAAGGCGCTCTTCTTTAATGTGAATGCAGCCAGCATGCAATTGATCGTAACTCTCATCAGGTACAGCGTAAAATTGTCCCGCCGGGGCGGTGAAGCTTCAGGAAAAACCAGCAGCAAATTTAGAATTTCTACAGAATTATTTCGTATTGAAATCGTTTTACCCACAGATCGTACCAGGAAAAGCCCCGTTTGTCACCGGCATGGCCCGCACCGGTTTCAAAAATTACCCATGCCAATTCACCGGGTTTTATTATTTTTCGGCCCTGCCAGATAACAGTATCATTTACTTCTTCTCCCTCTAACATGCACGGGTACGAGTCTTTACCAACTGACGCTGCACTGCTCACTGCCGTGCAGCAAGACGATACGGCCGCCTTCCGGCAGCTGTACGACCGGTATTGGAAAGCCCTGTACACCAAGGCCTGCCAGCGGGTAGACCCGGACGAGGCCAAAGACCTAGTGCAGGAAGTGATGATCTCCCTGTGGAAACGCCGCCAGGAAATATCCCTTCCGTCCGGCGCCGGCCTGGCCCCTTACTTATTTACGGCCATCAAGTACCGGGTGATCAGCCACTTTGCCTTCCAGGCAGGTGAGATCAAAAAAGCCGCGCTTTTTGACATCCTCGACACACCCGCTGCCAGCCAGCTCACGGAGACCAAGGAACTGGAAGCCCGCATTGCCGCGGAAGTGGGCAGGCTGCCTGCCCGCATGCAACAAGTGTTCCGCATGAGCCGGGAACAGGACCTGCCCATCAAAGAAATTGCAGCCCAGCTGGACGTTTCAGAGCAAACCGTAAAGAACCAGCTTACAGAAGCCCTCAAGAGACTGCGTACCGCCCTGGCCCCCAATAGCGCCGGCGAATGGGCCATCCTTTTGTTCTACTTATTCTGTCATATCCGTTCCTGAAAACAATTTCATCCTGCTGTCTACGCCACCTGTGCCCTGCCATATGCAGCTGCCGGCAAATGGGAACAACCACCTGCGCGGCATGCCAACCTGTTTTACCAGCAGGCGGAAAGGGTTACCTGCTCAGCGCTCCAACCTGTTAAAAAAAATCAAACCCGGACTAGTACCTGGTGTACACTACGCATATATGTGAATAAAGCGGTTCCTTCCGGGGCCTGCCACGTATGAAAAAAATTTTCACCAGCACTGGTACTACCAGTCCGTTTTCTGTATAAGCTATAAAACGCACGTTTTGGAAGTAAGAAAGATCCGCCAGCTGCTGCAGCGTTATTTACTGGGCCGGCATACACCTGCTGAAGGCCACGCCGTGGAACAATGGTACCAGCATTTTGACGCCGAAGCACCGGTGCAACTCACCGCGGAAGAGGAAGCCCGCATCAGCGAGGAAATGTGGCAACACATCCGTCCCGCATTGGTGCCTGCTAAATCGATTTTAATCGCCTTCCACCGCCGCCGCTGGGTGCGCACCACCGCTGCTGCCGCAATGGTAAGCGGGCTGGCCCTGGGTGCCTGGTGGTACCGGCAGGCAGGCCCTTCCTCCACCCTGGCCTACCACGAAGTGCATACCCGCAACGGGGAGCAACGCACCCTCCAATTGCCGGACAGTTCCCGGATGACACTCAACGCCGGATCAACCGTACGCATTGCCGACGATTTCCGTGCCCACCGGCACATTGAAGTGGTGGACGGTGAAGCTTTCTTTGACGTGAAGACCAACGCCTCCGCTCCTTTTACCGTGCAGAGCGGCGACCTCCATACCACGGTGCTGGGCACCTCGTTTAACGTAAACGCCTATACGGCACTGCATACTATGGAGATCAGCGTGCGCAGCGGCCGGGTAAAGGTGGAAGGCGCCGGTGGAGGCACTGTGCTCACGCAAGGCAAGGCCCTGCTGCTGGATAAAACAGCGCACACCCTGCGCGTGCAGGCCATGGAGCCGGATGCGCTGGCCTGGCAGCATGGTTCCCTGGTACTGAACGACGCTTCGTTTGCAGACATGGCCGTGCTCATGGAAAAGAACTTCGGCGTACGCATTACCGCTACCTCGGCTACGGTAAAGGCTACACGCTATACCACAGAACTGGATCTCCACATGGACCCCGCACAGGCGGTGGCCGTACTGGCAGCCATTCACCATCTTAAGATCAGCGGCATCGGGAACCAGGTGCTGCTTCATGAATAAATACCGCTTTTGCGCAAAAGCCCGATTTGAAAACTGTAACTGTCACCAAAATTCCATGAACCGGCTACCACAGCCCTCAACCATTTACTAATTCACCACGTATGAAAAGAAAGCCTACACACTTAGTCCGTCAGGCACTCATTGTCGTGCTCTTTTTTACCGTCGCCTTCATGGCGCCGGCCTATGCCGGGCGCGGGCAACTGCTTAAGGATACCCGCGTTACCGTGGCGATCAAAAGCGGTACCCTGGAAACGGCGGTAAAAGCGCTGCAGCAAACTACCCGCATTACCTTTGCTTACGACCGCCAGTTGCTCCGCTCCTATGCAGTGCAAAAATGTACGTTCAATAACGAAGCACTGGAACAGGTGCTCAACAAATTATTCAATAACACCACGCTGGAATGCACGGAGGTAAATCACATCCTCGTGATCAGCCAGCAAACCACGCCACCGGCCCGTACCACCACGGAAAGCCGCCAGGAGATCATCATCTCCGGTACGGTGACCGATGAAACGGGCCAGCCCATGCCCGGTGTAGCCGTGGCCGTGAAAGGCAACCCTACAATGACGGCCACCGACGCCAATGGCCGCTACAAGATCATTGTAGGCTCTCCTGCCGCAGTGCTTTCCTTCAGCTACATTGGCTATGAAACATCGGAAGTAACGGTAGGCTCGCAAACAAACATCGCGGTGCAATTGCAGCGCAATAGTAAGTCGCTGGGCGAAGTAGCCGTGGTAGGCTTCAGTACCCAGCGCCGCATCAGCCTGGTGGGCGCACAATCCTCCATCCGCCCGGTGGAGCTCAAACAGCCGGCGTCCGACATTACCAGCATGCTGGCAGGCCGCATTGCAGGCGTGGTGGGCGTACAGCGCTCCGGTGAGCCCGGCCGCGGCAGCGCGGATATCTGGATCCGCGGCATCTCCACTTTTGGCGGGGGCAACAACTCCCATCCCCTCATCCTCGTGGATGGCGTAGAACGCTCCATCAACAGCATTTCCCCGGAAGACATTGAATCCTTTACGGTGCTGAAAGACGCTGCCGGTACCGCAGTGTACGGGGTGCGGGGCGCCAATGGGGTGATCATCGTAAAAACAAAAAGTGGTAAAGTGGGCAAGCCCCAGATCTACCTGGACTACCAGGAAGGCCAGACCACCTTTACCCGCCGCCCCAAAATGCTGGATGGCGTTACCTACATGCAGCTGGCCAACGAAGCCCTGACCACCCGCAACCACAACCCCATTTACAGCGACGATTATATCCAGAAAACAAAGGACCAGGCAGATCCCCTGCTGTATCCCAACGTGGACTGGATGAACGCGGTGTTCAACAAGCATGGCCACATGCGCCAGGCCAACCTGAATGCCAGCGGCGGCGTGGAGAACGCGCAGTACTATGTATCATTGGGCTATTACAATGAATCCGGCTTCCTGAAAACGGACGCGCTGCAGAAATACAATTCGTCCCTGGAATACAACCGTTATAATTTCACCACGAACCTGAACCTGAAGGTGACCAGGACCACCAAACTGGATGTAGGCGTGCAGGGTTATTTTTCTAACGGTAACTATCCCGGCATCAATACCGGAGATATTTTCCAGAGCGCCATGGACGCCGCACCCGTGGCCTATCCCGTCATGTATCCCGGTGGCTTTGTGCCCGGCCAGAGCGCTAACGGTGGCTTCCGCAATCCTTATGCAGACCTCACCCGCCGCGGCTACCGTAATGAATTTAAGACACAACTGTATTCAAACATCCGCGCCACACAGGACCTGGGCATGATCACGCCCGGCCTCAATGCCACGGCTATGTTCTCTTTTGATACGTATAACCAGAACTTTATCATCCGTTCCCGCCGTGAAGACACCTACTTCCCGGACCAGAACAAACCTTACAACGACGATGGTTCGCTGAACCTGGTAAAGACCTTTAGCGGCGACCAGTTCCTCGGCTTTGACCGGGATGACAACGACCGGCAGACCACCCGCCAGTTCTACACGGAAGCCGCCATCAACTACAACCGTACTTTTGGCAAACATACGGTGTCCGGGCTGGCGCTGTTCTACTCCAGTGACAAGACCAATGCACTGGCCAATGATTTCATCACCTCTATCCCGGAACGCTACCTGGGTTACGCAGGTAAAGGCACGTATTCTTATGATGACCGCTACTTCGCGGAATTTAACTTCGGCTATAACGGTTCAGAACTGTTTGCACCGCAGAACCGTTACGGTTTTTTCCCTGCTGTAGGCATCGGTTGGGTGGTGTCTAACGAAAAATTCTTCCGTCCCCTGGAGCACGCCATTACGTTCCTGAAATTCCGCTACTCCAATGGTAACAGCGGCCTTGGCAGCACCGGCGAACGTTTCCTCTACATCACGAAGCTGAACCAGGATGGCAACCAGGGTTATACCTTTGGCGACAGCAAGAACCACGTGGATGGCATTTACATAGACCGTTACGGTACCAATGTAAGATGGTCCGTATCCAATAAACAGGACCTGGGCATGGAGTTTCATACCCTGAACGACCAGCTGAGCGTGAACGTGGACCTGTTCAAGGAACACCGTACCGGCATCTTCCTGCAACGCGCGTCCAACGTGGCTTTCATGGGATTGCAAAACCAGCAGTATGGTAACCTGGGCATAGTGGACAACAAAGGCATTGACGCATCCCTGGAATACAACACCCATTTTGGCGAAGTAGGTGTACAACTGCGCGGCAACATGACACTGAACAAAGATGTACTGCGGGAAGACGATACACCACCGCAGGCTTATCCCTGGATGAACCATCGCGGCAATAACGTGAACGCCCGCTATGGCTATGTGGCAGAAGGCCTGTTCCAAAGCGATGACGAGGTGGCCAAAAGCGCCGTACCGGGTGACAGATCAACGGTAAAAGCAGGGGATATCAAATACAAAGACCTCAACGGCGATGGCCTGATCAACGGGTACGACGTAACAAAGATCGGTCATGGCGACGTGCCTTCCCTTACTTATGGTTTTGGCTTTACGGTGGATTACAAAGGCTTCTCCTTCGGTACTTTGTTTGAAGCCGTTCAGCATGCAGATGTGTACCTGGGGGGTGACGCTATCATTCCCTTTAATGGCGGTGGCGGCCAGACCAACGCTTATGCGGTTGCAACTGACCGCTGGACAGTGGACGCTCCCAACCCGCATGCCTTCTATCCCCGCCTGGCCTACGGCGAAGCTGAGAACAAGAACAATACACAAACCAGCTCCTGGTGGGTGAAAGACATCAGCTTTATGCGCCTGAAGAGTGCACAGCTGGCCTATAACCTGCCTGCCAGTTTCCTGAAACGCACCCGCCTGCGCGCCGCTTCCATTTACCTGAACGGCATCAACCTGCTTACCTTCAGCGACTTTAAACTGTGGGACCCTGAGATCAATACCCAGGGGGGTAAAGCCAATGGCGCCAGCTACCCGAACGTACGGACCATTGCCGCCGGCATCAATGTTAAATTCTAATTTTTAAGCAACGCGTTATGAAGAAAATATTAGCCATTGCCACCGTGCTGCTGACCATGACCAGCTGCAAACACTACCTGGACCAGGTGCCGGATGACCGGCTGACCATAGATCTTACTTTTCATAACTGGCACAATGCCGAACAATTCCTGGCCAACGTGTACGAACGGGTACCCGATGAATACGGCCAGCGCAATCCCGGCGGTGTGACCAACCGTGGCCTTTGGACCGGCGGCAGTGATGAAGCCGATTACGTATGGGGTTTTGTACAATCCAATGATGTGAATATCGGTAACTGGGATGCCAATTCAGGCTTCGTGGGCGACTACTGGACCAATTTTTACAGAGGCATCCGTGCCGCCAGCGTATTTATCCAGAACGTGGATAAAGTAACCGACCTGGATGCCGGCAGCAAAACCAAGTACAAGGCGGAAGCCCGCGCCCTGCGTGCCATGTACTACTTTTACCTCATGCGCATTTACGGGCCGGTGGTGATCCTGGGCGAAACACCCACACCCGTGGATACCAACCTCCAGATCCCCCGCAGCAGCTTCGACGAGTGCACGCAATACGTAGCCAATGAACTGCAACTGGCGGCCCAGGACCTGCCCACCATGAAGGCACAGCAATCCGGCAACACATCGCAGCTGGGCCACATCACGAAGGACATTGCCCTGGCCTTCCGCGCCACAGCGCTGATGTACAATGCCAGCCCGCTGTACAACGGTAACACGGACCTTGCAGCCCTGAAAAACCAGGATGGCAAACAACTGATCAACCAGGGCGCTGACCCTGCCCGCTGGGCTGCCGCAGCTGCGGCTTTCAAGGATTTCCTCACCCAGTTTGACGGCAGCACCTACAATCTTTATACGGAACGGAAAGCGGATGGCAGCATTGACCCCTATCTTTCCTGCCGCAACGTGACCCTCAAAGACTGGAACCAGGAAGTGATCTTTGAACGCCGCCAGTCTTCCATTGGCCCCCGCCAGTACGAGCTGTGCCCCTACCACGCAGGCGCCTCTTCCGGCGATGTAAGAGGCAGTGGTGGCCTGGGCGCTACGCAGAACATGGTGGACGCTTTCTTTACGGCCAATGGCCGCAACATTGACGATCCGCAATCCGGCTATGTAAAGACCGGCTTCACTGACTTCCAGGCGCCCTCCGATGTAATGCCCAAAAGCACTTACAACCAATGGGTAAACCGTGAGCCCCGGTTTTACGTGGACATCACGTACAACAACAGCACATGGTTAAACAAAGACTTTGGGCCCATTACCACGGAACTGTTCTACTCCGGCAACTCCGGCATGAAAGCCGGCGGTGGCGATCACTCCACTACCGGTTACATTGTGCGCAAAGCCATGAGCCTGGGCAAGTGGGACATAGACGACCGCGGGGTGATCCTCATGCGCCTGGCAGAGATCTATCTCAGCTACGCGGAATGTGAGAACGAAGCCAATCCCAACAGCCCCGAAGCGCTGAAATACCTGAACAAGATCCGGGAACGCGCGGGCATCCCCCAATACGGCTCCGCCACGTTGCCGGCACCCAAATCCGGTGATGAGCTGCGGGAACTGATCCGCAAAGAGCGCCGCGTGGAACTGGCCTTTGAGAACAACCGCTTCTTTGACGTGCGCCGTTGGAAAATAGCCGAGCAAACGGAGAATGGCCCGATGTATGGCCTGAACATCAGCGCAGACCTGCCGGACTTCCTGAAGGTGGTGCCGTTTGAAACCCGCGTGTTCAACAAACGCCACTACTTCTTCCCCATCCCGAACAACGATATCAATAACGATAAACAACTGGTCCAGAACCCGGGCTGGTAGCATCTTTCCGCCGGCAGTGCCTTTTGCGCGCTGCCGGTTTACATTTACACGGAACCATGCTTATCTTCACCCAATGAAACGTACCATGCAAAAACTACTGTTCCTGGTCCCCTTACTGGCCGCAGGCTACATCAGCTGCAGCCAGCAAAAACATGACCCGGCCCCGGTTACACCGGGCAAACCCACGCCCGCCATCGTCAATTACACGGATGCAGACGCCACGGCCGCTTATAACAATTTCAACCAGTACTGCTACAGTCCTTCGGACAAACTATACTACGCCACCACGGAGAAAACCGGTATAGGCGCCATCTGGACACAGGCCGTGTACTGGGACATGGCCATGGATGCCTACAAACGCACCCACAACGCAGACTACCTGCAAAAAGTGAAAGACATCTACACCGGTGGCCTGAACCGGTATGACCAGTATAACTGGAACAACACCACCGTATGGTTTATCTACGACGATATGATGTGGTGGATCATTTCCCTGGCCCGCGCCCACCAGCTTACCGGCAATACGGAATACCTGGACCACGCCAAGGCGGGCTTCAGCCGCGTGTTTGCAGGCTCCTTTGATCCTGCGGATGGTGGCATGTTCTGGGACTTCCAGCACACCGGTAAGAACTCCTGCATCACCTTCCCCACCGTGATCGCCGCGATGACATTGTATAACATCACAAAAGACACCAGCTACCTGGATAAAGCAAAAACAGTGTTCAACTACGGGCGCCATAACCTGTACAACAGCAGCACCGGCCGCGTGGCAGACAACAACATCAAAGGCAATCCGGGGTGGAGCGACTATACTTACAACTACGGCACCTTCATTGGCGCCGCTGTAATGCTCTACCAGCAAAGTAATGACGTTGCTTACCTGGACGATGCAAAGAAGGTGGCAGACTACACGCAGCAGCATCTTTGCGACACTGCCGGTATCCTCCCCGCGGAGGGCGACTGGAATGAGCAGGGGGTGCTCAAAGCTATCTTTGCGCACTACATCATGAACCTGGTGAATGATGGCGGACAGGCACAATACCTGCCCTGGATCCGCAAGAACATCAACACCGCCTGGGGTAACCGCGATGTGGCCAGGGGCCTTACATACCGCAACTACGCCATCCCCTGCCCCACCGGCACCATTCAATCTTATGAGGCCAGCAGCGCCGTGTCTTTCATGCAGGTGTGCCCCCCGGAAAAATAAAGCACTGCAAGTACAGGAACACTAAATAAAAGGGTGCATCGACCAGCGCGATACACCCTTGCTTTTTCCGTGGTATGTGGAAACAGTTTACTTCACATCAAATGCGTGCGTGGTATAACAAGGCTTACCCCCGGCATCCAGCCCGGCGGCCACTACGAGGTAATGCCCAGGCAGGTCACCGGTATAGCATTGTACCGTGGCGGCACCGGCTGCATCAAAGCGCACCGATGGTTGCCAGTACAAAAGGCTGCGGTAGTCCGGGAAACGGCTGTTGCGCTCTGTTTGCGAAACATAGGCCGGTGCCGGGAATGGATGCGGGTTTTGCAGGCCTACGAAATCCTGTGCGGATACCTGGGTGCTGTCCAGCGGGTAGCCTTTCAGGTCACCACTGTACGTTTGCATGAACACCACGCCGGCGGCACGTATGGGGCCGTAATATACCGGCCTTGCCCGCACGGATATCTTGCGGATCTTCAGCGGGTCAAACTCAAACAGTTCCTTATTGTTGTACACCGGCACCCCATCCAGCAGCACCAGCGCATCATCGTGCTCCATCATTTCCGTGCCCAGGTTCCAGCAGTGCAGGTGCAGCACACCGCCTGCGCGGCGCACAAACACCTGCTTGATCACCTCGCGGAATACATCTTCCATAGTGGTAAAGCGCGTATAATCATCCAGCAATATTTCTTCGTCCGGGCGGCCAAAGAAAGGCACGCTATCCCGCAGGGGTGCAGGTGGCGCGGCCAGGTCGCGCTCCCGGTAGGCATGCTCCACCTGCGCGGAAACATGGCGGGTGGCATACGCTTCCAATACATTTTCCGGCAGGCTATCCCGCGCGGCTTCCTGGGCGGGCGTAAGCACCGGGGCAAACTGGTAATCGGGGATAATGCGGTACTGCTTTTCCCTGCACTCCATGATCAGGGTACTATTGCCGTACGCCTCCTCCAGTTCGGAAATAAAGCGCCCGTTCGCATCGGAGCTCACGGCCTGGAACACCGGCTTCCTGCCGGGTACGGACAGCGTGCCGATAACGCCTTCCACGGGTGTACCTGTAGCCCGGTTTACAATACGGCCGGTGATGATATTGCCCCGCAGCTCCGGCAGCAGCGTATCGATGAGCGGGTAGTGTTTGTAGGCCTGCGGCGATAGCTTTACTTTCTCCATCACCGTATCCACGCGGAACACCGAGAGCGACAGGCCGGTGACCGGTACGCCGGTTTTCAGCCGGATCTCCAGTTGGCTGCGGCGGTCGTACAGTGGCTTATCCGTGCTGCAGTGCAAAGCCGCATCCGGCGCGCCTTGCAGGGCACCGGGTATGAGATGCGCCCCGTTCATTGCTTCAGGATGCAGGGTATTGTACACATTGACCTGCTGCGTAAAAAAGCCTTCACTGCTGAAGTTGCGCATCCAGCGGGTGTAGGCCCTCCAGGTGTAGGTACCACTGGGCAGGTCTGCCGGCAGCTGCACGGCACCCTGTGCCCGCGCACTGTCCAGCGCCAGCTTGGTCTGCACCACGGGCGTGCCATGGGCATCCAGCAGTTCCAGATACGCAATGCGGCTGAAGACCCGGGGTTGGTCTGTGGCGGCATCCAGGCTATATACGGAAAACCAGCACCACTCACCTGCCAGGTAATGGTCCTGGTCCATATTTACGTAGAGGCGTTCCCGGTATACCCCATCCTGCGCATGCGCACAGCAGGTGGCCACCAGGAAACCCAGTATAAAAAGACATCTTTTCATCACGTTCAAAAATTAATTGGGCCAGAAATCCGGTTTTACATTGACACCGCCCCGGTACTGGCAGTCCACGCAGGAACCACTTGCCGCCAGGATCTTGTTATGCGGCAGCTGCGGGTCAACCCAGTTCAGCGGGAAATAGCCGCCACCGGCAAACAATCCTTTCCGCCGTTGCCATGGATCGCAGTCGGGCTCCATGGGATCGCAGATCACTACCGTGTCCGCCGGGCAATTGTAGTGGGACCGTATCCAGTCGGCCGGGGGCTTGATAAAGATCCGCTGGGACATGGAGGAAGCGGCAGTGATAAAGCCCACCACCGTTTCCGCAGGGTCGTTCACGTTATGAATATTGCCATGGATCTCTGAAGGCAGGGGTCCAAAGATGTCCCCGATCTGCTCCGTGATCTTTTTCACATTCACCCAATAGTTATACGCCTCCCGGGTCAGCACCGTTTGCTTCACCATAATGCTGTACAGCACCTGCAGGCGCTCATCCCCTGATGAGAAGAAGACCAGCGGCCCTTTGTACAGCACGTCTGCGCTAAGCTGGCTGGTAGTACCTATCAAGATGTTGTAAGAAGGCAGCGTATGCCAGCACCGGTAAAGCGCCTGTATTTCAGGATAAGGCCGCGGCACCAGGTCCGGGTGGAGCGGGTCAAAATCGGGCGACAAGGTATCAAACTTCAACTGCGACTGGTAGTTGGAGTGGTATTCCCACGTTTCTGCATACCGCCAGCGGTAGTACTGGCTGGTGTTGGTGGCGTCGTGCGTATTGACGTAGATCTGCATGCCACCTTTTTCTTCCACCCCGTACACAGAATCTATGGGCGGCGTTAGCTTGTAAGGCGTGTAGTCAGACAGGTATTCCTTTTGTTCACTCCATACATGGAGGCGGTATTCCGCGCCGGCCTGCAGGGGCAGCCCCGTGGCCTCATACTTACTGCTGGCAGGGTTAAAAACAAGCGGGTACGTGGGCCCGTCCTTTGCCTCTACCTCTACCCGGGCCCCGGCATCCACCAGCGGGCCGCTGGCGTTATTATCTGTGAGGGGGCGGGTATGGCTGATCATGATCGCCGTGGTATCATCCTGCCCACCCGTGATGGCACCATCCACTACGAGGTAGTGCACATCCGTACTGGTTACATCCGGCCGGTAAGGATCTTTGCAATGCCATGTAAGGCACATCATTCCTAACAGTCCGTAAATTAATTTCCGCTTCATCAACCTGGGTTTATCATCCGTTCAGGATGTGATCTTAAAAAAATTTTCTACCCGTACCTCAGAACTTAAAGTTGTACGTGATAAATGGAATGGCCGTACCGAAAATGGAAAGCTTGTAACCATGGATCTGGCCATTTTCCGATACAAAGTAGACCGAGTAGGCGTTGCGGCGGGCCAGCATGTTGTACACGCCCAGCGACCATGAACTGTGCGCCACCTTGTGCAGCTTGTGGTTACCATCAATGTTCACGGAAAAATCTGTACGGAAATAATCCGGGATGCGGGCGCTGTTGCGGTCTGCATACAGTACACGCACCGATCCGTCAATATAATAACTGGCAATGGGCAGTGTGATAGGGCGCCCGGTGGCATACACCGATGTCAGTGATACATTAAAGCGGTGGGAAATGCTGTAATTCGCCACCAGGTTCGCCGTGTGCGGCTTGTCGTAGTCCGCGGGATAATAGTTGCCGTGGTTCGTAGGATCGGTTACCAGCGGATCGCGCATGCGCAGCAGGGTGCGGCTGTAGGCGTAGCTTACCCATCCCGTCATCTTGCCGGCGGTCTTCTTTACCAGCAGTTCCACCCCATAGGCTTTGCCGTCTGCATTGGCCACATCCGTTTCCACGTGGTGGTTCAGCAGCAGGTTAGCACCGCTCTTGTATGAAAGGGCATGGCGGATCCATTTGTAATACAACTCTGCCGATGTTTCGATGGTGTTATGTTTAAAGTTGCGGTAGTAACCAATGGACACCTGGTCGCCGATCTCCGGCCGGATGTAAGTATCACTAAGCTTCCACACATCCGTGGGTGACACTACCGTGGTGTTAGACAGCATGTGGATGAACTGCTGGGTCCTGTTGTACGCCGCCTTCACGGAAGAATTGGTAGTGAGCGTGTAACGCAGTGCCATGCGGGGCTCCAGCCCGGCGTATGATTTGATCGTTTTGCCGGAGCCGTACATCACAGAATCCTTCACGGAGGAAATTTCCCGGGGCAGGCCAGGCAGGTACTCATTCACCACGGCGGGGCCACGGTTGGCAAAGAAAGCACCACGCAGGCCTACATTCAGCGTAAGATCTGGCGTAATGGTGTAGTTGTCTGCCACGTAAGCAGCGGCTTCCACCGCCTGTTCTTTCGGCACCGTGTTGGGGCGCGCCAGGCTTTTGCCACTGGGCTGGTAATCGCCGGGCGAAAGCTGGTAGTAAATGCCGCCCAGACCTGCTTCCAGGTGATGCTTGTTGCTCGGCATGAAGTTCATGTCCACGTTGGCATGCTGCTGTGCCACGTTGAACCTGTATTTAAAGGCAGTGATCTCATTGGCATCACTGTTCATACTAAAATTGTAATTGTCCGTGCCCACGGAGAAGGTGCCGTATGCCTTGCTGCTGAAAATATGCTTCCAGCGCAGCACCGCGTTCTTGTTGCCGTACTTGTACGCCGTATCCCTATCCAGTTTAAAATTGTCGTGGCTGATGTAGGCGGAGAGGTAAATGGTGTTATGATCGTTCCAGGAGTTGGTGATCTTCAGGTTTCCATCATAAAAGCCGGCGGAACTGCGCTTGTACTGCGGATCTTTGAGGAGGTGCAGTATCCAGTCTGAGTAGGACGCGCGGCCACCCAGGATGAAAGTGGTCTTGTCACCAATAGGACCTTCCAGCGTAAGGTGCCCGTTCAGCGGGCCTATGCCGCCGGAGCCGGAGAACTTATGCTGATTACCTTCGCGGGTGATCACGTCCAGCACGGACGACAGGCGGCTGCCGTAACGCACGGGGATACTGCTTTTATACAATTCCGCATCTTTGATCACATCCGGGTTGAAGGCGGAGAAGAAACCAAAGAAGTGGGCGGGGTTATACACGGTAGCGCCATCCAGCAGTACCAGGGTTTGGTCTACGTTGCCACCGCGCACGTTAAGGCCGGTGCTGCCTTCGCCGGCGGAGGTAACTCCCGGCAGCATTTGCAACACGCGCAGGATATCTGCTTCTCCCATGGGCGAGGGCACGCGCTTGATGGTCTGGATATCTATTTTCTGCACACCCATGGCGGCGCTCCGCACATTGGACGACTTCTCCCCTTCAATGGTCACACCTTTCAGGCTTTGCACAAAATCATGCATCACCACGGGCAGTTTGCCATCGCCGCGGAGGCTTACCTGGCGGCGGGCATCCATCATGCCAATGCAGGTAAAGCGCAGCACATAGCTGCCTTTGGGCAGGGTGATGGTGTAGTAACCATAGGGATCAGAAACAGATTTTACGGTAAGGCCCTGCACTGCTACCGTAGCGTTGCCAATGCCTTCATTGGTAGTGGCACGCCGGATATAGCCTGTAATGGTGGCATTGCCCGCCGTGCTGTTGCTATTACCAATATTATACGTTTTGAAATCATCGTACGAAGCCTTTACGGCCGCATTCTCTTCTTCTGTAGCGGGCCCTCCGGCTGTCTTGCGTTTGCCGGCGCGGGGCAACACCCGCCCGTTCGCGTGCGGGGTTACTGCCAGTATGGGGGCCGGTGGCCTGCCTGCCAGCGGGATCTGCAACGTAAGCGGGGGGCCGGAGGCGATGAACACATGATGTTGTGCATCCTCCGTTACAGAAAAACCCAACCTGCCCAGCAGGGAGTCCAGCACTTCGCGCATGGGTTGCTGCACCAGGGTGGCGGTGAAATAAGTATTGTCAAATGCGGTTACGTCATAGTAAAAGTAAGCGCCTGTCTGTTTTTCAAGTGTATCTGTGAGCTGTTGTATGCCGGCGCTGTCCAGCCGCACGGTTACAGGCCTGGCCAGCACGGGGCTTTGTGCCCGCAGGGCACCGGTGCATGCTATGATACAGAACAGGAGGAGTAAACAATATTTCATGCAAGCGGTTTATTGAGGATCGAAATGCTGCACCGCGGCCACCATGGCGGCTTCACGGTCTTTACGAAATTCTATTCCCTGGCTGCGGATGTACCGTTTCAGCTGGCTGCGTTTTACCTGCAGGGCCCTGCTCAGGTCTGCCTGGGTACGCAAGGTCTGGTAAGTACCATTGGACTCCCATTCAAAATAGGTAACGTCAGTGATCACGTCTCTTACCCCATCCTGCGTGATCACGCCTTTCTGGAGCGTTTTCAGGAAGTGGCCATACAACGTGCCTTTGTTACCCCGGTGCATGCGCGCATAAAAACCGGGACGGTACTGGGTACTGTCTTTCATGTGGATGAATTGCATACCGTACACATTGAAACTGTCCACCCGCTCAGAAAGCAGCGCTATCTGCCCGTAAAGACCGGGTATATAGTCCGCGGGAATAATGACCTGTTCCTTCACATCATCATACAGCAAGGTGCGGCCGGCGAAATACCGTCCGTCGTACCAGATGTCGCCCGGTGCATAAGCGGGCTTGCGGAAGTAAGGATGCTCCTGTTTGAAGATGCGCAGGTCATACCGCACGTATTCAAACCCGTTGAACAAAAAAGGCAGGGCCATTTTTTCATAGTGCTGGCGCACACTGTCAATAAAACCGGACGATTGTTGTTGTGCAAAGCAGGCAAAGGAAAACAACGTAAACACCATTACAAAAAAAGCACGTGGACGGGACGGGGCGCCCTTTCTCAAACAAACTTTTACACGTTCCTGGACTACAAGGCAAACACGATCACCAGTTGCTGGGAACTGTTGTGATATCATGAAAAAGGGTTACAATTGATTGATTTTGGTTCTAAAATAACAAAGTAGAAAAAATTCCTGCAAGTAAAAATGGCGTAGACGAATTTAACACATTCGTGCTACAGGGACGGGCCCCCTTATCTTGAATGCCCTTTTAACGGCGTACCCGGCTGTTTTGTTACAAGCGCCGGGGGAAAACATTTTTATATAACCTGCAGGTTACCTATCTTTACGTAACTCAAAGGTTACTTATCATGGAAAAAGATATCCTGGTGCATTGGTTCCTGCCGCACCCGCCGCAGCAGGTATGGGAATACCTGACAGACCCTGCCCTGCTGGGCCAGTGGCTCATGCCAAACGATTTCCGTGCGGAAGTGGGGCATCGCTTCCGGTTTCACAGCCAGCCCCGCGTAAAGATGGGATGGGACGGTATTGTGTATGCAGAAGTAAAGGAAGTACAGGCCCCGCACCGCCTGGTGTATACCTGGCAGGGAGGCCCAAGGCCCGGCGTTATTAACCTGGACACCCTGATCACCTGGACGCTGGAGGCCCGGGAAGGCGGCACCGCCCTCACGCTTACACAAGCTGGTTTCAAAGGCTGGAAGAATGTAATAGCCGCCATGATCATGAGCAAGGGCTGGAAAGGCAAGATAGCAGCCCGTTTTGCAGATCTTTTAAATGAACGCGCCCATGTACCCGCATAAAGCAGACGTATTCCAGGCCATCGCCGATCCCACGCGCCGCGCCATCCTGGTGCTGCTGGCGGCGCAAAGCCTTACCATCAATGCCCTGGCAGACAATTTTAACATCAGCCGGCCGGCGGTGTCAAAGCATGTAAAAGTGTTGCAGGAATCCGGCCTTATCACCATTGAAGACCTGGGCCGGGAGCGGCATTGCAGCCTCCAGGCAGCTGGATTCAATGAAGTGAAACAATGGCTGGAATTTTTTGAGGGCTTCTGGAAAGGCAAACTGAAACAGCTGGAGAAATTGCTGCAGCAGCGCCATGAAGGATAATGTAGCAAGCACCCCATACACCTATACCGCCTGCTTTGTTGACCATGTGTATCATTTTATCTCCTGCCCTATGCAGCACCGGCCTGGAAGAACCGGTATTCCACTTCCGGGATTAATGGAGACTAGCGGGCATTCCTGAGGCTTTCTGCGTATGCATCCGGTAGTGGACTATCTTCTACCGCTTTTGCAGCCTTTTCTACGTCGTATTCAAACCGGATAAATTCTACCCGGATACCTGCAGTAGACTTCGTACTGGCATTTTCATCGATGTGAAGCAGCACGTAACCGCCACGGGGATCACCGTCTTTGGGCTTACCGACCGCGCCAATGTTGATGGCGTGGCGGTAATGCGGCGTTGCTGCATCCGGTGCGCCAGGTAATATGCGGTGATAGGGTTTATGCGTATGCCCGAAACACATAATATCTGCATCGGCGTCCGCCATTATGCGCAACATGCTTTTCTCCTCCCGGTCTTCAAATAGATATTCGTTGATCTTACGTGGGCTGCCATGTACCAGTAACAGGTTCAGTTTATCGTGGTTCAATTGAAATTCAACCTTGATATGCGCCGGAAGTGTGCGCAGATAGCGGCGTTCATCCTCCTTTACAACAGCATTGGTATAACTGATGGATATTGCTCCATTCGCCTTTTCATCATCCGTTTTGTAAGCGCAGCCGCAATCATCGCTGGTGCGGCCAATACCAAAATCATAATTACCCGCTATGGCAGGAATACCCCGCTGGCGGATCTCCCGGATTACTTCATTGGGCCAGATATTATAACCCACCAGGTCACCCAGGCAGTAAATGGCGTCCGGTTTACGCGTTTCCACATCCTCAAAAAAGGCTTCCAACGCGGGAAGGTTAGCATGGATGTCACTAAATAAAGCGATTTTCATATACCCTGTATTTGTTATAGTGTCTGGGATAATATTATGCCTGCGTTTTTGTGAGGTTGGCAGTATCCGCCTCGCGGCTGTACCAGCGTTTACGCAACCAGAAAGCTACATTCACCAGCGCAATTAATGCCGGAACTTCTACCAGCGGGCCGATCACCCCCACAAATGCCTGCCCGGAATTAATGCCAAACACCCCGATTGCCACCGCAATGGCCAATTCAAAGTTGTTGCCCGCCGCCGTAAAGGCTATGGAGGCATTTTTACTGTAATCGGCCCCCATGGCACGCCCCAACAGAAAGCTAACCAGGAACATAATAACAAAGTACACTGCCAGCGGAATGGCGATGCGCACCACGTCCAGCGGTATTTGTACGATCATCTGCCCCTTGAGGCTGAACATCACCACAATGGTAAAGAGTAATGCGATCAGGGTGATGGGTGAAATAACCGGAATAAATTTTTCCTGGTACCAGCTTTCACCTTTCAAGCGGATAAGCGTATAGCGGCTGATCACGCCGGCGGCAAACGGAATACCCAGGTAAATGCCAACACTACGGGCGATCTCTCCAATGGATACCGCCACTGTAGCGCCTTTCATGCCAAGCAAGCCAGGTAGCCAGGTCAGGAAGATGTATGCATATACACTATATAACAATACCTGGAAGATGCTATTCAATGCTACCAGGCCCGCCGCATACTCCCGGTTGCCTTCCGCCAGCTCATTCCATACGATGACCATAGCGATACAACGGGCCAGGCCGATCAGGATAAGACCAGTCATGTAGGCTGGTTGGTCGCGCAGGAACACTACCGCCAACACAAACATCAGCAACGGCCCGATGATCCAGTTTAATAATAATGAAACGGATAAGATCTTCGTGTTGCGGAATACCTGTCCCATTTGTTCGTATCGCACTTTTGCCAGCGGTGGGTACATCATCAGGATCAGCCCTATTGCCAGCGGCACATTGGTAGTGCCTGTAGAAAAGGAATTGATAAACGCAGGCGCGGAGGGAACAAAGTATCCAATAGCCACGCCTGCAGCCATTGCCAAAAAAATCCAAAGGGTCAGGTAACGGTCCAGGAAGCTCAGGCGCTTGCGCTGGGCGGGATTACAGTTTTGCATATTGATTTGTTGAGGGTATAGCACTTGTTTACTGGCAACATCCGGGTGCGCAGCAGGCTTCCGCCCGGGGTTTTTCCGCATACACCGTAACACTGTAAATGCCGGCGTCACCTGCGCGGAATGCGGCTATTTCTGCGGCAGACAGGTAGGTGCTCAAAATATCGTCTGGAATATGAATTGTCTTTTCCCGCTGGATGGTCATATTCTTAAAGCCATTAGCAGTAATCAGTCCCAGGTAAGCCTCTTTTTGGATGGCTCCGGACACGCAACCCGCATACATTTCAGCAGCCTGACGCAGTTTTTCCGGCAGGTTGCCTTCCAATACAATGTCAGATATACTAAAGTGGCCGCCGGCCTTGAGTACACGGAAGATCTCCTTTATCACGCCGTCCTTATTGGGCACCAGATTTAACACACAGTTGCTCACTACAACGTCAGCAACGCCGGCACCAACGGGCATTTTCTCAATGTCACCCTGGCGGAATTCCACATTGTTATACCCCAGCTTATCTGCATTGGTGCGGGCCAGTTCAATCATTGCCGGGGTAAAATCTACGCCGATCACTTTGCCGCTTTCCCCCACTTCTTTGCGGGCAATAAAACAATCATTGCCTGCACCGGAGCCCAGGTCAATAACGGTATTACCTGGCTGGATCCTGGCAAATTGCGTGGGCAGCCCGCAACCCAGGCCCAAATCAGCATCCGGGTTATAGCCCTCCAGGTGGCTGTAATCATCGCTCATGATGTTATATACTTCGGTGGAGCAACAACCCGAACCGCAACAGGACGCCTGGTTGGTATCCTTGTCCTGTAGCGCGATCTCACTATATTTTTGTTTTACCAGTTCTTTGAGTTGTTCATCTGTTTGCATAGCAATTTGTTTTTATCGTATCATTGCAATATTGCGATAATTGGAGGCAAAAAAAATCAACAGCAGCTGCTATCATTTTTTACTTCCACAAAGAAGACGTTGAAAACCTGCTTGTAGCGGTTCCAAACCTTGGGATCAATGCAGTAGCAAACGCTGGCGCCTTCCACGGTACCCTGAATGATGCCAGCGTTCTTTAATTCTTTTAAATGCTGGGACGTAGTAGCCTGGGCAAGGCCCAGTTCTTCCACCAGATCACCCGTTACGCAGGCGTTTTTCTTTACCAGGTATTGCAGGATGGCAATGCGCGCAGGATGCGCAATAGCCTTCGCCATATTGGCGATATCATTCTGCTGTTTGGTGAATAAATCTGATTTCGTTAATCCCATATCGCAATATTACGATAGTTATCCGGGAATGACCAAATCTTTTTTCCCGGGGCAGGCTGTTGTCCGGCTGCAAGTGCGCGCTGTAAAAGGCGGCGCTGCTTACGCCGCCCAATGCAGCACTGCATACAATGCCGCCCCGGAAATAGCCACCCACAGCCCCACACCCTGTACTAACGGCCTGGCGCCCACGCCTTTCAGCACGTCCCTGGAAAGGCCGGCACCAATGAGGAACAACGTGAGCGTAAGCCCTGTCCTGGCCACCTGCACCATCGCACCGCTCACTACCGGCATAGGAAACCAGGTATGCAGCAGCAGGGCCAGCACAAACAACAGGATGAACCAGGGTATTTTTACTTTGCGGGCGCCCTGCCGGGAAAACACCGCCGTAAGCAGGGCTACCGGCATGATCCAGAGGGCACGGGCCAGCTTTACCGTGGTGGCCACCTGCAGGGCTTCGGGACCATATTTATTGGCCGCGCCTACCACTGCGCTGGTATCGTGAATAGCGATAGCGCTCCACAAACCAAACTGGGCCTGGCTCAGGTGCAGGGCATGGCCTATCACCGGGAATAAAAAGAGGGCAACGGAATTCAGTATGAACACCGTGCCCAGTGCTACAGACACTTGCTTGTCTTCTGCACGGATCACCGGGGAAATAGCTGCAATAGCGCTGCCCCCGCAAATAGCCGTGCCACAGGCCACCAGGTAGCTGGTTTTCCGGTCTGTTCCCAACCAGCGGCCCAGCCCCCAGCCCAGCAACAGGGTGGCGCTGATGGAGGCGATGGTGAAAACAAACCCCTGCTGCCCTGCCTTCAGTGCGCCCTGCACATTCATACCAAAGCCGAGGCCCACCACTGATACCTGCAATAAAATATGCGTAGCTTTATGATTCAGATGCAGGAAAGGATGGCCAATGACCTGTGCCGTAAAAATGCCCAGGAGCAGCGCCCATGGCGGCGATACAAAGGGCAGCATGCAAAGTACCAAAGCGCCGGTGAAGATCACCTCCCGGGTGGTAATGCTTTTATCAAGCCAGGTTCTTTTCCGGGTAATGCCAGTGTCTGTGTTCATATACTTTCGTTTTATTGACCACACAAAGGTGATACATTGCCGCGGCAATCCTACATTGTGAATGGTAATACGTCATAACCTAAAGTAATTACATACGAACAATCCCATAACATGAAGCTCTACATAAAAAACATGGTCTGCGACCGTTGCATAGCCGCGGTAAGACAAACAATAACCGCCCGCCAGTTGCACCTGCTCTCCCTCCAACTGGGAGAAGCGGAAATTGAAGAAACCCTCTCAAAAGCTGAACTGGAGCCCCTCTCCCATGACCTGGAGCAACTGGGCTTTGAGCTGATAGACGATCGCAAAAGCCGCCTCATAGAACAGGTAAAGAACGCCATCCGCAAGCTGGTGCACCAGGAAGCAGACGAGCGCACCATCAACCTCTCCACCTACCTGGCCCAAACCCTGCACCATGATTACAATACGCTCAGCACCCTGTTTTCCCAGGTGGAGGGTGTAACGGTGGAGAAATATTACATCCGGCAAAAGGTGGAACGTGTAAAGGAACTGCTGGTGTATGATGAGCTGAGCATTTCAGAGATCGCTTTCCAGGCAGGGTACAGCAGCGTAGCACACCTGAGCAGGCAGTTCAAGGAAGTGACCGGCATGACGCCCAGCGCATTCAAAGGACAGCATGGGCACAGAAAGCCATTGGACAAAGTATAGCCGGGTATGGGAATTATGCAAAACAAAAAAGGAATCCTGCAAAACCGCAGCGCGCTGCTGAAATTATGCAAAGCATACCTGTAATCCTGTAACGGCGGGGCATCCCGGGGGTTGGACATTTGTAACCGAACAACCTTGGAATGTTATGAACCCGACGATCACCAAAAATTTCCCGGTACTGCACCTTAGCTGCGCAGCCTGCGCAGTGAGCACAGAAAGCACCTTGCAATACCTGCCCGGCGTAAGCCAGGCCAGCGTGAACTTTGCCAATGCCACGGCACAGGTCACTTACGATCCCACAAAGGTAGCTCCCACCGCCATGAAGACAGCCCTGCAGGCCCTGGGCTACGACCTGCTGATTGAAGACAATGCCGCCCAAACTTTTGAAGACCAGCAGCAGCAACAAGCGAAAACGCTGCAACGCAAAACCATAGCTGCTTTGATCCTGGCGGCACCGCTGGCGGTGATCGGGATGTTCTTCATGGATATGCCGTATGCTAACTATATCATGTGGGCATTGGCCACTCCCTTTATCTTTTATTTTGGCACCCCTTTTTACGTGAATGCCTGGAAACAGGCCCGTCACCGCAAGGCTAACATGGATACCCTGGTAGCCCTGAGCACCGGCGTGGCCTACGTTTTCAGCGTGTGCAATACGCTCTGGCCCGGCTATTGGCATGCCCAGGGACTGCATGCACCCGTTTATTTTGAAGCCGCCGCAGTGGTGATAGCCTTTATTTTATTAGGCAAATGGCTGGAAGAAAAGGCCAAAGGTGGCACGGCCAGCGCCATTAAAAAGCTGATGGGACTACAGCCCAATACCGTGATACGCCTGCTCCCCGATGGCACACAACAGGAAGTGCCCACTGCCAGTGTGCAGCCCGGAGACCTGCTGCTGGTAAGGGGTGGCGACCGGATTGCGGTGGACGGGCAGGTAGCACAGGGCCATTCCTTCGCTGATGAAAGTATGATCAGCGGGGAGCCCCTGCCGGTAGAAAAGACAAGCGGCAGCAAAGTGTATGCAGGTACCATGAACCAGCAGGGCAGCCTGCAGGTCACCGCACTGCAAACCGGGGCCGATACCGTGCTGGCACACATTATCCAGATGGTGCAAAACGCACAGGGCAGCAAGGCCCCGGTGCAGCGGCGGGTAGATAAGATAGCCGGCATTTTTGTACCGGTGGTCATTGGCATTGCAGTACTAACGTTTGGTATATGGTTATTGGCCGGGGGGCCGCAAAGCCTTTCCCATGGCCTGCTGGGCATGATCACAGTATTGATCATTGCCTGCCCCTGCGCCCTGGGACTGGCCACGCCCACTGCCATCATGGTGGGTGTGGGCAAGGCCGCGGCACAAGGCATCCTTATTAAAGATGCGGAAAGCCTGGAACTGGCGCGCCGCGTAAACGCCATTGTACTGGACAAGACCGGCACCCTCACAGCAGGTAAACCGGCGGTCACCGCCCTGGAATGGAAAGCAGGCACACCACCGTTGCCCCAGGTACTGGCAGCATTGGAACAGCAATCTACCCACCCGCTGGCAGGTGCTGTGGTGGCCTATTTACCGGCACAGGAACCTGTTACCCTTACCCAGGTGACCAACCTACCCGGCGCCGGTGTCACCGCTATTCACGATAACGTTACCTATTATGCAGGCAATCTCCGCCTGCTCACAGCGCATGACATCACGGTATCGCCTGCACTGGCAGCTACCGTAGCACAATGGCGGGCAGCCGCTAAAACAGTGATCTATTTTGCAAACAACACAGAAGCATTGGCTGTGCTGGCAATAGAAGACGCGTTGAAACCCAGTTCCCCGGGCGCCGTGAAAGCCTTGCAGGACGCGGGTATCCAGGTATATATGCTTACCGGCGATCACGCCGCTACGGCAAAAGTGATCGCGGAAAAAGCAGGCATCACCCATTACAAGGCAGGCGTACTGCCTGGTGATAAAGCCGCTTTTGTAACAGCGCTGCAACGCGAGGGGCATGTGGTAGCCATGGCCGGAGACGGCATTAACGATGCAGAAGCACTGGCACAGGCAGATGTAAGCATTGCTATGGGCCGGGGCAGTGACATAGCCATGGACGTGGCCCGCATGACCATCGTATCCTCCGACCTGGCACGCATTCCGCAGGCCATACATATTTCATCACTAACGGTATCAGCTATACGTCAAAATCTCTTCTGGGCCTTTATTTATAATCTCATTGGCATTCCGCTGGCGGCTGGCATCCTGTACCCGGTGAATGGATTCCTGCTCAACCCCATGATAGCCGGCGCCGCGATGGCACTGAGTTCTGTAAGCGTAGTAGCCAACAGCCTGCGGCTGAAATGGCGGTAAAAATTATGCAAATCATTCCCGGAATACAGTAAACAGCAGTGCCACCCACCTGCGTACATTTGTTTAAAACAACATCATATGAACAACATACAATTCAAGACCAATATCAACTGTAGCGGCTGTGTGGCCAAGGCCACACCCGCACTGGACCAGGTGGCCGGTGCACACCAATGGAAAGTAGACACCGCCAATCCTGAAAAAATACTGACCGTAACCAGTGATGCCGCTCCCTCCGCCATTGTAGCAGCATTACAGGCAGCCGGCTTTACCGCCACGGTAAAACCATAACATAACACATCCTGCACCCAGCGGTGGACTGCCCGGCAGCCACCGCTTTGGCATGTAAAACGGCATCATATTTCGGAAGGTATTGTTCACCAAAACGCACCGTTATGGGATACCACCAATACCAACAATGTATAGACGCCTGCCTGCGCTGTGCGGCACTTTGTAACCACTGCGCCAGCAGCTGCCTGCAGGAAGCGGATGTAAAATCCATGAGTACGTGCATACAACTGGACATGGAATGCGCCGCTCTTTGCTATGCTGCTGCCCAGCTCATGAGCCTGGGCAGCGGGCAGGCCCGGGCCATTTGTAAATTATGTGCGGAGATCTGTGAACGCTGCGGCGCAGAATGCAGCCGGCACAAGGATATGCAGCACTGCCAGGAATGTGCGGCCGCCTGTAAACAATGTGCGGAAATTTGTCGCACCATGGCTTAAAAAAAATTGCCCGGCAAAGCAAAAGCCCGGCCGTAGTGGCCGGGCTTTTTACAACTCGTTTGCATGACTGAACAGGTCTTGCCCGGGCGTGCTCACTAACCGGCAGGCATACCTGTTCTTAATATACTGGTTAAAATAAATGCCTTTGATGCGGGACGCCTTCATGGCTTCATACACGGCAGGAGGCACCTCCAGGTAATCATACAC
Source organism: Chitinophaga parva (assembly GCF_003071345.1). Classification (NCBI taxonomy): domain Bacteria; kingdom Pseudomonadati; phylum Bacteroidota; class Chitinophagia; order Chitinophagales; family Chitinophagaceae; genus Chitinophaga; species Chitinophaga parva. The sequence goes on along the minus strand of NZ_QCYK01000003.1, from coordinate 626,517 downwards.
CTTTTGTGAAGTGAAGGTGATGCGCAGCGTGGAGACCTCCGGCAAATAAGCGATATGGGCAATAACGGTGGAAGGCATTCGCAGAAAAAGGAATTGCTTGCAGTGATTCCTCATCCAAAACCCCGCCAGTCCTGCCTTACGGCTTATTTTTTCTTCACCAGTTTGGTTACCATTACACCCCAGTCATTCACCTTACCGGAAATGCCGTTCTGCACCACTGTTTGCGTAATATCCACCGTACTGGTGAGAATGAGCGTATCGTTGGAGATCCTGAACTTACCACCCGTAGTAGTGGGCGCATTGGAATTAGTAGCGTCATTCGGTGTGGCAAACGCGCCGGAAGTATAGAGAGAATCACCGATCACTTTATAAGTACCGGAGCTTTTAATGCCGGGCATGTCAAAATCCAGCGGGAGGCTGATGGAATTTTCCGGGTCCAGCGGATCGTCGCTAGACACCGTACCGCTGGCAGTATAGGGCATTCCATCGGAGCTGTACTTTCCATTCAGCATGGTCACGGAGCCACTGGCTTTGGTAGACGCATAGTGGGAAGTAGAGATCTGGGTTTCACCTTGCGCGGAAACCGTTACACGGGTATCTGCTTCCAGCGAAACAAAGTTCCAGGTACCATCTACCGTAGTGGAGGCGCCACCGCCGGAAGTATCTTTTTTACAGGCGATCATGGTGCTGGAAAATGCTGCAGCCAGGCACAGGATAAGGGCATTGCGTTTCATGAGGGATTGATTGGGTTTTTAGTCAGGATTTATATTGATTTTTAAAACCAGGAACAACGGTACAGCAAACAAAAAACGGGACGCTGTTTCTTACGGATCAACAAGCCGGGATCAAATATATATTATTTTTTATAAATACGTAAAAATCTTTGACACCGGGGTGTATAAGTGGTAATTTTGGTGCAGCATGAACGATTTATTCAATGACCCGGGCGCCTGCGTACTGGCACCATTTGGTCCGGCGCAACTGGATGCCGGTTTTATAGCCCGCCATGTGCACGAAGGCATTGGGGAGGACGCGTGGGCCGGCGCCACGCTGGTGGCGCGAGAACTGCAAATGGGGCAGGCAGTGCTTACGGCATCTTCCACCGCATTTAACTACCCGGAGGTAAGTGTACAGCTGCATGCGGATAAACTGGCCCTCACCTGCACCTGCGATACCACGCTGCCTTACGCGCTTTGCGCCCACCAGGCCAGGGCCCTTTATACCATTGCTTACAAAGATGAACTGCGCCTGTTCTTCGACCCGGCCACACGCCAGCGCATGCTGCGCCCCTATGCCGCACCGTATGGACTGCAGGATGAAGCCACGCTGGATAACTGGTTTGAGGTAAGTTATGAAAAACAACAGCTGCAGGTGAAACCCCGGCAGGCAGGCCTTTTTGCCGTAACACCGGAAATCACGCATGACCTGAAAGCCTTGCTGCTGCCCGACCCGCAGACACTGCTGCCCATAAAACTGCACCAGCCGGCAGGCCGCCAGCTCTTCGTGGTATTGCGCCAGCATAAATATTACAAACAGGTTTGCACCGAACTTTATACCGCCGACACCACCGCTGCCGGCAAATTAAAAAATCCTTTACAGGCACTGGCGCCCCTGCCCCTGGCCTGGGAAAGCGACCGCGCTGATGAGTTGAAATTCTACACGGCCCTGGCTAAGTTCCAGAACAACATTGCCGCCCACACCAGCGCCACAGACCTGGAAGGCCTGAAGGCAATAGCCCGTAACCCGCTGGGGCTACGGTTCTACGCGCACAACAACCGCAGTTCAGACAACGTGGTGGCCAATGCACTGGAGGCCATAACCCTGGGCAGCCTGGCACAGGACCTGCGTATACAGGTGGAATGGCAGGCGCCTTTTTACCGCATTCATGCATCCATAGTGATAGACGGCATGCCTTACGCGCTGCGCGATGTGAAGATGCGGTTCGATTATTTTGTGCAGATCGATCATGCACTGCACCTGGTAAGTCACTACCCTTTCCTGAAGGTAATGGACTTCTTCCGCCGCCATCACTATGAGATCAGCGTGCATGGGTCTAAGTTTGCGCTGTTCCAGCAGGAGGTGCTGAGCAAACTGGAAGACTTCATCAGCATCCAGTACCCACCTGCAATGGCGCCTGTGCAGGATGCACCGCCCCCATCGCGGGAGTGGTTGTTGTATCTCTCCGACCTGGATAATTACATCCTGCTTACACCGGTGATCCGCTATGGCACGGTGGAAATACCGGTGCGCACCAAGCGCGTGCTTTACACACCCGGCGAGAACGGGCAAGCCATGACCCTGCACCGGGATGCCGCATCAGAAACAGCATTCATCGCGCTGCTCACCCGCCAGCACTTTGACTTCCCGGAGCAACTGGAAAACAGCCTCCCCTACTTTTACCTACCCCGCCTGGAATTCCTGGAGCAGGACTGGTTCCTCGATGCTTTTGAAAACTGGCGGGCCCATGGTATTACGGTAATGGGGTTCAGCCAGTTGAAGAACATCACGGTCAATCCCCACAAACCGAAGATAGAGATCAAGGTGACCAGTGGCATTAACTGGTTCAACACCGCCGTGAATGTAACCTTTGACCGGCGTAAGGCCAGCCTGCCACAACTGCACAAAGCCGTGCGCAACAAAAGCCGGTTTGTGCAACTGGACGACGGTACACAGGGCATTTTGCCGGAAGAATGGATCAGCCGCTTTGCGCGTTATTTTGATGCCGGTACCGTGGTGGATGAAAACATCCTCACCTCCAAAGTGAACTTCTCCGCCATTGCAGACCTTTATGATGCGGCCAACCTGGACGAGAATGTACAACAGGAGCTGGACAAATACCATCGCTTCCTGAACGATACCACCCGCATTGCAGCGGTACCCGTGCCGGAAGGCCTCCAGGGCCAGCTGCGCGCCTACCAGCAGCAAGGCCTCAACTGGCTTAATTTTCTGGATGACCTGAATTTTGGCGGATGCCTGGCAGATGACATGGGCCTGGGAAAATCCCTGCAGATCATTGCTTTCATTTTGCTACAACGCACCAAGGTAACACAAAACACCAACCTGCTGGTGGTGCCCACATCGCTGGTGTTTAACTGGGAAGCAGAGCTATATAAATTTGCACCCTCCATTAAAGTGCTCACCCACTACGGGCCCCAACGCGACCGCAAGACGCAGGACTACAGCCGGTATGAGCTGGTGATCACCACTTATGGCACGCTGATGGCCGACATCAACTACCTGCGCAAGTATACTTTCAATTACGCATTCCTCGACGAATCACAACTGATCAAAAACCCCAACTCCCAACGCTACAAGGCCGTGCGCCTGCTGCAGGCCCGCAACCGCATCGTGATCACCGGCACACCAGTGGAAAACAACACCTTTGACCTCTACGGGCAGCTTTCCTTTGCCTGCCCGGGTTTGCTGGGCAGCAAGCAATTTTTTAAAGACGTATATGCGTTCCCGATAGACAAGTTCAAGGACAATGAGCATGTGGCCATCCTGCAACGGAAGGTGGCGCCCTTCATCCTGCGCCGCACCAAGGAGCAGGTGGCCGCGGAACTGCCGCAGAAAACGGAGATGGTGCAGTTCTGCCCCATGGGCGATGAGCAATGGCAGGTGTACCAGCAGTATGAAAAAGAGTTCCGCGACTTCCTGGAAGGCATTAACAATGAAGACCTGGCGAAGCATGCCATGCATATCCTGAGCAGCCTTACAAAGCTGCGCCAGATCTGCGATTCACCGCTGCTGCTAAAAGAAGAAAAACTCTACGGCGAGGGTGCCGCCAAAATAGAAATGCTGCTGAAGCAGATCGAAAGCAAATCCACCCGCCATAAGATCCTGGTGTTTTCCCAGTTTGTGGGCATGCTGGAACTGGTGGAGCAGGCGCTGAAGAACAGGAACATTCCCTACACGATGCTGACCGGCAGCACGCGTAACCGGGAGCGGGTGGTGCAGTCGTTCCAGGATGAGGAAATGGTGCGCGTATTCCTGGTGAGCCTCAAGGCTGGTGGCGTAGGGCTGAACCTTACGGCTGCGGATTATGTGTACCTGCTGGACCCATGGTGGAACCCCGCAGTGGAAAACCAGGCGATAGACCGCGTGTACCGCATTGGACAAACGAAGAACGTGGTGGCGGTGCGGCTGATCTGCCCGGGTACTATTGAGGAGAAATTGCTGAAGCTCCAGGAGCATAAAAAGGAGCTGGCGGGGAGCCTGGTGAAGGCGGACGGGGAACTGCTACAGGCGATGAGCAAGGCGGAGTTGCTACAGCTGGTGGCGTTATGAGAAATGGCGCAGATAAAATTTGGTTTTTTATAAAAGATTGTTACTTTTGCAATCCCTTGACAAAAGGGATAATTTTAGTCCATTCGGGATGTAGCGCAGCCCGGTAGCGCGCTTCGTTCGGGACGAAGAGGCCGCTGGTTCGAATCCAGTCATCCCGACTTAATGTAAGCCTTACAACACTTGTAACAAAGGATTGTAAGGCTTTTTTTCGTTTTAAGGCCCCTATACCTCCATTTTCAAAAGATGAAACGCAAATAAGCCCCAAAACGGGTCAAGCTGAAAACCCAGGGAATTGACTCAGGTGTATTTGGCTTTACGGGAAGCATCAAAAAAAAGGACCATGCCCATTAGAAACTGGGGCATGATCCTGAATCAATTTTTAACTATTTCCGAAGGACGGGTGAAAATCTAACCCAACCTGTTCACCTCGACTTTTAAACTTACACACTTACTGAAATAGTCCCTCATCTTTGCATCAATTGAAAGATATTACCTTCCGGGTCTTCACCGTCACAAAATAATTGACCGTCATTGACAAAACTTCTCGGTTCTTTCATTAGCGCTCCCTTACTGATTAGCCAGTCCCTTGCTTTGGTAATTTCTTCGTCAACTTCAAAAACAATTTTAGTATTGCTTTCTGACTGTACCGTTTCCGTTTGCTTTCTTTGATATGAAGGGCCAATTTTATGAAGGCCAATTTTACAGGAACCTGATTTTAGCAAGACCCACTCGGATTTTATTTCTTCAACCACCTCAAATTGAAAGGCGCCAATATAAAATGCTGCCTGCTTATCCACATCGTGGACAAAGAGTATAATGGTGTTTAAATTAAATTTCATTTTTCTTCAATAAAGGTGATTGTATTACCGTCAGGGTCTGCTATATAGAACTCGCAGCCATCGTCCGTTTCTCTCAGTGGCTGTAGAATAGCGACATTTATATTGCTAACGGCATCGTACACATCAATGAATATTATTAACTGCAAACAAAATATTTAAATCCTGATTTTTATTTTTTCTTCGACTTCTGTTTGGTCATGGTTTCCCAATTTGAGATGAATAGCAAAACCATCCTTGCTACCCCCCGCATAAAAATCCTCGCAAAGAAAAGCGGTTTTGAATCCTAATTGATGATAAAAATAAAGAGATTTAGCAATATTTGATACTCGCAGTTGAGGACTTAAGTCTCTGATATTGAAATTAATTGCTGTTTTCATAAGTGCAAATCTAAATAAAGCAATAGGTAAACGACAAGGACATTTGTCACATAATTACAGAGATGGTTGTTTGGGCTGTGCTAAGTTCTTGCGCACACGACTTAATGTTTCCCTGCTCAAGCCTAAATAAGATGCGATCATGTGTAATGGCACCCGTTCATATGGAATAGGCTGATTAGTTATAATATCAATGTATTTTTCTTCGGCGCTTAGGCTGATTGATTTATAAAGCCGGTTTTGATTGGCAATCTGATTTTTTGCCGATAGGTATCTCATCAATTGCCTGAACAACGGCAGTTCGTTTAACAGATGGTCAAAATCGGATTTTTTCCATACCAGTATATAGCTGTCCTCAATAGCCCGGATATTTAAAGTCGAGGGTGAGTTATTTAAGTAGCTTTCGCGGTCGCTTATCCACCTGTTTTCATGCGCGAATTTTAATATATGTTCATTGCCCCCGGTATCTATTTGGCAAAGACGCAAAAGCCCCTTCGCCACGAAATGAGTGGGCGATACTTCTCCTTCACGCAATACAAATTCATTTTTGTTAATCGTCCTTTCTTTAGAAAAAGAATATATCAGTTTAATTTGCTCGCGGCTGATTTGCGATTGGGCTTGTATGTATTTTTCAAAAACCTCAAACATATTTTAAATTATCAGGAATAGTGACCTATCTAAAGACGTTATTCATAAGTTTTATTTAGGTACTATATAAATGTATATTTAAACTAAAGTTAATTATTTGCAGTTTAATATTTATGTTTTTTCACCTGTCTTCAAATGCGGACACGTTAAAGCTATATGATGCTGAATATTGGCTGAAATGGAATATAGCGTTAAAAGAGCAGCTAACCAAGCGGTTTATAGATCCCGACTAACAATAAAGCCTCTGGCAGTAGCCAGGGGCTTTTGTATTTCGGCGCAAGCTAGCTTGGGTGAGCGCAGCAATATAAAGGCCAGACCGCGGGAACCATGGGCGAGGCTCGGTTTGTTAGGCCTCCAGCTGAACTGAAAACCCAAACTTGAGCCGTTGTTCGCCCCTATAACGCCAACATCAGGTACAAGTCTTCTTCTTCCGGCATGCCAGTTCGGTTGGTGTCAACCCGAATTGTTTCTTAAAAGCAAATGAAAAGTGCGGCAAGGTTTCAAAGCCCAATTCCAAATAAATTTCAGATGGCCTTTTGTTTTTCTCTTCTATCAAAAAATGGGCTTCCTGCAATCGCTTTTTTACCAACCAATGATTTGGCGTGTCCTTGAAAGTTATTTTAAAATCCCGTTTAAATGCCGATAAACTTCGACCAGTCATAAATGCATAACGTTCAATGCTTACATTGAATTTGAAATTTCGATTCATAAATTCTTCAATGTTTACCTTTTCAGGTATGCCATAGTCAAAAAATAAGCCTGCTAGTCCGGGCTGAGTCTGTAATAAAATAATAAGTAGTTCTTCCCGCTTCAAATCGGCAAAGGCTTCGTTTATTTTTCCGTGATCGTAGTAGGGCAACAGCGACTGAATAAAATTCGGCATTAAATTGTTTTTACTGATGCGTAAAATCGTTTCATTCGATTTAAATTTCAATGCTGTTGTTTTATGTTTTTCCTGAAACATCCTAAGAAACTTTTCATCGAAAAAGACAAATACCTTTTCAAGTTCCCCATTTTCCTTTTCCTTCTTATATCTTGCAAAATGGTTTTTTCGGGCAATACCACATTCCCCGGATTTCAGCATGTAGTTTTTACTGCCATCATATATGTGCATTACACCTTTTATGATATATACAAAGGTGTGTTCAGCAATAAACTGTTCCGGTGAAATTACGCCGATATGATAATTTGCTGCGCTCATCTTACAATCCCCAATTTAATTATTCTTTTACTTTAGATAACAAGGCACGAGTTTCCGCAACAACATTTTCCTGAAATTTTTGGTCTCGCGCCAACTCTGAGCCAAGCATGGGCTGCCCTTTTTCGTCAAAATAAACACCTGTTTTGCCCGACTCATCGGTCAGTACTTTTGTAATTACCTTTGCCGATTTTTTGGGTGTACTGCTGTAAGTAGAGAAAGGAGGAATTATGGACATCAGATAACCAAACAAGAAACGCACGAAAGCATTAGTACTTTCACCACCAAGATTTGTCCCCCTTGTTATTCCAGGCTCTACAACGTTGAAATGTAATCTCGGGTTTTCCCGTGCAAAAGCCATTGCCGCAGCAAGAATACATTGCTTTGAAGTAGCATAAGCATCTATGCCCGGCATTTTAGCACCGCCTGCCTTCCATTCACCATGGGCGCTTGCTTCTGCAGAGATATAACGGCCTCCTTTCATTCCCATAACTTTTGCAGGTTTTCGTTCAGCGTCTTCAATCGCAGAACCAATAAACACAACATTTGCTCCATCGGGAAGATCAGGCACAAGACATTCCGTCAATGCGAATGCACCGAGATAATTTGTAGCAAACGTCATATCCCAACCTTGAGCACTTTTTGTCGCTTTTTGCAGCATAACCCCTGCATTATTCAGCAATCCGCCTATTCTAAGATTAAGTTCCACGATTTGCCGTGCAGCTCTTTTCACGCTTAAAATGTCTGAAATATCGCAGACTAGGGACAACGCGTTTTGTCCATTATCTTTGATGGTCTTTTGTACCTGTTCTAATTTTTCACGATTTCGTCCAATAAGTATAACCGTGCCGTATTTTGCAAGTGCTAATGCTGTTTCATAACCGATACCAGAAGTTGGCCCTGTGATGATATATGCTTTTTTGTCTTCCATTGCCTAAAATTTTTATGATGCAAAGTTGATCATAAAATTTTTAGCCAGCTTTCGTGTAAGGTCCAAAGTTATTGTCTTAAGAAGTCCAAATGCCAGTTGTTTGTCCTCAAATCGTGGTGCCAATGTTGGCAATCTTATCATCCACCTCTCGGTGCCGGACCGGCAGCTACCCATCAAAGCAGTGATAATAGGAATAATACTGGTTCCGGCCTTTGGAGGCGCTGCCGGTCAAAATCCTGCCGCATTCAGGATAGGCTGGTTGCAGCCGTTGGGCTATAGCCGAACTGCTTTTTAAAAGCAAAAGAAAAATGTGACAGGTTTTCAAAGCCTGCGTCAAAAAAGATCTCTATAGGCTTACGTTTCTTAACGACAATCTGGTCATGCGCAAACTCCAGTCGTTTTTGCGTAAGCCAACGACCCGGTGTAGTATTGAATTCCTTCTTAAAATCCTTTTTGAATGTAGTCAAGCTGCGGCCAGTGAGATACCCAAATTTTTCAAGCGAGAGGTTGTACATAAAGTTTTGTTCCATAAAGGCGGCCAGATCAACTTTACCGGGTTCGCTAAATGAACTGAGAAGGCCCTGTACCTTTGGATTGCAGGCATCCAGTACTGTTAAACATTCCGAAATCTTTATTTCTACCAGATCCGGTGGTAATTCGTCGTGCATTTCAAAATAAGGGATCAACGAATTAAACAGGCTTTCAAGCAAAGGATGTCTGTCCAGGGCAAGATGACCTTTGGGTTTCTCTTCTGTGGAATTGCCCTGCCGCGTCTCATAGTGTTTACGCAGGAGTTGCTCAGGGAACAAAACAGATATGGAACGGAATGGTGCATCCTGGTGGGGCAGTTTGGTCATCCTACCCAGCTGATTCCTCGGAATCAATAGGGTCATTCCGGGCTTGAACGTGTAGAATTGAGTGCCGTAAGACAATTCCAACGTTCCTTCCAACACATAAACAAGCGCGTGCTGGTTAAGTATCATTTCCCTGCTGTAATGTTTTTCCTTTTTGCAGGATACAAATATCCTGCCTTTAATATTGGCACCTGGATTTTCCATGATGTAAAAATAAAATTCAATATTTACCCGGTATCATATTTTTAGTAAGGGGTAAAACCGGCGGCGTAAATCCAGTTGTTCCGGTTTGCGAACGCCAATGATCGTAGCGCTTACGCCTGGCCTGCTGACCACCCAGGCCAGGTCTGTGGCGGCAACTGTTGTATGATGCACATCTGCCATTCTACCCAATTCGTCTAAGATAGCTATTTCTTTTTCAGATAAAACGACTTTACGTGCCGTGCCACCCATACGGGCGCCTGGATGTTGATTTTCAACTAAAGGGTCATATTTCCCCGAGAGCAGGCCTCCTTTTAACGGCGCCCAGGGGACGATCCCTAAACCAAGTTCCTGCGCCATAGGCACCAGTTCATCTTCAACAGTACGTGCCAACAGGGAATATTCAATTTGCAGGCCAACAAAAGGCATCCAGTCTTTGAAGGCCGCCATTGTTTGCGCCTGTGCTACTTTCCACGCCGGAGCATAACTCACACCAATGTAGCGAACTTTTCCACCAGATCATCCAGCGTGCGCATCGTTTCTTCGATGGGCGTATTCCAATCCCATTGATGAACGGATAGCAGGTCAATATAATCTGTCTGCAATCGCCTAAGCGACTGATGTTACAAAACGATTATTTCACCAGTCCCAAACTGATGAGGCTTTTCGCCGTTGCAATAACAGCTTCTCTATTACTTCTGGGATGCCAGCCGAGCAGGCGGGTAGCTTTTGCATGGCTGGCATCTTTTATCATCCCCAGGTGTGGTAGGATCAATTTTACTGTAGGGTTAAATAATCCAATGATCCTCAGGATCCAGCTGGGAATTTCTCTCTTTGGCACCTTCGCCGCCTTTTCGCCCAATTCGCTTCGCAGCATATTTGCTATATCTAATAACGAGATGGCTTCGCCGGAAGTAGCCAAAAAACGCTCGCCGTTAGCTTTCGGATCAGTCATAGCCATAACGTGTAAGTCGGCTACGTCCCGAACATCAACATAAACGGACTTGATCTTCGGAACACCTTTTATCTGCCCGTTGAGCATCTGGTAAATAAATTGAATGGAATGCGAATAGTCAGCCCCAAGCACCGGCCCCAAAACGCCGACCGGATTTACCACCGCGAGTTCCAGCCCTTTACCTTCATTATTCACGTACTCCCAGGCGGCTTTCTCAGACAGTGTCTTAGACTTCTGGTAGGCGGGAATATCTTTTGATAAATCTGTCCAGTCTTCTTCTGTATAAGGCGTATGCTTGTCCGTACCATAACAAATGGCACCAAAAGCGGACGTTAAGACTACCCGCTCAACTCCAGCAGCCTTTGCTGCCCGTAAGACATAAAGCACACCGTTCACGGCCGGTACGATATACTCGTCTTCATGTTTTGCGATAAAATTCGGAGTAGGCGAAGCGGGGTGTATCACGTAACGACAACCCTCTGCTGCTGACTTCCATGCCGTTTCATCAGACAGGTCTGCCTGAACAAAATGCAACCGATCAAAGTCGGTAACCCCGGCGACTGAAAGTAGCTGTTTTACTTCCGCTATCCTGTTTAAGGAACGTAAGGATGTTTTCACCCGATAACCTCTTTTCAGGAGCCCGGCGATGCAATTACTGGCTATAAAGCCTGATCCGCCGGTGACCAGGACCTGATCTGTCTGTGTCATGTTCTTTAATTTGAGAAAACAAAGTTAGGGGCATTCAAAGATGGCAACTTTGTTTAGAAGACGCATTTGCTTTGTTCAAAAGACGGGTGTGAAGCGCATGAATAAATTAGATCTTTTGCCACCAGGCGGAATATTCCTACACTTTTCCCAGGAAAACTCCTGACCGGCCGCATCCAGTATTTTTTCAACTTTTCGGGGCCGATGCCAGGAAATAAAAAAGCGACTAAAAACACTCGTTTTCAAATCGCTTGGTGCGCCAATCGTTTCAGGTCATCGACTGGCCGGTTCGAGCATGGTGCTGCCAGGGCGATAGAAATTTACGAGGGCCTCCAGGTGGGCGGAATTGAAGGCCCTTACCGCATAGCCAAAAATATCTGGCTGTACGGGATGGTGCAATTTGTTCAGGATAGCGTATAGAAAGCAGCTGAAATTATTGACCAAACTGTTGTTGGAACGTCGCACATCTCCCTTTCATAATTTCATAAAAAGCGGTCAGGGCCTTTTTTCGATACACTTCTACTGAAAAAGCAATGGTGGCTTCACGTTGCATGTTTTTTCCTTCTAACGGAATCGCTTTCAGTTGGGGAAAACCGAATAAAGAACTGTTCATCAAAATGGTGTTCCATCGTTTGGTATTAGTAAGTTTCAACAAACTGTGAATGTCGTTGATTTCCATTGCTATCTTTAGCATGATATTATTTTCATCAAGTACTTCATCCAAAAAATTTCGAATACTATAACCCTGGGAAGGAAGTACCACCGGTAACGTTGAGACTTTTTGCAACGAAACTTTTCTTACCGCAGACCATGGATGCGATTGATGAACGACCAGCGAAAGCGTGGCCCTAAACAGTTTTATGATTTCCAACTGACGATCTTTATGCGAAACGGGGAGAAAAGACAGCATACAGTCAATTTCATAATGATGCATCTTATGCAGTAAATCGGCCGTTGACGCAAAAATGATTTGAATCTCTATATCGGGGTATTGCTCACTAAACTGCGTGAGCGACTGCATCAGTAATTCGGTTAATCCATAGGTTGCTCCGATAATAAGTTTCCCTGTTTTCTTATTATTCAAATCCAATAGCACCTGTTTTCCTTCTTCCGCCTGGAGGATAGTTTTGCGGGCATAATGAAGCATGATCTCACCGGCCTCAGTCAGTTTTACCCTTTTACCAATTCTGTCAAACAGCAGTGTGTCGAGTGAGTTTTCCAACTCTTTTATCTGATGTGAAAGTGTACTTTGAGTGATATATAACTCCTCAGCGGCCTGGGTGAAATTTGATAGTTCTGCGGCACATACAAAATACTTTAATTGGCGAAGTTCCATTGCTTTTGCTTTCAGCAAAGATAGGTTGTATATCGAATATTTCGATTGATTTAATCTAAATTTTCCGTTTTTTCGATTTATAAATAATGTTCATCTTTGATCCATTCATTAAAACAAAAAAAACATGGAAATCTTACAGACTCCTGAAAATGCATTGTCAGCATCTATTGTTTCCGCTATTATCAATGCGCCAATTGAAAAAATAGACATTGCAGACTGGTTATTGAATTTGCCGGACGCCGAATATCAGCGTTGTTCTGTTAATCACATTGCTGCCGGGAACACCACCAATTTCGAGGGCAAGCCTATGTCTATCAATGTGGAATACGTAGGAACTGCACTTGTGATCCAACATTATGTAGCCACAGAGTACCGGCCAGATTACTGCCGTATGCTATCTGTTTCAGATACCATCACCGCAAACGGCCGTTCTAAAGTTCAGGTTTTGTGGGAACTCAAAGCAGAGAAGATCGATGAAGGCACCACCAGGTACATCAATAGTATCCATGCCACCGCCACTCCGGAATTTTTGGAATTTATTAAAGAACACGGCATCACTTTAGCGGATGCGGCCAAAGCCAGGCAAGAGGCTTCTGATGCGCACAATCATGAAGAGACACCGCTTTTTGCGAAAAGTATCGAAAACAAATCCCTAAGCGGAAAATATAACTTACCATTTTAAAAACCATCGCATTACCCTGTCCGGCACGGGAATAACAAAATTCATTGGTCGAAACCAACTATTTCTCTCTTGAGGTCACATCGCCATTTTTATAACATCCAAAGTGAGACCCATTAAGTCCCGAGCATAGGGAATCTTATCCTCAACCTACTGGGGCCAGTTAACAGCAAAGACGATCCCATAATTGATAGGCGTGTATTCCAATTTCATTGTCCCCCGTTTCTACCGCTGAACGGGGGGCGGCGGGATCTATCGTCTGCACACTTGCCAAGGGGCCGTCTCCTATGCTTGCGCAACATAAGAGACGGCCCCATAGGTTTGTGCCGCTCCCCTCCTGCACCGGCCGGTGCCCCAAATGCAATTGCTGTTCCTTTCAAGCGCCGGTCACTATTTTGAGCTGTTAAACAGGTAAGGGTAATGACGTAAAATTAATGATTGCGCATGCTTTGATAAAGAATCGAGTGGCACAGGTTTGTCCTGGGCACGCGTTTGCTTTTGGTTGATATCTCCCAGGAGGCTCCATTTGCGTGTCATTTCCGCCGGTTCATGTGCCGGCAGGTCATAATCCGTAAAGTCAATTACTTTTTCAGACGAAGCATCGTCATTATTTCGCAGGAGGGCCAAACGGAAATCCTTGTTCATGAACCACCTGATCTCCTTATCAGCGTCAGAGCCGCCAATGCCGGACCCCCGTTCAACGAAACGGTAATTAAAAGTGTTCCGCCTGTAATATTTTCTCCAGATCAGGCCAAATTCACCCTGTGTGATCAATCTTGTATCGGGCCACCGTTCTCTTACCTGGCTTAGCCACCTTTTTAAATAGGCCGGGTTATATGGAAGGGATAATTCCCAGCAGTTCGTTACCCAGCCAAATCCATTCAGCTTAAAGCCTTCATCGAAGTGAATAGCAGTGGTGTGCATCATTTCCTTCAAGCCGGTATCCGGTCCGTATCTGCCGATCGTTTCAATAGGGCCCACTCCCATCCTGCTATTAAACCCGTGTGCAAATCCGGCCCTTCTTCCTGCCAGGAAATCAACAGACCATCCATCCAGGTTTACACAATCTATAAAGTCGGATCTATCCTGGGCTGGTTTGCAAAAATGCTCTTTGGATGGATAAAAAGGATAAGCAACTGATCCATCCCCATCCTGGTTATCAATGCTGAACTGGCTCCAGATATTGCCCTGGCACACATGGATATTTTCCGTTTCAGCCAGGTATTGCTGGTTCTCCGAGGACAGAAACCCCGCTACAATGCTTGTGGGCCTGTAACCATTTCCCACCATCCTGGAAATGATATTCAACGCATCGTGTATATCCTTGTTAACCTGTTCCGTGGTGTTGTATGCATTGGCAAAATAGGCGCCCGGGATAAATGTTATTTCATCTCCATACGTGTGGTGATAACCGATCACGAGTGCCCGTATTTCCCTGTAATTTTTGCTGGTGTCATTCAGGGCAAGCCAACTGAAGGCCCATGTCATTTTCCCGCCCGGAAATCCTTCTGCAACGGCATTCCGGAAAGCCTTAACCTTTTCCGGCGTGTGTAGCGCACGTTCATCTTCCCCCACGTTCCGGTCTCTTGATACTTCGATCTGGTTTACGCGGATGACCGTATTAAAAGTAAGAAAGCGGTGCCCCATTAACGCATTGCTGCCTGCTTTTCCAGGTGTTTGTGCCCATGCAATGGCGGACAGTATCAACAAGGGAAGTATTATATCGAATATTTTTTTGTACATATCCAGCTGATAAAAATTTGAATGGTTGCTTCGTCAGAACATGTGTCCTGCTAATTAAAAGTTAGCCACCAGGGTTGGTGCCCTGTATAATTTCCTGCAATAAGCCATGGTCCGTATCGCAATACAGAACAATGATTCGTCAACGGGCCGGTGACCGGCCCGTTGACGAAAAGGGTTTACCACTCGGGATTTTGTTGCAGCACCTTACCATTATTGGCATAGAAGGCCACTTCTTTGGTAGGCAGAGGCTGCAGATAGTCTTTGGCCGGGTTGAATTTGCGCCCGGTCTCCGCGATCAGGAACCCGTTCGCATCTACTTTAGACAAGTAGCTGGCATCACTGTAAGGCGCACGGGTAGCCCATTGGGTGCCGGTGATCTTAATGCCCTTCACGTCCTGGGGCAATTCCGTTTCTGCCGTTTTCCAGCGGTGCAGGTCATCGGAACGGAATCCTTCCAGGGCCAGTTCCACGGTACGCTCCCGCCGCAACTCCGTGCGCATGTCCAGGTTGTGTGCGGCCACAAATGCATTGGTGAGATGGGGCATATTCACCCGGTCCCTCAGTTTGTTGATCGTCAGGTCCAGGTCTGCATCACTGATGGAGCCGGTCTTTTCAAACACCGCTTCCGCGTAGACCAGCAGTACCTCCGCATAACGGATCAGGTGGCGGTCAAAATCAAACAGGCTGGCATCGCCCAGGCGACCGGAATTATTGGCCACCGGGTCTTCCGACATATACTTGTACAGGATATAACCGGTATTGAAATTACGCTGCGGGTTATCCGGCCAGTTGGCCACCTTCTCGGTGGGATGGAATACACGATTGGTCTTGGTGCCGGGAATGATCATCGTCATGGTCATCCGGGGATCACGGTCCTGGTACTCGGATACGAAGGTGCTATAACCCTGGAATACCGTGCCGGGCGCAGTGATGGGCAGGCCGTTCTTATCGAGGTACAGGTCTGCCAGTTTACGGGTGGGATTGTAACCATCCTGGTCGTACATGTATGGAGCGTCCTGGCCAAGGATATTCCGCGCATAACGCCGGTCCAGGATGCATTCCCGGGAGTCGTCGCCGGCTTCAATAAAGAGGTAACGATAGCTCTGGGCACCGCTGCCGGTGTACAGGTTGTATATGCTACCGTTGATCACCTGCCCTGCAGCCGTCACCGCCTGATCCAGGTAGGCAGCGTAGGTCCCGCCCCTGAACTTTTCCCAGGTGCCTTCAAAAAGAGCCACCCTGGCAGCGAGTGCTAACGCGGCGCCTTTGCTGATGCGGCCGATGTCCTGGGTGGAAAGATCTGATTGCAGGGGCAGGTCTGTCTGCGCCTCGCTCAGGTCTTTCAGGATGAAGTCTGCCGTGGCCGTGCGGGTAGCGCGGGGCGTAAATAAGGCGGTATCGCCGGTGTTCAGTACTTTGGTGATCAGCGGCACGCCACCATACAGGCGCAGCAGCTTCCAGTAGTACCAGGCCCGGAAAAATTTCGCTTCCGCCACATAGCGCAGGATATTGGGATCCGTAAAGGCAGCCCCTTTTTCAATGATATTGTTGGCAGACCGGATATAGCTATAACTGTCGTTCCACTGGCCGGAGGTTTCCGGTGGCTGCAAGCTACCGTTGCTGACCACGTTTGGCACGTTGAACGCGATATCTGACTCTACATCTTCTTCGCCAAAACGGTCCAGGCCATTGTAAAGATTATTCGCAGCAAGTTTAAAATCGTCGCCGGTCTTCCAGAAAGTGGCGTCTGTAATGCTGTCCTGGGATACCAGGTTGAGGTCCCGCTGACAGCTGCTCCAAAGCATGATGCCCAGCAGCAGGCCTGCTACCTTGGCACCTGTGCGGAGTGTACGGGAAAGTATTGTTATATAATAAACAGGGAATTTAATTTTCATGACGCGTTGATTAGAATTTTACACTTAAACCCAGGGAGTAAACTTTGTCGAAAGGATATGTGCCTTCGTTACGGTATCCGTCTTCCGGATCGAAATTGCCCCCCAGCGTACCCTTGGAGAAAGTAAGCAGGTCCTGGCCGCTGAAGTAAACGCGGGCGTATTGTACTTTAACGGCTTTGAGCACGGATGCGGGCAATGTGTACCCGATAGTGATCAGTTTAAAGCGCAGGTAAGCCACGTTCTGCAAGACCATAGACGATGTATGATAGTCGTAGTTTGCTACGTCATCATACCCCAGGTTGCCTGGCAGGTAACGCGGATAGGGCGCATTGGGCCGGTCCTGCGACCAGGTTTTACCATAGAAGTATGACAGCGAGGGCCAGAAGAAAGTATTGGGCCGGCTGATGTTGCCTTCATAGACAACATCCCGTTTTCCAACGCCCTGCAGGAAGAGCTGCAGGTCCAGTTGCTTATAGCCAACGGAAATATTGGAAGAATATGTGTAACGGGGAATGAGGTTGCCGAGGTATACCATATCACCCGCCAGCCCTTTGCTCTTATCGCCAAAGGCGGTCAGCTTACCATCACCGTCCACATCTTTGTACATCACATCGCCAATGGCAATGCGGTTAGGAATGCCCTGTAACTGCTTATAATCATCCAATTGTTTCTGGGTCTTGATGATGCCTTCATACACATAACCGAAGTAGGAATAGATCGGGTATCCCTGCCGGAACTGGTTCAACCCTTCCGTGTAGTTGTCGGTATTTTTCAGTTCCACCAGCTTATTGCGGCTATCACTCAGCTGGAGCGATACGCTGTAATGAAAATCCCTGATCTGGTCTTTCCAGGTAAGCGAGGTCTCAAACCCTTTTGTGTTCAACTTACCCTGGTTGGTGGAAGGCGGGGTGGCGCCGTATACCGCCGGCACTGCCACGTTCACCAGCATATCGTTATTGATCTTGTTGTAATAATCGAACGAGAATGATAAGCGGGAACGGAATACAGACATGTCTATGCCTATGTTACGGGTCTCAATGGTTTCCCATGTACGGTCAGGAGAAGCCGGGTTGGCATTGGCCCCGGTAAGCCCTGCGTTGGGCGACCCGATCGGGTAGTTACCTGCAATGGAGATAAGCGGAATGTAATCATAGAGGCCCAGGATACCCAGGTTCTGGTTACCCATTTTGCCCCAGGAAGCCCGTAGTTTCAGCAGGTCGAATACGTCCCAGTTCTTTACAAATCTTTCTTCTGAAAAATTATAAGCTGCGGCTACTGCAGGGAACACAGCGCTCCAGCGCTTTTCCGGTGCAAATTTGGAACTTCCGTCCGCGCGGGCGGTGAAATCTACCACCAGGCGGTCATTGTACGTGTAACTCAACCGGCCAAAATAAGAGGCCAGCGCCTGGTTATTAAGATAACCGGTAAAGTTGGCATAGGCCGCTTTCGTACGGTCCGCCAGGTTAAGGGTGAAGATATCGTTGCCCAGGAAGTTATACCCGTAAGTGGACTGTCCTTCTGCACGGTTCTGTTCCAGTGATGCACCACCGGTGAAGTTAATCGTATGCAGCATTCCAAAATGCTTATTATAATCCAGGTAGGCCTGGTATAATTTATTGAGCGTTTTATCATTGCTGTAATTCGCGGAATTGGGCGTGTTCCGGACATCCTGTATACCACCCGCCCAGTTGTAGCGGGTGATGGTACGGGTAATGGTACTACCGTTCTGGTAGTCCAGTTTTGCGGCCGCCTGGCCGGTCAGTTTCAGATCAGGGATAATGTTGTAATCCACTTTGATATTGGCGCCAAACCGAGAAAGGTTGCTCAGGCTGTTGCCGCCTTCAGCCAGGTACTGTGCCGGGCCTTCATAGCCCTGGTAGCCATAGAACTCTCCCAGGGGATTGTACACCGGCTGGTATGGGAACTGGCGGGTCACGTTGGTTAACGCGCTGCCAAGTTGGGTGGGTGTTACCACGCTCCGGTTATCAAAGTAGGAACGGGTTTCTACCGTTACTTTTTTACCCAGGCGGAAATCATAGTTCAGGCGCATATTGTAACCATCCGACCGGTTATCACCATAACGCACGATCCCGTTATCGCGGTTGTAGCCTACGGACAGGAGATAATCATTGTTATCACTGCCACCGGAGACGTTGATATTATGGATCTGCTGCGTGGTGTTCTTATAGATCACCTTATTCCAGTCGGTATAACCGTAGAACCCGGGATAATTGGTCACCCCGTAATTCCAGCCCTGTGGATCAGGCGGGGCATTTTCCGCGATCTTCTGGAACACTTCCGGCGAGAAACCATCTATGCCTACATTCCGCAGGCCTTCGTCCATGAAGTGGGCAAACTGCGTTGTATTCTGCATTTTGCGCAGGTAAGTAGGCTGCTTGTAACCCACGTTCCCTGTGTAAGACACCGTGGGCGGGCCTTTCTTTCCCCGTTTGGTGGTCACCAGGATCACGCCGCTGGCTGCACGGGCACCATAGATAGAAGCGGCTGCGTCTTTAAGCACTGTTACTTCAGCAATGTCGTTGGTATTGATGGTATTGATATCGCCGGGAATACCATCTACCAGCACCAGGGGATCATTCCCGTTTGCCGAAGAATACCCCCTCACCTGGAAGCCATAATTAGTGCTGCCTGGCTGTCCACTGGCGCGGGTGATCGTTAAGCCGGGTATCGTGCCTTGCAGCGCATCGTAGCTGTTATTGAGCGGGCGGCTTTCAAATACGTCGGACTTCACCGTGGAAATTGCACCGGTAACGGCGCCCTTTACGCGGGTGCCATACCCCACTACCACCACCTCATCCAGCTTGGCATCGGAACGGCGTAGGAAAATGTTCAGCGCCGTTTCGGCGCCTACTGTCACCCTTTTGGTCTGGTACCCTACATACGATACCACCAGCACGGCATCAGGCCCTGGCACGGCGATCGAAAAGGCGCCCTTTTCATTCGTGCGCGCCCCGTTGGAAGTGCCCTCCACCCCTATGGTGGCGCCAATAAGCGCCTCCCCATTGGTAGAATCCCTTACTACACCGGTCACCTGTATAGGTTGCACACGGTTGCTTTCCGGGACTGGTGTTTCCTGCCGGCCCATGATCAGCACGGTGCGGTTGTTAATGGAATAACGTACCGGCTGGCCCTTCAAACAATCGTCCAGCGCCTTGCGCAGGTCTACGTCTTTCACATCAACCGTAATAGCGCCTATATTCCGGACGGCTTCGTTGTTGTACAGGAAGTCGTAGTCTGTTTGCTTTTTAAGCTGTGCGATGATCTCGATAAGGGAAGCGTTTTTCGCCTTTACGGTCACCCGTTGCGCGAACGTTTCGGCCTTTAGCTGTACGATGGCCGATAATAATAGCATAACGAGGAGCTTCATCTTGAGGTAGTAGTTGGTATGGACATGCAAATACCGTCTGAACCGGAATTCAGTAATTTTTTTATACATTTGGCTGTTAGGTTTTTAATTAATGTATCAGCAATCGTTAGTTAATGCTCCTGACACAGCACTTCGGTGTCAGCCAGGGACGTGTCGGAAGCGTCCCTGGCTTTTTTAAAGGCAGGTCGTTGGCGGTTTAGTGGTTGTTTCTTTTCACGTGGATTTTTTTTATTGTTCTTGATTATTGTGTAAAAGGAAAAAGCTCCCGGTAAGCTGCTAACGGATACGGTCTGTGACCACCACTTTTCCGGGCAGCACTTCAAAATGTACTTTGCCCAGGCGCTCCAGGTTGCCGAGGATCTCGGACAACTGCGCATTACGTGAAAACGTTCCCCCAAAGGTTTCATGGTTGAGTTGAGACCTGTACGCTACATCCACATCGTACCAGCGTCCTATCAGTTTCATAATATTGGGCAGATCCATGCTGTCGAACAAGAAGTAGCCGTTCTTCCAGGAGATCGCGTCTTCTGCGCGCACGGTGCTTACGCTGATCTCGTTGCCGTTATTGGCCAGCACTCCCTGCTGGCCCGGGCGCAGCACAGCAGCATTGCCCCGGGCCTGGTTGGCCATCTTTACACTGCCACTCAGCAGCGTGGTACGGATATCGGGATCGTCGGGGTAAGCCTTCACATTGAACCGGGTGCCGAGTACGTCAATTTCTGCTTTGCCTGCCAGTACGCGGAAAGGCTGGCCGGTATGCTGCGCTACTTCAAAATACACTTCGCCGGTAACGATCACTTTACGTTCTTTGGGATCAAAGTTTACCGGGTAAGTGATCGATGATCCTGCATTAAGCCATACGCCTGTACCATCAGCCAGCAACAGGTGGTATTGTCCTCCCCGCGGTGTGGACAGGGTGTTCAGCCCCGGCGCGCCGGCAACCTGTTTACCGCTGGTATTCCGGTCGTATGCGATCTGTCCGTCGCCCGCCTGCCGGATCGTTGCATCGGCATCCTGGGCCACTACCCCTTTGCCGTTCTTCTCCAGTAAGATCTGCCGTCCGTTGGACAAGGTAAGAATGGCGCGGTTACCCCCGGGCTGCGGAAGTCCAACAGGCTGTGGCAATACGGCCACCGGTGGTCTGGAAGACGACCGGTGCATCATATAAAAACCTGCGCCTGCCAGCAATACAAGCATAGCCGCTGCAGCAGCCCAGGAGCGCCACGGGATCACCCGCTGATGCACTGCTCCCAGTTGCAGGGACTGCCACACTTCCACCTTCAATTGGGCCAGTTCTTCGGCTGGCACTTCCATAGGTTCGGGTTGCCAATGCAGGTACCAGTCTTCCAGCATAGCCAGTTCCTCCGGTGTAATTGTTCCATTTTTATATTTTTCCAGTAACGTTGGAATTGGTGATCTTTCCATAACTTGGTTATACGCGAGGGAATGTTATTAAGACAAGGAAGGATAGCGGCATGGGGGTAGCGTGAAAGATTTTTTTTTGAACAGCAAATAGCACGCTGCGATTTTTATTGGAAATACTTCAATTTTTGTAGTTTAGCTAAAACCTTTTACCTGGTATTTACTGATTTTTATGGCCGGATATGGAAGCATGAACGATCTGGAATTGATTGCCCTGACCGGGTGCGACGATCAGCAGGCTTTTGCCGAGCTGTATGCGCGTTATTTTGACGCCCTCTACCTGCATGCCTGTCAGCGGCTACGGGATAAAGCCGAAGCCAAAGACCTGGTGCAGGAATTATTCTCCCATCTCTGGAGCCAGCGGCACGCCCTGTCCACCACAGAACATTTCTCGTCCTATCTTTATAAAGCCATCCGCAACCGCGTATTGAACCTCCTGGCTCATAAGGCGGTAGAAGCAAAGTTCCTGGTGAACCTGCAGTATACCGGTAATGGCACGGAGGCGGTCACCGACCACCTGGCCAGGGAGCACCAGCTGGCCCGCGTAGTGGAGCAGGAAATACAATCGCTCCCGCCACGCATGCGGCAGGTGTTTGAACTAAGCCGCAAGCAACACATGCCCTATAAAGAAATTGGGATGCTCCTGAATTTAAGTGAGCAGTCTGTAAGAAGTCATATAAAAGGTGCACTGAAACTACTGCGGACCAGGCTGGGCTTATGGCTGTACCTGGCAATGCTGCTATGGCTTAGCTGACAAACAACACTCTTTTTCTCATGCTATCCTTGATCTCCTGAACCGGCAACCTGCCCACAAACGGGATTTGTGGCCTGAGACGACTAACCCCGGTTTTCCCAAAAAGTATAAAAAATTCAGGCTTTTCTATTAACACCTGCAAACGGTTTCGCAATACTTTTGGAGCAGAAACAAGTATGATACCAGCAACCAGTTCATCGGGCAGCTACTTGACAACCCGGGGCAAAACCTGCTGATCTATAAAAAAGCCTGATGCAAATTGTTACATTAAATAGAGCCCTGCTCCTTTCCCTCTTCCTGCTGCTGGCGCAAACGCAAGCCTTCTGTACAACCCAAACGGCAGTATTGGCACAGGATACGGGAGCGCACCAGGTGCAGCTCTCCTACCCCGGTAACCCGGTTACACTGCTGATCGACTATAGTAACGGTGCTATGATAAAAGCGCTTCGCATCAAAGGCGGCGCTAACCTGCTGTCAGCATCCGGTGTAACTACCGGCATCTTACTTCCGACGGGCAAAGCGTATAGCAGTGCCTCGGGCCACCCGGCCAGTATACGGCGATCAGGGAACAGGCTGACCGTATCGGGTATCAGTTATGGAGATGACAGCCTGCGCATCATTGAAACATGGGATTTCCTTTTGACCCGGGAGAACATCAGCTGGGAAATTACGCGTACATACAGCAACAGCGCAGTACTCGATAACGACGCGTTCCCCGAATGGGCTTTTCAGCACATGAATACCTGGACCGGCGGTATCCTTGACAACGGTGGTGTTGTCTGGTGCAAGTATCTCACCGGCATTAATGACACCTATGGTGTGCATACCGGTGGCGTCACGTTATGGAACACGGCGTCCGGCAACGGGTTAAGGATCTCCGCCAGTCCCGTACCAGGTCACGAAACGGCTACCCGGTACAGCCATAGCGATAAGGACGAATTTGTCGTTGATCACGTGGTCAGTGACGCCGGTTTAAAACAACGCTATCACCTGAGCCGCTTTGTGCGGGGCAGGTCCCTGGTCTTTGCGCCCCACGTGGTACTTAAAAGTAAGATCAGGGCCAGGTATGATATCGCCTACGTGAACTACCCTGAGGCATACACAAGGGGTAACCTACCCGGCATAGACGCCATCGCCGTACGGGAACTGATGAACACCACCGGTCGCTACGGCGTAGTGGACAACCGCATCACCGGTGGCAACGGGTGGCTGAGCAATTGGAAATGCCTCCATGAACCATTCTTTGCGCAGATAGGCCTGGCTTTGGACGATTCAAATTATGACCGTAACCTGTCTGCCACCCTGGACCAGGAGCGCGACCTGGCCATGAAGCCGGATGGCAGGGTACTTTCCCGCTGGCATGATGTGCCCGGTGATGAGATCCCCGGCACTTACAACAAGGAAACGGGCTACTACGAAGCAATGTGGGGCTATACGGTCGACTCACAAACCGGCTATGTCATCAACGTGTGCGAACAATTTGATCTTACCGGAAAGCTCAGCTGGTTGAGATCTCACCAGCAAAGCTGCGAAAAAGCGCTCGACTGGCTCATTAAAAGAGACAGCGATCACAATGGCATCTTTGAAATGGTTAATCATAACATTACCGAAAAGACAGCCAGTGACTGGCTGGACATTGTATGGGCCAGCTATGAGAATGCTTTTGTGAACGCCCAGATGTACGGGGCGCTTCAGCACTGGTCTGGTTGCGAACGGGTGCTGGGCAACATGCCTGAGTCTGAATATTATGCATCAGTAGCACTAAAGCTAAAGACTGCATTCAACAAGCCCATCGAGGACGGCGGTTTCTGGTCGGAAAAAGATGGGCAGTATGTTTACTGGCGGGACAATGATGGGAGCATACATGGTAATAATCTGGTAACGCCTGTTAATTTTGCTGCCATTGCATTCGGTCTGTGCGACCAGCCTGCACGTATCAAAACTATCCTTGACAGCATAGAACAACGCATGACGCGTGAACACCTCTTTCACTGGCCTTTGTGCTTTGATTCGTTCAGGGAAGAAGAGGTTTCCGCGGGGAACTGGCCGTTCCCGAAGTATGAGAATGGAGATATCTTTCCCACATGGGGATACCTTGGGGTCCGTGCATACGCGCCGTATAACAAAGACATCGCATTAAAATATATCCGGAACATCCTTCACCAATATCAATTGGATGGCTTGTCGTCACAACGGTATAGCCGGATAACACAACAAGGACAGGGCGATGATGTACTGGCCGGGATATCCACCACGATAACGGCCTTATACCGGGACATATATGGCATCCGGCCCAAATGGAACCGGATGGGCCTGGAGCCACACCTGGATAGTACGCTGGATGGCACTTCGTTCAGGTATATGTTGCGT
This sequence comes from Chitinophaga parva, assembly GCF_003071345.1. Classification (NCBI taxonomy): domain Bacteria; kingdom Pseudomonadati; phylum Bacteroidota; class Chitinophagia; order Chitinophagales; family Chitinophagaceae; genus Chitinophaga; species Chitinophaga parva. Next base: position 601,938 of record NZ_QCYK01000003.1, on the reverse strand, counting down.
GACACGGCTTACCAGGTGAGCCTCCGCCTGGGAACATATCGATTAAGCGGGGATAACTTTTCAGTAGCTGCTACAACCGGTTTTGGCGTAGCAAACAGGAAAGATGGCCTTCATTATTACCATCTCAATAAAGACAGCTGCACACTGAATATAAAAACAACCACCGGCAAGCAGTCCATCGGCCTGTCAGTGCAGCGATGGGATGAAGCACAACTGTTATTCAATCTACACAGCAAAGGACCGCTAAAGATGGACATAAAAGGCCTGGTGCCGGATAGCTTTTATACAATCCATGCCGGCCATTTGTCAAAACGGGTAAAAGCCACAAACGAAGGCAGTCTTTCGGTTTCATGGACCAACCCGGGACAATTGGATTTTACGGTTAAAAAAGACCCTGCTGACCAACCGTGAAAGTCAGCATATGCTGCCCGCTTTTTACAACAGGCATTCTTCCCGGTCCCTGAATTGTTTCGGCGACAGCCCGTGTTTCTTCTTGAATAACTTTGAAAAATAAAAAACTGACTGGAAACCGGTTTGATCGGCAATTTCGTTGATGTTCAATACCGTTGTGGCAAGCAGGCTCCTGGCTCTTTCAAGCCGGAGATTAAGATGATACTGGTTAGGGGATTCACCTGTAAATTGTTTGAACGCCTTCCTGAAAGAAGCGTAACCCATGGGTAGCTCCTGTGCTAATTTTTCCATATTCAGCCGGCTCTCATGCGACGCTTGTATCATGAAGCGCGCCTTGGAGATCAGTTTGCCAATCCTGTTTCCATTGTCATCACCATAGCTGGCTATGTTATTAATATGCCCCAGCAACTGCATGGTCAGGCCTGCGATCTGCTGCGGGTAACCCGGCAGGGAAGCCTGCACGGTGTCTGCCAGCTGCTGGAACAGCACCAGGATATCCTTATCCAACCCGGTGTGGTAAATTGACTGCTGCTTATTAAAAATACCGCTGTCCATCAATTGCTGTGCATAAAAGCCATTAAACCCTATCCAATATTCTTCCCAGCCCACCTTTTGTTCCGGCCTGTAGCGGTGCCAAACACCGGGGTATAAAAAGAAGACGGTCCCCGCACTGATCTCGCAGGCAGGTGATAATGCTGAGTCGAAAACACCTTTCCCCTTAGGTATAAAAACAATATAATAGTCGCTTAATATGCGCCCGCGGTTCCAGGTTAATTCATGGCTTGGGGGGTGCTGCTGATTGGGATAATCGTCATGAGGCCCTGTCCTCGAATAACCTATCGTGGTGGCAAACAATCCCCAGCGCTCTTCCGCAGGACCAAAATTCAGGTACCTGAAAAAATTCTTTTGCATTTGGTAAAAACTGTTGATGTATAGCAATTATACTCATGGCAAATGAATTTGCCATGAGTATAATATGAAAGACAGGTGTTCTGATAAGTGCCAAACACTGCAAGGTGCGCCGTAAACGCCGCTCCTCCGCTTGAAAGACTAACGAATTTAACACAAAGAGCGTTACAAAACGGATTGATTTACAAGATCAAAAAACCGCTATTTATTCGCTACCGTCTCCCCCGGCGAATAAACCGTTCCTGAATAATTCACGTCCACCTTCTTGGTGTTCCCCACCAGCTTCACCGTAAAGTGATAAGTGGCCGCTGCATCCGGCAGGGTATATTCATACGTCACCGGTGCCCCCGGCAATAGTTCGGTGGACAACGATATTGTCTTCATCGCACTCACAATCTGCGTCACCTCCACTGAAACGCTGAGCGGTTGCTGGATCTCCGTGGGAATAGCGGTGGGTATCTGCCAGCTCAATGTTACATGCCCGGCATCTTTCGCGGTCAGGGCCAGGTTGGTCACCGGCGGCAAACTTACGCCCGGCTTATCAGCAATATCCGCTTTCCGGCAGGCGCCGCAACACAGCAGCACTGCAAAAACGATCCATATCTTTTTCATACAAGT